>JBDSJC010000228.1:0-16935 GCA_039917655.1 Tepidiformaceae bacterium
CAGAGCGGCCTAATGCTCGCGGCGCTCATGGCGATCTTGTTCGCCACACTCGGCGGCGTCGCCACGCTTCGAGGTGCGGGAGCGGCAAGCGTTGCGCCCATCGCCCTTCCCAATGCGACGGCAACCGATACGAGCCCCACCTGCGGGACTCAGGGCCAGACGCCTGGTCTGGATTCCATCTACGGCGGCGGCCAGACGTGGAGCGAGTTTAAGATCGAGCCTCCCGGCAACGGTACTGTCACCCAAGGATCGAGGACAGTGACCATCACAAACTACGTCGCGTCCAACTCGGGCACCCCCGGAACCTTCGACTGGACCTCCAACTTCGGTGTTGATGCCGTCCTCGTGAAGGCCGGGGACGCCAAGCATAACCTGTATGTGTACGCCGGCAACGCAGCCGCGACGGAGAGCACGGGCGACACGAATCTCGGGCCGCAAAGCGGCACGGGTAACGGGATCAGCCACATCAGCTTCTGCTACGACGCTGGCGATGTCGCACCGACTAATACGCCGACTAATACGCCGACCAAAACACCAACCAACACACCGACCAACACGCCGACTAATACGCCGACTAATACGCCGACTCCGACCGCCACCAAGACTCCAACGGCAACACCGACAAACACGCCTACCCCAACGACCACGACCGGCAACGTCTATGTCAAGAAGGTCGTCTCGGGCAGTGCATCCAACTTCACGGACAAGTTTGGCGGCACGGTGACCGGGCCTAGCACGGCCTACAACCGGTCTTTCACCGACCTTACGGGCGACCCCTCCGGTACAACGGGCTGGGGCAGCATGGGCGTGGGCTCATATTCGGTCAGCGAGACCAACACCAACGGGTACACGCTCTTGGGCTACAGCGCGGGCGTGTTTACCTCCAACGGGGTCACCTGCCCGAACCCGCCCGTTGCATCGACCGGCGGCAGCGCCGCCCAGACGCTCGTCGCCAACGGCAACGTCATCTTCTGCATATTCAATGAGAAGAACGCCCAGGTCTTCGACCCGAGCGTCTCAAAGACGAAGAACGCGGACGGCGTTACAGGCGGATTTGCCTACTGGAACGTGAACGTCAACAACACGGCCAACACCGTTTCGCCCTACGACGTCACGATCATCGACGCGGGCGCGACCTTCGTTTCGGTCTCCGGCGGCACCTGCCCCAGCGCGGTGGCAAACGTTACAAGCATGTCCACACCTGGGATCGCCTGCACCGCCGCCGCTGCCTCGACGATGGTCGTCAAGGTCAGCAAGCCCTTCGGGCCCGCGGCAGCCTGCCTGCCCCAGACGATTAACAACTCGGCCCTCGTGAAGGACATCGCCGGGAACACAATTGGCGGCGGCGCCGTCGGCGGCACCACAGGTGCCAACGGCACGGAGTACACGATTGCCGCAGACACCGCCAAGTGCGGCCAGCCCGGCATCACTAAGAAGGGTGCGGGCAGCCAGACAAGCGCGTTCAGCGTCACCGACCCGGCCGACGTCCAGTGGACGGTCTCCGTGGTCAATCCTGTAACGCTCCCTGGCAGCAGCCAGACGGTTCACATCAAGGACACGAACGTCATCGTGTCGTCCGGCCCAGCGTTCACCGGCGGCGCGACCTGCACGCCGAACGACGCCACCGCGAACTTCCAGACCGCACTGATCTCCGTTGGCGGCGTTGGATGTTCCATGCCCGGCGGCTCGCAGACCTCGTCCAGCATCACGTTCAACGTGAAGCCGGCGACGACGCCGGTCCGCACCTGCGCTGACCAATCGTTCAACAACACAGCCCAGCTACAGGTCGGCACTCAGGGGTTCACCCCTGCCGTCGGCCCCACCATTACCCTCACCGGCAACTCGGAGCTCTGCCTCACGCAGACTGTGAAGTTCATCAAGGCGATCTGCCCGAACTACGGTTCGGTGCCGGCCAACGCCGGGTTCACTAACATCGACGAAACCGGCGGCCATGCCAACGAACTCAACGCTGCTGCCAACCAGGGCAAGGCGGCTGAATCCGACATTCCCGCCAACTGCGTCAAGGCATCCGGTTGGACATTCAACCTGTTGAGCGCCCTCAACAGCGGCAACGGACTCACCAACTCGAGCCCCAACTTCATCCGCAGCGTCGTCACCGGCGGTGACGGCACAGTGACCGTTACCCTGACGCAGGCCGAACTGGACCTCGTCCACGCTGGCGGCCTCTGGGTCTCGGAAGTGCCCCAGGCGGCGTACGGCTTCGGGTCGCTGCGTTGCTACGACGACGTCCTCAACGGCGATAACGACGAATTCATCGGGTTCCAGGGCACTACCGGTGCAAACGACCCGGTGATCTGCATCGCTTTCAACGTCGGCCCGCGTGACCTCACCATCAAGAAGGTCATCCCCGGCTCGCCGAACGACAACACCTCATTCAGCATCAAGGTTGACGGGCTGAACCCCGCCTTCCCGATCGCTCAGAACAACCCGAAGCAGACCGAAATCGGCATCGGCACGCACACCGTCACCGAGACAGCCGCCACGGGTTACGCAATCCTCGGCTGGCAGATCGTCAACGGCGCGAACGCCACCTGCCCCTCGGCCCCGACGGGCGCCTCGGCGAACGTCAGCGGCCTGGATGGCACGGCGACTATCGCCTCGGGGGCTGACGCTGTGACTGTCTGCTTCTACAACTACGCAACCACGTTCAGCGGTGTCTGCGGCCTGCCGAACGGCCAGTTCCTTGCCCTCGATGCGGCCACGGTCAACGGCCTCACGGGCTACTGGTTCACTCCTAACGTATACGGTTGGAGCCCGAACGCCCCGCTCGGTAACCCCGGCGCGGGCAACGCCTTCGACCACCAGTGGGTGCAGGTAGAGGACGCGGGCACCGGCCATCGCATGGTCTGGTCGCTCCCAATCAACACCGGCACCAACACGGTCCGGGTCTTCCCCTCGATCGACCACGCTGATGACGGCGGCTCCACTGGCAGCGCCGCCAACGAAGCGAACGAATACACCGTCTGGGGCAGCAACGACGGCATCAACTGGGTCGCTCAGGCTGTCGGTGGCGTCCCCTTCGACCCGACGCCCGGCCCGTACATTGCCGACAACGCGGCCCGTGACTTCACCTTCCCGGGTGGCCTCCTGTACCGGTACATCGGCATCCAGGTCAACCTCGCGGCTAACGTCGGCACGGACGCCGAAATCGACGCGCTCTGCGCTGGTGACCCAACGCCGCTCAACGGCAAAGTCATCGTCCACAAGGTCAAGGACCCCTTGACCAACCAGCCCGCTGATGCTTCGCAGTTCAGCGGCAACATCGACGGCGTTAGCGGCACGCTCTGGGGGCCTATCGGCTTCAACCTGAGCACGGCCCCAATCAGCGTCACGGCCGGCAGCCACACGTTCGCCGAAACCGGCAACCAGAACGGCTGGACGCCGATCGGCTACGCGGTGGTCACCAACGCCAACGTTGATTCTGTCTGCCCTGCCGCGCGCAGCGCCTACACCTTCGGCACTCCGGTGTCGGTCAGCTCCAATCAGACCACGCTCATCTGCGTGATGAACACCAAGGCCTCCCTGGTCGCCCTGCCGACGATCAAGAAAGTCAAGGTGGACGCCACCCACTACACCATCACGGTGACCAACGCTGGCGGAATCGACGCCACCAACATCAGCCTCAACGACACCTTTAGCCAGGGCGGGACCACGCAGACCATCTCGAATCTTTCGAAGACGCCGAACACGGGCTCCTGCACGATCGCGGCCAACCTTCTGAGCTTCGCCTGCACCGGCCTCACGGCCCCGGCCAACGGCGACCTGGTGATCACAGTCACCATGTCCGTTTACACGAACGACCAGGTCTGCTCGGACCAGATCGTCACCAACACGGCGACCGCAAACTTCGACACGCAGGGCGCGATCGCTATCACCAGCGGCGCCTCAAACACCGCCCAGCACAGCTTCCCCACGACCCGGACGGACTGCAACAACGGCACGATCGCGGTCAAGAAGGTGCGGGACCTAGGTGCGTCCTCGTTCGCCGACGGCAGCCTGTTCAACGGGACTATCGATGGCGCAACCTGGGGCAGCGCAATCACCTTCGGCGGAGTCACGACTCCGAAGTCGGTTGCTCCGGGCAACCATAGCGTTGTCGAGACTGCCCCTGGCGGCGGCTGGACACTCGTTGGCTACGCTGTCTTCACAAACAGCAGCACCACGGCGAGCTGCCCGACAGACATCCGCCTCTACACCAGCGGTGCTTCCGCGGCGGTCAGCACTGGCCAGCTCACGCTCGTCTGCGTGATGAACACCAAGGCGGCCCCGCCGACCGTCACGCCGGACTGCACGAACTGCAATCCGCTCATCGTCAACACGCCAACACCGACGCCGACCACTCCGGCGGCGACGCCGACCAACACGACTGTGCCACCGAAGGCCACCAATACGCCGGTGCCGCCGACAGCCACCAAGACGACTCAGCCCAAGCCGACGGAGCCACTGGAGGCCGTCGCTGGCGAGAAGACTCCGGGACCGGGCGCGCTCAGCACCCCGGTCGCCCCGAACACGGGCACCGGGATCTCCGGCGCGGCAACTTCATTCAACGGGTTCCTTGCCCTCATCGGCATCGCAATCCTCGGTTCCGGCATGGCCCTCATGGCCGCCGGCCGCCGCAAGACCCGCAACTAGGCCCCGTCTCTCACGAGACCCAATCGAAAGGCCCCGGACTTGCGTCCGGGGCCTTTCGCGTTGCCCGTGGCACTCCGTCACTCCGTAGGTCCCCAGCGCCATCCGGTCCTCGCCTTAGCCCACTCCCCATGCCAACCTCCAGAAATGTACGCCCGCGCCATCTCCGCCTCGATCCCTCTTCCTGCCGCGCTCGGTCAAACCCCTCAAACCCTCCCAAAAACCGCTAAACCGCTTCAGACGTTGGCGAACGCGTTAGCGAACGCGCTAGGAACGCGCTAAACGGGCTAATAACGCAAAAGCACTTTTTCTGAAAAGCACAAAGTGGCCGCACCCCTCAACACTCGTCTCTGGGCCGGCGGCCGGGGCCGAGCTACGCGAGGATGAGGGAGTCTTCGCACTCGCCGCGGAGGGAGAAGGGGCCGGCGTGATCTATGCGAACATCGATCAGCGAGCCTTCTCGCGCGGGGCTGGTCACATGGACCAGCTTGCCCGTGCGCGTACGGCCAAACGGCTGGCCCTTCTTCGCGCCTTCAACCAGGATCTGCTGGGTGGTGCCGAGGTAGGTGTCATTGATCTGTTGCGAAATCAGGGCCTCGACGGCCTCGATGCGGTGCAGTCGCTCGGCTTTGACATCGGCGGACACGTCGTCCGGCATTTTGCGGAAGGCGATCGTGCCGGGCCGCGGCGAGTAGGCGGCGACGTGCACTTTGTCGAAGCGCACGGTTTCGAGAACCTCGCAGCTGGCTTCGAAATCGGCGTCCGTCTCGCCCGGATAGCCGACGATGATGTCCGTGGTAATCCCGGCGTGAGGCATCAGCTCCCGCACTTCGGTAATCTTTTCGAGATACTCGTCCACGGTGTAGCCGCGGCGCATGGAGTCGAGGACGGCGTCACTTCCGGCCTGGACAGGCAGAGAGAAGCACTCCATCACCTTCGGTAGCTCCGCCACGGCTTCGAGAATGCGGTGCGTCATGTCTTTCGGATAGGAGGTGAGGAAGCGAATGCGTTCGAGCCTCCCGATCGCGGAGAGTTCGCGCATCAGGTCGCCGAGGTCGGGCTGCTCCTCAAGGTCGTGCCCGTACGCCTCAACGGTCTGGCCAAGCAGCGTCACTTCGCGCACGCCGTGGAGGCTAAGGTAAGCAACTTCGCGCACGATTTCGTCCATTGGGCGGCTCTTTTCGCGGCCGCGGCGGTAGGGGACGATGCAGTAGGTGCAGAACTTGTTGCATCCGTGGACCACGGGCACGTAGGCCGTCGGGCCTTCGGGGATCGCGTGGGTGGTGGGCCAGAACTCGCCGCCGAGGTCTTCGGAGGGCTGCTCCACCAGCGCCATGATCGGCTCGAACTGCTGCGGCCGCGCGAACACGTCCACTTGCGGAAACCGCTTGCGCAGGTCGTCCGTCTTCAGGCCGACCATGCAGCCCATCACGGCAACCTTGAGGTCCGGGCGCTCTTGCTTCAGTTCACGTACACGTCCGAGCTTCGAATAGGCGCGGTCTTCGGCGTGTTGGCGGACGCTGCACGTATTTATGACAACGAGTTCAGCGCGCTCCATGCGGTCCGTGGCCTTCATCCCCAGGCGGTCGAACCCGGCGGCGAGCTTTTCGCTATCTGCCTTGTTCATCTGGCAGCCGACGGTCCAGAGGTAGTAGTTCATGGTTCGCTTCTCGCTGCCAACGTCTCGGCGCGGCGTGGTGGGGCGTTTCGAGCAGGCCAACGGTTGGCGAGCAAGTGGCTGGCGGAGGGGGAGGGATTCGAACCCTCGACTGATCTTAACAACCAGTAAGCGCTTAGCAGGCGCCCGCACTCGGCCACTATGCGACCCCTCCGCGCAGGACACTCATTGTATGTGGCGATGCGCGTTTCGGTCATCCTGAACCACTGTGTGGGCGCGACCTGACTGCTGTAGGCTCCCAAATATCCCAACCACGGAGCTTCGCATGCGCTACGGAGTAGCTATCCCCCAGGCGAACGCCTTCGCCACGCCAGAATCGATCCGGGCGGTTGCGCACGCGGTGGAGGAGCTCGGCTTCGATTCACTCTGGGTGAGCGACCACATCATCGTCCCCGAGGGTTCGGACTACATCCCGGAATTCATGGATGAACCGCTGGCCACGTTGGCCTTTCTGGCGGCGGAGACGCGTCATATCACCCTGGGGACCAGCGTCCTCATTGTGCCCTACCGGGACCCGGTGTTCACCGCGAAGTTTCTGAGCACGGTGGACTACCTGAGTTCCGGGCGGCTGATCGTGGGCGTAGGGGCCGGCTGGCTCGAACCGGAGTTCCAGGCGCTGGGTGTGCCGTTCGCCGAACGCGGGCCGCGCACGGACGAGTACTTGCGGGTCTACCGCAACCTCTGGGAGACCGAGACGTCGAGCTTCGCCGGGCGCTACACCACGTACGACAAGATGCGCATGTTCCCGAAAGCCGCGCCCAACAGGCGCGGGACGATCCCGCTCTGGGTGGGCGGGAACGGACCCGCGAGTGTGCGCCGCGCTGCGCAGATCGGCGACGGCTGGCACCCAATCAACATCGCTCCAGCGGATATCGGCGAGGCGATCACCGGCTACCGCGCGGAGTGCGCGCGATTCGAGCGGGCGCCGGGGCCGGTGTGCTTGCGCCACATGCCAGCCGGCCGGAGGGCTCCCGCGGGCCCCAGGCCACCGCTCACGGGCTCCGCGGACGACCAGGCGGCGGACATCCGTATGTACGCCGAGGGTGGGCTGGACGAACTGATGCTCTCGCTCCCAGCGCGCACGCAGGGTGACCTGCTTTCGGCGCTTCGCCAGTTCATGCGCGAGGTTGCCCCGCGAGTCTGAGCGTTGGGAGCCGGGGGACTACACTTCGCAGATGGCCGCCGCGGTTGTCGTCGTCATTTTCACAGTCCAGCAGGAGCGGCTATCGGTCCTGCTGATCGAACGCGCCGCCGAGCCCTGCCGCGACCAGTGGGCGCTGCCAGGTGGCGTGCTGCGTGACGGCGAGTCGCTCGATGGCGCGGCTGCGCGCAAGCTGGCGGACGAGACCGGCGTATCGGACGTCTTCCTCGAACAGCTCTACACCTTCGACCGGCTGGGCGATGGCCGCGCGGACGTTGTGGTCACCTATTTCGCACTCGTAGACGTGGCGCGCGTACGCCTGCGCACCGAGTTAGAGTGGCGGCCAGCGTGGCATCCGGCGCGCGGCCTGCCCGCGCTCGCGTTCGACAACGGACGGGTGCTGGAGTACGCCGAAGAACGGCTGCGCAACAAGCTGGAGTACACGAACGTGGTCTACAGCCTGCTGCCAGCGAGGTTCACACTGACCCAGATGCAACGCGTCTACGAAGCGATCCTCGGCGAGCAGATGGACAAGAGGAACTTTCGGCGACGCGTGGTTGGTCTCGGGATTGTAGGCGAGACTGGCCAGACCATGAAGCAGGGCGCACACCGGCCAGCGATGCTCTACGAATTCACGAGCCGCGCGCCGATGACGCTGTAGCGGTAGCTGCGCGCTCAGGGCAGGCCCCCCATGCCTCAGAGGCCTTCGCCATGGCGAGCACCCTCGGACCGGCTTCGAGTCCGAGCTGTTCGGCGCTTCCACTGGTGATGCGGCAAGGAGTTCGGAGCCGCTCTCCAGCACCACTACGGCTTCCACCAAAATCCCGCCCGCACTGGATGCTCTTAGCTGTTGCCGGTAACTGGCTTCTTGAGGATAGGTTCGCGGGCGTATATTCCATTGCCAAGTATTCGGTAGGCCTGTAGCATTTCGCCCCGTGACCGAACGCGCACTGCTTCCTGGCGAATACGCCGTACTCGGGCTGCTCGCGCTGAGACCGATGCACGGCTACGAGATGATCTGCTTCCTGGGCGAACAAGGCCTGGATGCCGTTTGCCCGGTCGAGCAGAGCACGCTCTACACCTACCTGCGCAACGTCGAGAGCCGGCAATTCGTGACGTGGAGCGAAGACCGCGTCGGGCTTCGCCCTCCCCGCAAGACCTACGTGCTGACCAACGAGGGCCGCGAGCTCGTGAACGACTGGCTTCGGCGGCCGGTCGAACGCATGCGAGAGGTCCGACTCGAGTTCCTGTTGAAGCTCTTCTTTCTCGACGTGATTGACCGCGGTGCGCTTCGATCGCTCCTCGCAGAGCAGATCAGTGTGTGCGAAGAGTACCTCATGCTCGTCCAGAGCGGCGGGCAGGAATCGCCGTTTCGCCGTCTCGTCGCCCAATCGAAGCGATCGGCCGCCGAAGGGACGCTGGGTTGGCTCAAGGCCTACGCCTACGAAATCGAGCATTCGATTGCATGATGGCTGCTGACCGTCGCCAAGGGTGGCTCTTGCTTACGCTGCTGTTCCTGTTGACGGTGTCGGCCACAGCCTTGGCCGCGTGCGGAGGCGACGTTGACGCAAAGCCAAGCGCCACGGTTGCCTCCGGCGCCACGACGCCCCCGGTCGAGGGCGAGGTGGTCGTCTTTGCCGCGTCGTCACTGACCGACGCGTTCAAGGAAGCTGCAAGGAAGTTCCGAGAAGGGAATCCAAATGCAAAGGTCACCTTCAACTTTGCTTCATCGTCCGCTCTTTCCACGCAGATCAATGAAGGAGCGCCGGCAGACGTGTTCGCCAGCGCGGACTTGGCGCAGATGAGGGTGGTCACAGACAAAGGCAGTGCCGCGGATCCGGTGATCTTCGCCACCAACCTGCCCACGCTCGTGGTCCCAAAGTCTGGGTCGCCGGTGGCGACGTTCGCCGACCTGGCGAAGCCCGGCATCCGCCTTGTGCTGGCCGGCCCGGAAGTGCCGATCGGGAAATACTCTCGAGAAATTTTCGCGAACGCCTCCAAAGCGGGCAGCGGCGTTTCCGCTGATTTCTCCGACAAAGCGCTGGCCAATCTCAAGAGCAACGAAGCGAATGTGCGGGCCGTGTTGACGAAAGTGCAGCTCGGCGAAGCTGACGCTGGCGTGGTCTACGCCACCGACGCCTCCACCGCCCTGAACGAGGTCAAACTCGTGGAGATCCCCGCCCAGTACAACGTTATCGCCCAGTACCCGGTCGCGATGCTGAAGGGAGCAAGGAACGCCGCGGCCGCGAAGGCGTGGGTGGCCTTCATCCTCGGCGCCGACGGACAGGGCGTGCTGACCAAGTTCGGGTTCGGCAAGCCGGCGCGGCAGAACTAGCGCGTGTTCACTTTTGATCGAGCTACAACCGCAACCGTTGTGTTCCTGGCCGTTGCGTTCGGGATCTTCTTCGTCATCCCGTTTGTGGGGCTCGTGGATCGGGCACTCGATGAGCCGGGCACGTGGGAGCTGCTGCGGACCTCTCAGGTACGCCAGGCGCTCACTCTCTCGCTCTGGACATCGACGGTCACCGTGGCCCTTGCCCTGATCTTCGGCACACCCATCGCCTACCTGCTCGCCCGTGCGCGCTTTCGCGGCATGGCCATCGTCGATGCGCTCATCGACCTGCCGATCGTCCTTCCGCCGACGGTCGCCGGCGTAGCACTGCTGACCGCTTTCGGCAGGCGTGGCTTAATCGGCGAGCCGGTGGAGGCCTGGACCGGATTCACATTCGGGTTCCGCACTATCGCCGTGATCATGGCCCAGCTGCTCGTGGCCGCGCCGTTCTACATCCGGGCGGCAAAGAGCGGATTCGAAGCGGTCGATGTCCAGCTAGAGCGGGTGGCGTACACGCTCGGCGCGTCGCGCGTCCGTACGTTCTTTCGGATCACGGTCCCGCAGGCGTGGCCAGCGCTGCTCGCCGGGACCGTCCTCTGCTGGGCCCGCTCAATGGGTGAACTGGGGGCAACGCTGATCTTCGCCGGCAACCTGGAGGGAAAGACGCAGACCATGCCGCTCGCCGTGATCAGCGCCTTTGAAGGCTCGTCGCTGGGCGTGGCAGGAGCCATCGCGCTCTCGCTCATCCTGCTTGCAGTAGCGCTGGTGGTGCTTGTGCTGTTCCGGGTGGTCGCGGGACGGGCGTCGATTCGATGACGCTGGAGTTTCAGGTTAACGGCCAGCTGGGCGGCTTCGTCTACGACGCGGCGCTCTCGGCGCGCGACGAGGTTGTGGTGCTGTTCGGCCACTCCGGGGCGGGCAAGAGCGTCACTCTGCAGTACATCGCCGGGCTGATGCGCCCCCGCAGCGGGCGCATCGCGGTCGATGGCAACCCGGTGTTCGATTCGGAACGGGGGATCAACCTCCCGCCGCAGGCGAGGCGGGTCGGCTATGTCGTGCAAGAACTGGCGCTCTTCCCGCATATGTCCGCAGCCGGAAACATCGCCTTTGCGCTGCCGCGCGGCGCAGGGACCACCGCCCGAGTGAGCGAGTTGATGGAGCTGCTCGAGATCCGTGAGCTGGCCGACCGGCGGCCAGCTACGCTGAGCGGCGGTCAACGGCAGCGCGTGGCGCTTGCCCGCGCCCTGGCCCGCGACGCTAATCTGCTATTGCTGGACGAACCGTTCAGCGCGCTCGACGAATCACTACGGATCACTCTGCGGCGGGAACTCTTGCGGCTACGGTCGAACCTCGGCCTGACGATCGTGTTCGTGACCCATGACCTTCGCGAAGCGCATCTGCTTGCAGACCGGATCGCAGTGTTCGACGGTGGGCGGTTGCTTCAGTTCGATGCGCGCGAAGCGGTCTTTCGGCGGCCGATCAGCAGCCGCGTGGCGCACCTCACCGGGATCTCGAACGTCCTCCGGGGAGTGATGCGTTCGGTCAGCGCGGGGGATCTGATGGTCGAAGTGAGTGGCCTGCACCTGCGCTGCCGTTCACGCGCCGAGGGTTTGAGCGCCGCGATGGGAGACGCCGTGGACGTTGCTATCCGGTCGGAGCGCGTCGTCATTCGCCGCGGAGCAGCTGGCGGAGAAAACACCTTTGCGTCCGGTATCACCGAGGAGTTCGCTTACGGCACGTCGCACACTCTGCACCTTCAGCCGGTTGGCGCGGGCCCGGCACTCGAAGCCGAACTGGCCGCCCGGCCATACGAAGTGCTGGCGATCCCTTCCAGGCGGCAATGGACCGTGGAGCTTCCGCCCGAAGACCTGCACGTGATGTCCGCGGCCCGCTAGCTAGAGGGCCGAACAGCTCGACTGAGGACGAACTCCCCTCCAGCACTGCACCGCCGACCTTTTACGCCGTGGCAACGCAAGCCAATCCCCGCTCACCAACTCGTACGTAAGGGAAACGCCTATTTCGTAGATCCGCAAGTAAATGTTAAGATCGAGAAAGGGTCCGGCCCCGAGAACAACAGGGTGCTCGGGTCGGATACGTTTCTCGCGACTCGAAGGCGGGCGACGGGCCAGTCATTGGTGACGTGAAGGAGAGAGCATGGGAGCCAATCTTTGGAACCGTGGGCGGAGCGCCCATCGAATCACCGTCTGGGCGCAAGGATTGCTGGCGACGGGCGCTGTGGTACTTGCCTTTCTTGGCGGCCTCGTGCTGGCCAACGCTGGGCAGTTAGGCGGGACGGCGTACGCCGCGACCCCTGCGCCGTGCTCAACGGTGGAACCGCAGGTTGCAGCTCAGCAACTCGGCAATGAACCCGCCGTTTCGGTGACGCCGAACCTCGGTCCGTCAGGCAGCAGTGCCACAATCCACGCCTACAACTTTCTGCCAAACGAGAATGTCAACGCGATATTCCGGGTAGTTGGGGACCCGATGGTGGCCAAGGGCAAGACGGACGCCAACGGCGAAGCTTTCCTGACGTTCACGGTGCCGACAGCTCCCGATGGTTCGTACTACATCCTCGTCGCGCAGGACAACCGGACGTGCGTGCACGCCTCGGTGCGCTTCCAGATCGGCGCGGCGCCACCAACGGCCACGCCTCGGCCGGCCAACACGCCCACGCCCACGCCCGCCGCGACGCCACCTGCCGCCACAACCACGGCTATTCCAACGCCAAGCCCGACTGCAACCAGGCCAGCGATCCTCCCGACGCCCGTCCTCCCGGCGACTGGCAACGGCGCGGGCGGTGGAGGCGGAGTGCAAGTCAACCCGTTCCTGGCGTTCGTAGCGCTCAGTGTTACCGCAGCCGGCTTCGGAGTCCTCGGACTCGCTGGAGTGCGCCGCAAGAGTTAAACGCTCACTGGTTCTGGAACAACGACGAAGGGGCGCCGAGTGTTCGGTGCCCCTTCGTCACGTTTCAAAGAAAGTCTAGCGAGGCCGCGCGATCGCACCCAACAGCCAGACCATCATCGCCGAAGCAGCCATCGACCAGACCAGCGGAAATTGGTCCGACTGGCTCGGTGGGGTGACCGCGGGCAGATATTGGGCCGCCGCCACCGCCACAAAAGAAGCAAGCCAAACAACCCCGCCCAGGCCGAATGCCCCCGTCAACGCGATAATCGCCAGCACTTCTGTCAGGCCCATCTAGTCCCCCATCGGCAGAATGAGTTGGGCGCCGAGCGCCGATGGAGCCATCTTCTCGACTGGGCCGCCGGGGGATAAAGAGGCGAGGACCCAAATCCGTTGCAAAGGTGTCACAGTGCCCGCATCGGTCAGCCGCCGGTCTGTCCATGCGGTCCAGGTCTGCCGAAAGTGAATGGGTAGAGGCGCCTCCCGCCAACACACTCAGGGGTCCGCTGTTTCCCGGCGGGCCCCTTTTCGTTGCCGGAGACACAGGCGACGATGCCGGTCAGCTTCCCTTTCGGTGTACGGAAACGGCGTAGTCACCGCCGTCCAGCCACGGGTCCGCGTCCCAGGTCGCGAAGCGCTCGATTACTTCGAACCCGGCCGACGCTGCAAGCTCGTCGTAGTGGCGAAGCGTCAGACCTGTCGGCCGAAGCTGAAAGCCGGCGATCAGCAGCCCGCCAGGCGAAAGGTGCCGCGCCAGGTTCGCGAGTACGCGCCCTTCGCTCCCGGGCGTGAGAAAGATCATCACATTGCCGGCCATCAAGACGGCATCGAAGGTGCGCCCGAGATCCACTGTTTCGAGGTCTGCGACGAGCCAGGCCAGTTGCGGCGCCTTGCGCATGCCGGTGGCGAGCATCACCGGGTCGAGATCAACGCCAGCCACGTCCAGCCCGCGGGCCGCGAGTTCGCGGGTCACCCGCCCTGTGCCGCAGCCAGCGTCCAATACAGACTTCAGCGGGTAACGGCCGAGGAAGTTCGCCTCGCCGTGGACGTCCTCGCCAGCGGCCGCGCGCTGCTCGTAGACGGCGTCATAGGAATCGCCGTCGCGAGTGCGGGTGGAGATCCAGGGGTTGGGTTGTTCTGACACGCGGAGAGTGTACAGCCCTCCGCCTTCGGATATGCCCAATGCAGGCTGATAGAAGTGGGGGTTAGTGCAGAGTAACGAGGGTGATTGCGGCGGCACGTACGAATGTGCTCTACTCTCCGCAATCCCGTCGACCCTTACGGGGAGGGCTGGCGAGCGGAGGTACAGCGGATGCCTGACATGGCGATCGAACCGGCCGAACTCGGCGAGTTGCCGACGGCGCATCACATCCCTGGGCTGGTTGATGGTGACCAGCGGATCCTGGCGGCACGCTGCTGGGGCTGCAGCAACAGCGAACTCGCACCGATAGTGGGCCTCACGCCAGAGGTTGTGCGGCGGCGGTTTGAACGTATCGAAGACATCATCCTCGGCCCAACTGGTCTGAAGCGTGACCTTGCCATCGCCACGCAGTGGTTCAACAGGCACCTGGACTGCGAGAGGCAGTGCCTCGCACACGCCAAAATGCTGATCGAAAAGGGGATCGTTTATGGGATCGGATAAGCGGCGACAGCCCGTCCGACCAAGGCTAGAGTGTCTCCCGAGGCCGCCAACCCGCTTGCCGGGAATCTCACTGGCGGTTCTCCGAGGATCGGTCTCAGGATGCCTAACAGCACCGTAACCCTTCGGGCTCTGCGCCGCCTGCGCGTACCGAGAAAGGATCAACCTGCATGAGCGAATCCGAGGCCGTGGTGTGAGCGTTTCGGGCACGAGAGCCCGTTCTCGCCTCTTGCTCGGCGCGTTTGCGTTCGTCCTTGCACTGACGTCGATTGCAGGGGCCGTCATCGCGTCCGAGGCCAGACATGACGTGCGATCGAGCACCCTTCTCGACATCGCCGCTCCAATCGATGGAAGGCCAACGACACTCAAGGAGACATTGGCCGTTAGCGCGCCACTCATCGCCGGTTGGGGCGAAGGCTGGAGGATCTACGACGTGCAAAGCACGGATGTGGACGATAGGCCCACAAAGGACAGTGGCTTGGATGGGCGACGGTTGTCGTGGACAGTGCGCGTTACCGGTGCAGACGGCGAAGAGCGCTGGATTCGCGTAACGGGGGGCCGAGCTACTCGCGCGATTGTTGCTTCATCCGGCCGGGGCAGCGGTTCGGCGGCGGGGGCCCTGTCGGAGTCGCCGCAAATCGATTCCGATGCTGCGGTGTCGACAGCACAAAGTCGCGTGCCAGGCCTGACGGGCCAGGATGGCTCCAAAGCAGTAGGGCTCCATTTTTCGTACGAGGTCGATCCCCAAACAGGCGCTGGTGCGCTGTCAGTCGTGGGAAAGCTCGGCGTCGATACGGTTCGCGTTCAAGTCGACCCAGCGTCGGGCCGCCCAATCGCCGCCGAGAAGCTAGTGTTCGGCACGGGCTTGCAAACGTCAATCGACGGGGGTCGGACGTGGAACCCGATTGTTCAACTGCAGGGCACGCCATTGGCTCTAGCCACTGACTCGAACGGCCGCGCATTCGTCGCGATGCTACGGGGTCGCTCTCTCGCCGTCGTGGCGAAGGATCCTTCCGGTTGGCGTGAGGTAAGTACATTGCCGGCCACAGCGGGAGCGTGGGTTCGAGCGATGGCTTACACCAGGGGTCCGTCCGGCGCGGAGTTGGCCATCGCTGCTGAGAACGGCCTCTGGAGCCTGAACTTAGAGACGTCCTCGGTGAGAGCAGACGATGTCGGAATCGTAACGAGGCTTGCGTCAACCGCTGGCGGCGTGCTCCACGCCATCCGTGTCACGGCTCCTGGCGCCACCGAGCACGTGTTCAGAGCCGCAGACGGGACCTGGATTCCTAAGCCGGACGACGTAGGACCAGAACGGTTGCTCGCGGTGGGCGCGGGAGTGACCGCAGTCGGCTTGAGCTCGAAGGGCGGTGTTTCCGATATCACGGGCCTACTGGCCGCGGCCGGTAGCGACCAACTGATAATCGCTTCTGGATCCGCCGGATTAGTCCGATCGTCGAACGGCGGCACCAGTTGGCGTCCCATCGCCTTCCCTGGAAAAGGCCCGGTCGTTGAGATTTCCCTAGCGTCAGACTGGCAGCAATCAGGCGTTGCGCTGGCCCGGGAATATCGCGGGGCCGTTTGGCGAACTGGCGATAGCGGTGATACGTGGGAGCCAGTGCTCCCGAACGCCGGGCAGATCGCGGGGCTGATCTTCGTTAACCCTGAAACGGCGTTCGCAATAGTGGGAGGAGCGCAAACGTGGCTACCATTCTAAGGTCGTACCGCATCACCATAGGTCGTTGGTCAGGCTGGTTCTTGCTTTCGGCGCTCATTTTCCTGGTAGCCGCTTGCGGTGGATCGAGCGGGGACGACCGATCCGGCCAACCGGCTCCAGCCACTTCCCCCTCTGTCCCCGCCTCTTCCACGGCGCCGAGCGGCACACCGCTTCTCCACCCGCTGCCGTTTCGAACCGGCAACCCGATCCTTGATCCGATCGTCGCCGCCGCCGCAACGGCCGACTCCGCAAAGCTGATATCACTGGTGGAATTGCGCTCGTGCCGCCGGTGGCCCGTCGAACCGGAATTGCCCACCACAGTTAGTGGAGAGGCCAACCAATTTCCCCGATTGGTAGACATTGTGGCTCCGCCGCCGACCTGACTCTCAGCGTCTTCGTTTTAACTCCGGGCACTAACGAGAAACGGAACGACCATCTGGACTCCGACCGAATCGGGGCACCCGGCTGCGTGACCCGGAGGCGGGGTGGTTCGTTCAGCCTCTTAACCGTATGCTCGCGGTTATGGTTAGCAGGCCCGCGCACAAGACCGCCGAGGCGTTCCTTGACGCCTACCTCCGCGAACTCAGCGCCGTCGGCGGGCGGTCGCCGTACACGATTCGCAACTACCGCAACGACATTGGTGATTTTCTGCGCTGGTCGGCCGAGCGAAACTTGGACCCGCTTCAGACGAACCGCCAGCTGTTCCGCGAGTATCTGGGCGAGGTGAAGGCGCGCGGAATGGTGGCGGCCTCCATCACGCGCCGCACCAGCACCGTGCACTGTTTCTACAAATACCTGGTGCAGGAAGGCGGCACGGAGAAGGACCTGCTCTACGGCGTTGCCCTGCCAAAGCGGCCAAAGCGGCTGCCAAAGGTCCTCG
>JBDSJC010000229.1:0-19146 GCA_039917655.1 Tepidiformaceae bacterium
ATGTCTTCCACCCGGAAGTAGAGCGTGGGGAGCTGCTGAACGGCCTGGACGATCCCCATCGGCAACTTCGTGTTGCCGACATGCGCGTATTCAGACTCGCGCGGCGACGCGTCGAACTGCCAACCAAAGAGCGAGCCGTAGAACGCCCGCGCCCGCGCCACATCCGCCACGCCAAGCGTCAGGTAACCGGGCTCGACGACCATCCTCGCCCCTCCGTGGTGCGTTCAGCCGATGACGGCGATGACCTCTACTTCGATCAACAGCCCCTCCATCGCCAGCCGGGTGACGCCAACGAGTGTGCTGGCGGGCGGGCCGGCCGTGGGCAGGAACCCTTTCCGGACTTCGCGAATCGCTGCCAGCTTCGCGTCGTCCAGATCGACCACGTAGGTCACCATCTTGACCACGTCCGAAAACGTCGCGCCCGCCGCAGTCAGCGCCGCGCGCACGTTCAACAACACCTGTTGCGCCTGGCCCTTGATGTCGGTCCCGGCGATCTTGCCGTTGGCGTCAAGGGCGATCTGGCCGGCGACGTAGACAGTGGTGCCGCTGGCGACCACCACGTGGCTGTAGCCACGCGCGGGCGAGACGCCCTGGGGGAGTGGGTATTCTTTCATCGAGTCACCTCCGTGTGTTGAAGGAGCATAGCGGAGGGAGCGGCGACGGGTGCACTTCGGCTCTGACGCCGCTTAGACCGAACGCTGCTCGACCAAACGCTCCATCGACTTAAAGAACTGGCCAGCCATGATCTTGGCCGTCCCCGCCAACAGAGGGCTGCCGAGGCGCGCAAGCCCGCCCTGGGCCTTCATCTCCGCCACGTAGCTGACGAGGGTGCCGGTCGGAATCTCGCTGAGCGCTACACGCACATCGCCCTGAGCGCTTCCGGGCGTCCCGTCGCCGGCGGTCACAAGGCGGTAGGATTCCGGCTGGGATGCGTCTACGACAGTGACTGTCCCGCTGTAGGTGCCCTTCATCGGGGCGATGCCGACGCGCACGGTCATTCTGTACGAACCCGTCGCCAGCTCGTCCAGCTTTTCGCAGCCGGGGATGCACGCTTTCAGCGCTGCCGGGTCCATCAGCATCTCCCAGACCAACTGGCGCGACGCCCTGAAGCGCTGCTCCCCCGAAACATCCATCGCTGGCATGGTAGCGGTTCCGCCACCTGGAAGTGGGTACGCCTTCATCGGCGCGGCGCGGCGTTTGTCGCGCGTCCGAGGGCACGATAGACTCGGCGGACGAATCAACGGTCGCCTCGCGACCCGGAGGTATCCCATGCCCAACTTCCCTTCTGTCGAATGGTTCCAGGCCGCAGCGGATCTGCTTAACAAATCCGACAGCTTCAAGCGCCTCGGTACAACTGACTGCGAGATGGGCGTCCAGGTCGGCGACCAGTTCTACGAGATCGATTTCGAAGCGTTCGAAATCACCAAGGTCAGCTATATCGACGCCGCGCGCGCCGCAGAACTCGATTTCACGCTCGTCCAGACCCCCGAGGCCTGGCAGGCGATGCTCGACGACATCAAGACGAACGGCCGCGCCACGCACAACTTCACGCTCAACTCGCTGGACCTGCGCAGCACCGAAGAGCTGGCGCGCGGCAAGGACTATCATCGCCGCGACGCCTTCTACCGCTTCAACCAGACGTTCCAGGAGTACTTCGACAACGCAGCGAAGATTGAGACGACGTTCCCCGCGCGGGTCTAAGGGGCGTCCGCTGAAACTCGTTTTCGCCACTCGCCGGCTCGAAGCCTGTGCCTTGCGTACCAGCGAAGCGACCCGTGCTTGGGGACCAGTGGTGGGACGCCGCTATGTGCAACGAATCCAACTCCTCAAGGCACTCGACTTGGCGAGTATCCAGAGTTCCGCGACCCTTCGCGCGCATCCCCTCCGGGGCGCAATGGCTCCGCGGTGGGCGTTGACGTTGCACGATAGATGGCGCATCGAATGCACCTTCGAGGGTGATACGCTACGTGTCGAGGAGGTCTCGAATCACTCTGGCGACTGATGCGGATCGGGAACAGTACTCAAACCTGCCATATCACCCCGGTGAGTTCGCGGCGGAGGAGGCGGCTGCGCGGGGGCTTACCCCGGCCGAGCTAGCGGCGGCGATGGGGCGCCCTACCGACGAAGTGTTGGACCTGCTTGAATGCAAGATTCCCGTTTCACCGGTGATCGCCGCGGCGCTTGAGGCGGCCATGGAGGTCTCCGCCGAGTCGTGGCTTAACTTGCAAAAGGGTTACGACGAGACACTTGAGTTTAACCGGCGAGGGGCGACCGCCTAAGTCTTCCACCCTGGGATCCCGCGCTCAGCGCCTGGCCCCGCGGTCGCTTCGCCAACACCTTACCCCTCGCCTCCATAGCCCGCGGCGGCGGCGTACTGCCAGCCATCGAGGTCTGGCGTTGCGATGCCGAAGTGCGCCAGCGTCAGCTTCACCTCCGTCCGATGTTCTCCGCCGTGCTCCACCGCGTGAACGAGGAAGAAGCTCTTGGGATAGCGGTGACCCCTGCCCATGAACGGCAGCGTTACTTCGCTGTCCGTATCGAGAGCCTCCGCGATCGCAACGAGGGCATCGGCCGAGGTTGTCGCGGCCTCAGCCAGAGCGTCGAAGCCGGGCCAGGGGCTCGCACGGTTGAGTTCACCTTCGGCCGGACGTCCCGCGCTGCGCAGGGCGAACGTTTGCTGACTCCCGATCAAGTGCAGCAGCAGTTCGCGGACTGATCCCGAGGCCGCTGGCAGCCGATAGTCGAGCGCTTCCTCGGGCAGCGAACGGCAGGCCTCAAGCAACCTGAGCGTCGCCCAGCGGTTGTAGCGCAGCATTTCAGCCAGCGGATGGTTCACCTGCTGGAACTCGCGGCGACGGGCGTGTGAGAGCCTTCGTACAGGATCGGACCGAGCACCTGTAGCGCCTTGCAAAGCTCGGCGCCGACTTCGCGCCCGAGGTCCGTCGTCAGCTTCGTGAACTTGAAGACGCGGTGCAACCTCCGCCACGAAGCTGTCCATTCCTCCAGCTCCCACCCCGGTCCCAGCGCAGCCATCAGTTCGCACGCGCGTTCGGAGAGCCGGAACGCCCAGATGTCGTTCTGTTCAACGCGCCCTTCGAAATGCACTCCGAGTTCGATCTGCCGCCGTCCGAGGCTGGTGTTGATCTCGAAATGGTTCTGCGGTTCTCCGTAGTTGAGCTGCAAGATCGTCCACATCACCTTGCGCTCGAGCTTCCGGAAGCCTTCAGGCAGCCCCGCCAGCGCCTGGTCCTCGCAGAAGAAGACAAACTCCCGGACCTTCAGACTCCCACTTCGTGTTGGCATGCCCGCATTCTAGATCGAGCGGGGCGGACGCTGCCTCCCTTGGCCGTGCGTCCTGAGCCCGCGGAAGGCCGGACGGCGCTGCGCTACGAAAGGCCAGGTTTGCGCGGCCCTTCGACAGGCTCAGGGTGAACGGCCCGCGAGACCCGTTGGCCCTAGAATGGCGCCGTGGACTACGCGCAGGCCATTAAGTATCTGCTGTCACTGACCGATATGGAGCGGGGCTTCCAGGCTTCGGCCAATCCCACCATGTCCCTGGGGTCTGTACGGTCGCTGCTTTCGCGGCTAAACGACCCGCACCTCGGCCGCGGCACGGTGCACGTCACCGGGTCGAAGGGTAAAGGCAGCACAGCCGCCATGATCGCCGGCATCCTCCTGCGCAACGAAGAGACTGTGGGCCTGTTCACGAGCCCTCATCTGCATTCGTTTACCGAGCGCATCGCTCTCGACGGAGATGCTATCTCACCGGAGGAGTTCGCTGCCGGACTGGAAGCGATCCACAGCGCTGTGGAGGCCGAACGCGAGAGTGTGCACGGCAACGTCAGCACCTTCGGCGTCCTCACCGCGCTCTTTTTCTGGCTGGTACGGGCGCAGGCTCGCCGCATCGATTGGCAGGTGGTCGAAGTTGGCCTCGGCGGTTCGTATGACGCCACAAACGTCTTCGAAACGCCAGATGTTGTGGTTATCACACCGATTTCGCTCGAGCACACCACCATCCTCGGCAGCACGCCCGAGGCCATCGCCCGCGACAAGTCCGGCATCATCAAAGCCGGATGCACCTGCGTGCTCGCCCCGCAACGCGACCCTGCCGTCATTGCGGTAGTGCGCGAACGCTGCGACCTCGTCGGAGCGAGGCTCGTGCACGTTAGCGAACTGTACGAAGCGGGGCCGCTCGAACGCTACCCCTTTGGGCAATCGTTCGTTCTCCATGGCCCGCTCGGGACGCGCGAGATGCGCACACCGATGCTCGGCGAGCACCAGCTGCGTAACGCCGCCACCGCTGTCGCGGTTGCCGAAGCCCTGCGTGCCCGCGGCCACGCGATCTCGGAGGCGGCGATCGTGGACGGAATCGCGCACACTCGCATCCCTGGCCGCTTGGAGGTAATGGGCCAGAGGCCGCTCATCGTGGCCGATGGGGCACACAACGGGGAGAGCGCCGAGGCGCTGGCCAACGCCCTGAAGGAGTACTTTACGTGGCGGCGGCTCTTCCTCGTCATCGGCGCCACCGAGGATAAGGACGTGCGTGCGATGGGCTTCAAGCTCGCCCGGCTGGCCGAACTCATCGTCTGCACCGGCTTCAGCAACCCGCGGTCACGCGACCCGTACGACATCGTTCAGGAGATTGGCTTCCTCGGACCCGCCGCTGTCGCCGAGCCGACAGTTTCGGACGCCCTGCAGACCGCGCTCTCACACGCCGAAGCGGAAGATGCCGTGTGCATCACGGGCTCGCTCTACGTGGTGGCGGAGGCGCGGGAGATCATCCTCGGCGAGAGCGTCCTGCGGCCGTGAGAGGAGAGGGACCCGGACGGTTCGCGGCACCCCGCGCTACTTCCCGATCGCCGCGAGCATCTCTTCGACCGAGGTGAACTTGACGCGCGGCCGGCCTTGCGCCTCGCCTCGCTGGATCTCTATGCCGTCCAGCCTGCACCAATCGGCGAACGATACGCAGCGCGGCTGGCGAGCGAATATCAGGTCGGCCGCCACGTTTGCCTGCGGCTCCGCAGGTTCGAAGGTGCGCCCGGCACGGGCATCTTCCACCATCAGCGCCACAGTCTGCGCGGCATCCGGCTTGTTCGTGCCGATGACCCCTGACGGCCCACGTTTGATCCAGCCGGTGACATATTCGCCTGCAATTGCGCGGTTCGATTCGGAGTCCAGCACACGGCCATTCTCGTTCAACACCACGCCCCAGCGCTCGTTGAACGGCAACCCCGGCAGGGCAGCGCCGCGATACCCGACTGAGCGAAACACCAGGCCGACAGGCAGCTCTTCGAACTGATCAATTGGGTTGGCGACGATGCTCCCCGCCTCGTTGCGTGAGAGTCTATTGCGGACCAGCCGGATCGAAGCGACCCGGCCGTTCGCGTCACCAGCCAACTCCACCGGTGAGACGAGAAATCGGAGCACGAGCTTGCGAGTCCGTCCCAGCGGCTCGCGATTGGTGTACGACTGGATGAGGTCGATTTTGCGTTTCAGCGCCCGGTCGTCGCTCGCCTCTACGAAGTCCCGGCTCACTGCGTCGAGTTCAGCCTCCGCGACGCTCACCACGATGTCGGCGTCCTCAAGCTCCCCCAATTCCTTGATCTCCGGGTTGGTAAACGCAGCCTGGGCGATGCCGCGCCTGCCGAGCAGGTGCACCTCTCGAACGCGGCTGTTAGTCAGCGCCTCGATCGCGTGGTCCGCCATGTCCGTACGCGCCAGCTCATCTGGTGAAAGGCAGAGGATACGCGCCACATCGATCGCGACATTGCCGACGCCCACGATCGCCACACGCTCGCAGGTCAGGTCGAACTGCAGGTGGCGATAATCGGGATGCCCGTTGTACCACGCGACGAATTCGGTGGCGGGGTGGCTGCCGGCAAGTTCTTCGCCGGGAATGCCCATGTGTTTGTCCGATTGGGCGCCGGTGGCGAAAAGCACCTGGTGGTAGTAGCGCTTCAAGTCCTCCAGCGTCAGGTCGCGGCCAAAGTCAACGAAGCCGAAAAAACGAAACCGCGGATGTGCGGCGATCTCGGCGAAGTTCCTGGTTACGGACTTTATCTTTTGGTGGTCCGGGGCGACCCCGGCGCGCACCAGGCCGTAAGGCGTCGGCAGCCGGTCGAACATATCGACTGAATATTCGAGGTCAGGCTGGCGGAGCAACTGGTCGGCGGCATAGAACGCGGACGGCCCGGCGCCGATGATCGCTACGCGCAGGGCCCCTGGGTTCAAGTGGCCATCAGCTGGGTCTGGAGGGTATCGAGGTCGCCCTTGTACTGGTTGAGCTGTGCTTTCACCAGGTCACCGATGCTCACCACGCCGATCAGCGCCCCACGTTCGGTAACGGGTAGGTGGCGGAAATGGCCCGTCGTCATCGTCTGGAGGACAGCTTCGACGTCGTCTCCCGGCGACCCGCACGTGATCTCGCGCGTCATGATGGCGGACACCGATCGGGTGAGGAACTGCGGGTCGCGGCTCGCCTCACGCACCAGGTCGCGCTCCGAAAGCATGCCGATTGGCCTCGCGGCGCCTTCAACGACGACGAGCGCCCCAATGTTGTGCTTAGCGAGGATCGCGACCGCGTCGGACAACAGCAGGTCCGGCCCGATGGTGAACACCTTCGGCCCCTTTGAGGCGAGAACAGATTCGAGTTTCATGCGGACTCTCCGGCGCCACTGGCCCATAGTCTCGCCACAGCTTCGCACGTTAGGGCCGCGTTGCCGAGTCAATGCTTTGGGCCAGCCCGGTTTGCCAGTCTCCGATCCCTACTCGTTGCTCTTTGCTCTTTGCTCTTTGCTCTCTGCTTCGGCAGTCTGGTGCGATGACGTTCGCCGAGGCCCTGCATGGAGGCCGGTTCCCCGTTGCGCTGGAAATTACGCCGCCGCAGAAACCGCTCCCCGGCGTGCTTCTGCGGCGGGCGGGCCTGCTGGGCGACGCCGTGACGACGGTCAACGTGATCCAGCGTCCGGGGCGGCAATCTAGCCTCGAAGCTTCGCTCTACCTGTGCGGCGGGCCCTTCGAACCGGTCTGGCACCTGGTCACGCGCGGCACGAGCCGGGACGAGGTGCGGGCGCAGATGGCATCTGCGTCCGAGGGCGGCATTCGCCAACTGCTCTGCATCCGCGGCGATCACGCCGGCGGCGATACGGCAGATACGCCAACTATCCGCGAGGCGGTGTCGATGGCGCGCGACCTGATCCCCACCGCGACTATCGGCGCGACGTTCAACCAGTACGCGCCGGACTCCGCAGCGGCAATGCGCAACCTCTGGCCCAAGTTGAAGGCGGGCGCCAGCTACGTGCAGACGCAGCCCGTGTTCGACCTCGAAACGCTGCGCCCGTCGGCGGAGGCGATAAAGAGCGCCGCGCCGGACGCCGCGCTGGTGGCGATGGTCATGCCGCTGCTCACCATCGGCGCGGCGGAGAAGCTCGAAACGCGTATCGGCATGCGCCTGCCGGAGGCCCTGCGCGGACGGCTGGCCGGCGGCCAGGTGGAGGACGCCTGGGCAGCATTCGATGAGACACTGGCGGCGCTCTCCGAAAGCCCCCTTGTGGACGCCATCGCCATCATGACCCTCGAGATGGACGCCCCAGAGGGCATCGGACCGCGCATCGTCCAGGGCCTGCGCTCCTCGGGCTGCCTGAGGCATCGACCTGCTCGCGCACAGGCGCCTTGAGTTTTGTACACTCCCCGCCGTGAAACTGACGCTCGCTACCTTCAACATCCGCAACATTAACGACCGCTACAAGGAGCGTAAGCCGTTGCTCGCAGCGGGGTTCGCGAGCCTCAATGCGGACATAGTCGGCCTACAGGAAGTGGTCTTCAGCGAGCCACGCCAGGATGACTTCCTCAGTGCGCAGGTGCCCGGACGGCACTACCGCAGCTTCGACGCCCGCATGGAGAACTTCCCGATGGGTGGATGCGCCACGCTGGTCGCCGTAGGTGAGGTGGTTTCGCACGAAGAGCTGCGCTTGAGCACTGGCCGCGTGGCGTTGCGGGTGCTGGTCGCCTTGCCGGGCCAACGAATGCTCTGGTTCGCCAACACCCACCTGCACCATGTTCCCGCGGACGCCGGAGTGCGGGAAGAGCAAGCGCGAGCGATTCTCGCCTGGATGGCCGATGCCCCGGCCGCCAACGCCACGGTGGTCGTGGGCGACTTCAACGCGCCGCCATTCGAACCAGCCTACGAGGCGATGCTCGATGGCGGTTTCGCCTCCGCGTTCTACGAGGTTCACGACGACGAGCCAGCGGTAACCTGGCCATCTGGAATTCAGGCAGAGACGATGGATATGGACGGGGACCCGAACTGCCTGGACTACATCTGGGTGAGGGGCGAAATAGGGGTGCTCACAGCGCGCGTGGCCTGCAACCAACCCGCACCGGGAGACTCGACGCTCTACCCCAGCGACCACTTTGCGCTGGTCGCCGAGGTCGAAGTCTGAAGGCCCACGGCAATTGAGCTTCTTTGGGGGAGCTGCGAGCGCCGCTACACGGGGACGGCAGACGAGATAGCGCGAAGGAGTCCCATGATCTGCTCAAACTGGCCGTCGGTATCGACACCGGAGTCAACGGCCTTCGAGATACGCGCGCCGAGGTAAAACGAGAAGAGGGCGCCCGCGACGAGCTCCGGGTCCAGGGCCTTGGGCAACTGGCCATTCTCTTTGGCAAGTGCCAGGCGTTGCCTGATCCCCTCTCGCGTCTTGGCGAAGCCGTCGCGCTGTCCGGCGAGGTCCGCCCCGCCCTGGCGGATGCCGGTGACCAGGTGTTCGAACATGAGAAGCGTGTGCGCCTGTTCGCCAGAATCGTTCAAAATGCTAAAGGTCTTGCGTGAGAGTTCCTGAAACTCGCGCAGGGGGTCGGTAGCGCTATCCGGGGCGCGCATCCACTGATCTTCGAGATCGGTGGCGTTTTCGCACAAGCAGCTATAGGCGAGCTGCTCTTTGTTCTCGAAGTAACGGTAGAGGGCCCCCGGAGAGAGCCCCGCCTCCGCAGCGATCTCCGCCATCGTGGCGTTTTCCACGCCCTTGCGAGAGAAGACATCACAGGCCGCGACAACGATGCTGCGGCGGCGAGCTTCGAGGTGGGCGTCGGATACTTTGGCCATTGAGCGAACTTCCTGAGCGTGTTTATACACCGCCCCACAGCTGCGCACACCCGGCGGGGGAGCGGGTGCGGCAGCGGGCGGGCGCGGTGGACTAGTTGGTCTTGAGGACCGGGACGCCGCTTGGGGAGAAGCGGCTGCGGGCGGCGCGCAGGGCCTTTTCAAGGCGATCAATGGTGCTGATCTCAGCCCACTCCATGCGGTGTTGGATGGTGTATTCGGCGGCGTGGAGTTCGGTCTGGCGGGTTCGGGCGAGTTCTTCGTACAGCATGGGGTGCCTCCTGAGTGAATATCTGTTCATTCACTGAATGAATAGTCGTTCACTTTGCTACGCTTGTCAAGGGTTGCTCTGGTCGACCGTGTGACCTGCGTCACGGTCAGCTTCGAACGGCGAAGATGGCCAGCGCGCCAGTCCGCACGCGAGCCGCCTTTGCTCGTTGCTCCCCCATCGCTAGCCTGAGGGTCATGACCCTTCGCGCCGTGCTCGCCTTCCTGATGGTGACCGTACTCTGCGCTGCGTTCGCGATTCACAGCGGCGCGAACGCCAGCCGCGGCAAGGTCTTCACCGTCGAGGTCAGCGAACGCGGCTTCAACCCGCAGGTCTGCAGAATCTCCCGCGACAACTACGTGCAGTTCAAGAACGTCGGGACGGCCACCCGGCGAGTCATCCTGCCGGGCGTCGGCGCCAACGCCGAGCCGCAGTTCGACAGCGGCGACCTCGCTCCAGGGCAGACTTCGAACCAGCAGGTCTTCCCTCACGGCGGGACGGTCAAGTACTTCGACAAGTTCCTGCCGGGACTCTCGGTAACGATCGTCCTACCGGTGCTGACGGCGGAATGGGAAGACATCTGCACTCCGGCTGCTCTCCCTCCGCCACCCGTGGTGTCGTTCGGGTGCGCGGTGAAAGCCAACTGCGCAGTCCTGCCGTCGCTCGCCCGCGACCCCTGACCAGACCACTGCCGCGATGTGGCCCGCACGCCCACCGTGAGTTACGGTGGCCGTGCTCTTGGCGGGGCACGGGGCTGGTTGGGGTTTGTATGACGGGACGTTGGTACCGGCCGCTGTTGGCGGTCGTGGCGGTGAGCATGGCGCTCGCGGGTGGTCTCTCAGTCCTTTTTTCGCACACACCCGATGTGCAGGCGGCGCAAAAGCTGTTCACCGTTGACGTCCTCGATTCGGGCTTCAACCCGACGCTTTGCCAGCTCTCGCGCTTCGATTCAGTGCAATTCTTTAATAAGAGCAGCAAGACGGTGCACATCGTGCAGCCGGCCGCAGGCGCGCCAACCAACCCTCCAGACGTAGACCTGGGGACCATCGAGCCCGGAGGGAAGTCGGGACCAGTGGTTAAGAGCGCTGGCGGAGAGCTCCACTACATCGACCTGGAAACGCCGTCCCACACCTTCACGCTGTCATCGCCGACGAACACCGAGGCTGGCCCGGAAAACTGTTCGCCGCTTCTCCCAACGCCAACACCCACGCCGACCTTCACCCCTGGCCCCACGAAGACGCCGACGCCCATCGCGACCCCCACCCCTCGGCTGCCCCTCTACTGCAAGGCGCAGGCCCTCGGCGCGGTTCGAGGCAACGAAGGCTGCGCGGTGACGGGCGGCATCGCGAAGGACGCCGAATAGGGCAGAGAACGGTTGGTGCTCAGCGATCGAGGACGGCGAATAGGGTCTGCACGTCAATCTCAAGCCCCGGCAACAGCGCCGATCGCAGGATGTCGCCAAGAGCTACTCGCGCGCCGTCTAGGCGACCTTCGAACACCTCGACAGTGCGCGTTTCGGGGTCCACCAGCCAGCACGCGTCTGCGCCATTCTGAAGGTAAAACCGGCACTTCTCGCGTTGCGAGGCAGTTGTCTGGCCTGGTGAGCGAATCTCCACGGCGAGCGTCGGTGGGAGCGTGGTCTCGTCGTCGCCGAGCGGCTTGACTGGCGCCCAGTAGGCTATGTCCGGCAGCAGGTAGTAGGTCTGCCCGGCGGAAGTAATCTCGATGCGCGGTTCAGGGCCGCTGTCTCCCCCGTTGGACTTGCTGTAGCCGTTCAGGATGGCGGCCAACTCGCTCGCCAATCTCCAGTGTTTCCGCTTGGGCGACACCTTCTGCACCACCTCGCCAGCGAAATACTCGAGGTACGGCTTGACGTCGGGCAGTGCGAGGTATTCCTCGACGGAGACGGACATCCGCCGATTCGTAACCATCGATCCAGTATAGGCCGGTCCGTCGCCCCTCGTTTACACTGGGGCCGTGTCTGATACGTGGGTAATCGTCACCGGCCTCGCGGCGGTTGTGCTCCTCATCCTGCTCAATGCGTTGTTCGTGGCGGCCGAGTTCTCGCTCGTGGGCGTGCGTCGCACGCGTGTGGAACAGCTGGCCGCCGGGGGGCAATCGCGCGCCCGCATCCTCCTCGGCTCGCTTCACCACCTCGACCGCTCTATCGCGGCGACCCAACTCGGCATTACGATGGCCGGCCTGGCGCTCGGTTGGCTCGGCGAACCGGTGCTGGCGCGAATCATCCAGCCGCCCGTCGCCGCCTCCCTCGGTTTTGCTCCCGAGGCGGTCGGCGAGGTGGTGTCAGTCGCCCTCGCCTTTGCGATGGTCACTGCCCTCGTGATCGTCTTCGCCGAACTGGCGCCGAAGTCGATCGCCTTGAGCAACGCCGAGGGTGTGGCGCTCTGGCTGGCGCTGCCGCTCAACGTCTTTAGGACGATCTTCACGCCCGTCGTCTGGCTCCTCAACCGTGCTGGCCGGGCGGTTGTCCGGCCGTTCGGCATTCGTCCGGCGGGCACCGCCGACGAAACGCTGGACACGGATGAGCTCGAACTGGTGATCGAAGCCAGCGCTCGGGCTGGGCTGCTTTCCACCTCCGAGCTGTTGCTCGCCCGCCGCGCGCTTGAGTTCAGCGCGATCCGGGCCGACCAGATCATGGTGCCCCGCACGGAAGTCGTCGCCGTTGATGCCGAAGACTCGCTGGAGGACGTGCTTGCAAAGATCAAGACGCATCAGCACACCCGCTATCCGGTGTTCGAAGAAGACCTCGACCACATTCTCGGCGTGTTGGACGCCAAGGACCTGCTCGGTCTCGTGGCGCAGCACGATTCCACCGACTGGCGCCCGCTCGTCCGGCCGGCAGTCGCTATCCCCGAATCGGTCAGCGTCGAAGTTGCCGTTGCGGCCATGCGCGCCAAACAGGTTCAACTCGTTGTGCTGGTCGATGAACACGGTGGCACCAGCGGCATCCTTACCGCCGATGAGGTGCTGTACCGGCTGCTCGGGCGCTGGCTTGGTAGCCGCGGCCAGAATACCGAGAACGTGCGCACCCTGCCCGCCGGCAACCTGCTGGTCAGCGGCCTGGCGCTCATCGCCGACCTCGAGGACGCCACCAACGCGGAACTCGCGGACGAGGACTACGCCACCGTTGGCGGCTTCATCATGTCGCGGCTCGGGCGAATCCCCCATATTGGCGACCGCGTGGAGGTGCCCGGCTACCAGTTCCGAGTGATGGCGATGGACGGTCGGCGCGTGGACCGCGTCCTGGTCGTCAAGCTGCAGAACCCCCCGGCCACCGGCGAAGCAGCCCTGTAGGAGCGAGGATCCGCCAGAGTCGAGAGTCGAGAGTCGAGAGTCGAGAGCGGCCAGATTGACGGGTAGATCGGGACGATCACTTCTGGGCAGCAGCCGAGCACCGGCGTCCTGGCTCCTGGCTTCTGGCTCGGTAAAGCGTCGAAATGACCGGATGCCGCCGGGACGATACTCTCGCAGTGTGAAGCTAAAGATGAACTGGCTGTTAGCAGCCGCCCTGCCCGTCGCCGCCCTGGCCTTCGCCGCCTGTGGCGATGGCCCCGACAACAAGACCACGCCGACCGCTACGAACGGTTCGAAGGCGGGCTCCGGGACCACCGCGCCGGGCAAGACCGCCGCGCCCGGCAAGACCGCCGTCACGGAGAAGATCGTTTTGAACAACCCGACTACCACCCCGAGCGGCCTCAAGTATGAAGACACGAAGGCCGGCACCGGCGCCTCCCCGCAGACCGGCCAGCGCGTCACCGTCCACTACACGGGCACCCTGCTCGATGGCACGAAGTTCGATAGCTCGCGCGACCGGGGCACGCCGTTTACGTTTGTCATCGGCACCGGCTCGGTCATCAAGGGATGGGATGAGGGCGTGGCGACCATGAAGGTCGGCGGCAAACGAAACCTTTCGATCCCCGCCGCGCTCGCCTACGGATCGCGCAGCCCAGGCGCTCCCATCCCACCGAACGCAGACCTGCTCTTCGAAGTCGAACTCATATCGGTCCAATAGCCGGGGTGTTTTAGAACCGGGAGACGCGTCTCGGGTCAGCCCTGCGAGGCTTTGAAATAAACCGCGCCGTCTGCCACCCAGGCATCCACGGACCGCCCGATGCGGTTGCCCGCGCGACTGATGCGCACAGCCACCGAGCGAGTCGATTCGCCGCCTGTCGGTACCAGCTTTCCTACTTGGCCACCCTTCACGCCAACAGCGTAGCGTTCGTATTCGGCCATCCGCGCCGCCAACGGTGAGCGTTTAGGCGGCGCCTTCGGCGCCTTTGATGCATCGAGTACAATGAACGTAGCCACGATCCCTCCAACCGTCTGAGTCGCCGCAGTCTAACCCTTTACGTCAACGCTGCGCACGCGCCGTTGGGGTTATCGGTCAGCCGAGACTCGATCCACCCTCAGCAGCGGACGGCGTCCTCCAGTAGTCAGTTGCGTGTCCAGCCCTCGGCGACGGCTCAGACGAAGACGGTTTCGAGCGACGCGGAGGCGTCGAAGTAGTCTTGGAATGTCTGGTTGAAGCGGTAAAACGTGTCCCGGCGGTGGCCGTCGTGGGAGCGGGCAAAGTCGTCAACCGCCATCAGGTCGAGCGAGTTCAGCGTGTAGTTGCCCTCTGCCCGCCCCAGATCCTTGATGGAGACAATCATCGCCTGCCACTGCTCTGGCGTCTGTTCAAGCCAGAAGTCCACGTCGTGCAAGTCATCGGCAGAGATCTCCCGAACCCCGGCGACCTTCAACATCTCGAAGCGCAGTTCGAATATCTGGCCGCCAGCCTTGATGCCGACCAGCGCATCGCAGGCACCGTCGCGCTTAACCCGGAAAAGATCCTGTTCATTGCACAGGGCGTTGAGGGATTCGAACCAGGCGACCGACGGAAATCGGACCGCGGTTAGAGTTGTCATCTACAGATACTCCGGAAATGAACGGGCGGAAGGCCCGCCGTGTGTCGGCCTTCCGCCGTGACGAGGACTACGCCGGTTGCTGCGTCCTTGCGAGGTTCAGCAACCCGGGATTGACGCGGGGCAGCCGATCGACCGCGCAGGCATCGAGGATGAGGAGGTACTTGCGAAGCTGGTCTTCGCGAAGCTGGCGAAGCGCGGCAGTGCCGGCCTCCAGTTTCTCCACGCCGCCGCCGAGCAAGACTGCGAGCGCCGCCTCCTCCGCTCTGCTGTGGTGCAGCTCATCGGAGAGCGCGGACTCGGCCCGGTTGAGGAAGTGCTCCAGATATTCGCGCGAGTTCGGGTGGTGCTGCACGTAGTACTTCAGGTGCCGTGTGCCAAAGTCGAGGTGCCGCGCCGAGTCCTTCGCCAGCCGTGCGAACAGGTCGCGATCGACTTCGTTCGGCAGCACCTCCGCCAGCCGCTCGAACGTGACGACTTCGTAGCTCTTGTAGACCACGCCAATCGCGACGAACAGTTCGGTGATTTTCAGCGCGCCGTACCACGCCCGGTACATGGTGCCGAGACCCTGGATGCCCATACCGCCGCCGTTCGCGAGTGACCGCTTGCGGAGGGCCTCCACCTTCCGGCCGGCATCGAAGAGCCACGTCGCAACGTAGTCCTTCACGTCGTGGAATCCGTATGCGATCTTTTCTTCCCAACTGCCGAGCAGTTTGGATTCGGAGAGGCCATGCTGCGAGAACGTCGTGCAGACCTGGCAGAGGGCCCGCTCAATGTCGTCTGGAAGAGTCTCAAGCCCCGCCCAGTTGACGTCGGTCGCCGGGATCCAGTGTTCGCGGATCGCGTCTTCATAGAGAACGTCCACGCCGTCGGCCCAGACCTCGCTCTTGTCGTAGATGGTGTACGAGCCGGGCGCGTAGGAGCCGGGCGTCGGGTGCGAGCCGAGAGGCGTATCGTTTTCGTACGGCCAGCGGTCCGGCACCTGGCCATAGGTGCCAATGTTGATCTCCGGCATCCCTAGGCCGTTGGGGCCTGGCTTTGCCCGGATGCCCAGTTCGGTAGTCGGGCGCGCCCACTTGAAGCCCATGCCGAGCACCGGGTGCCCCGGGTTGTTTTCTACCATGGTGAGGTACTTGCCAGCGCGCTCTTCGGTCAGGTTGAGCGCGAGTATGTTGCGGACGACATCGTCGCTGAGCGGCGAGCCCTCTAGCCTCGTGACGAACTCGTTCGACCAACTGGCCTCACGAGTGCGGATGCGGGTGCCTTCGGAAAGTTGCATCGGATCAGCCCTCCAGGAACACGCGCATGGCGGGGGCCATGCGTTCTTTGCGGTCGCCGAGGCCGATCACCTCAAGGCGGTGGAAGTATTCGTTGATCTGCTTCTTGCGCAGCAGCAGGACCTTCTGGTAGCCCTCATCGATTTTGTCGATGCCCCCGCCCGCGAGGACGGCGACCGCCTCGCTCGTGGCCGGGTTCACGGTCAGGCCGCTCTGGGCCTGGCCGAGTGCCCCCTCCTGGAGGTCCAGGTAGTGGTGCAACTCTTCGCGCCGCTCAGGGTTCACGTCGAGCACGTACTTCAGGTGCGTCACGCCGAAGGCGAGGTGGCGAGATTCGTCCTGGGCCGCGAGCCGGAAGATGCGCTTCTCCGCCTCGTTCGTGGAGATCAGTTCGCCCATCCGGAAGATGGTCTGGACGAAGCCTTCCCCGAAGAGGTGGAGGCGGCAGGTCATCTCGGTGAAGTCGTCGGCTGTCAGGAGCGTCGATGCGCCGAAGTTTGCGTCCACGAGCCCGCCGCCGTTGACCAGCGCGCGCTTCCGGAAGACATCCTCATGGCGCGCTTCGTCCACTACCTGCGTGCCAAGGAATAGCTGCGTCTCGAAGTGGTCTCCGGGCACCTGCCCCATGAAGCGCCCGGGCAGGTCGCCCGCGATGAATTCGACCTGGGTAAGGAATGTGCAAAGGGTGCACATGGCCATTTCGAGGTCGGTCGGGAGGTCCGGCGAGATCTCATGCCACGGGATGTCCACCGCGGAGGACCACTGCCGCTGCATCGCCTCCTCGTAGAGCATCATCGCCGCTTCGCTCCAGACGTCAGCCTTGTCGCGGTACTGGCGGCCGTGGCGGGGCGAACGTGGATCCGTCTTCGCGCCCCGCATTGCCATCGTGGGAGCGCCCGCGCTCGACGGGATCCTCCCGTAGCTCATGACGTTCAGATCTTCGAGCGTGAGGCCCTTGCGGCCGGGGGCCGCATGAGCACCCCACTCGTCATCGATGTTAAGCCACGAAAGATCCAGCCCCGGCTGGCTCGTTGGGGTTACTGTCATACCATTCCTCACCATTGTTGGTCTCGACGGCCACTGGCGGAGGGCGCACCCCCAACCGGACTGCGACAGGAGACTAGGATCGATAGCAGGTATTTGGACGGCCCAATGGGCCCCTTCTCAGTGGCCTAACGGCCCTAGTTTACCGATCGGTAGGGACGGGCCTGCGGTGGCCCCCCTCGCCCTCCGCTTCCACCGGCATCCCAGATGTGCCTTACTGGCGCGGGATGGAAGAGACCGCGCCCAAGCAACCCCCGGCATTCACCGGTGTCCACTTCTGGGTTTCAGACATGGTCGCCAGCGTGGCGTTCTACCGCGCCCTTGGCTTCCATATCGCCGAAGGCGCGGAGGCAGCGCCGTTTGTCCAGGCGCGGATTGCGGACGGAGTAGAGTTCGCATTTGGTACTCACGGGCTGACCAGCGGCTAATCACGCCGGGTTCACACCACCCGTTGGCGGAGGGTCCACCTGCCTGCAGTTCGTCCTCGATTCCCGCGAGGCGGTCGATGCGCTGCACGCAAGGCTGACGGGCACGGGCTACGCCAGCCACCTCGCCCCCATCGACGCGTTCTGGGGCGCCCGGCACGCCGAGGTGCTGGATCCAGATGGCAACGCGGTTGGCTTTCACAGTCCGCGAGACGCCGCGCGAGGATGACGTCCTGCGGGTCCTTATCTCGGCACCTTGGTTCTGCCCGGCAAACGAATGTGGTATTCCCGTGAATGCAATAAAAAAAAGCGGTGAGGGTGTTGCATCCACTGCTTAGTGCGTGCTAAAACTACTGCGGGCCGCGCTGGACGGCGTGTCCGCTCCACACGTCCGCCGGCCCTTAATTCTCCCCCTTCTTCCCAACTCCACCCAGGCCACGCATTGCTGCTGTAGGCTCTTTGCATGCTCAACTTCACCGTCGCCTGCTGCCAGCTGCGCGCGTTCGATATCGAAGACGCCGAGGCCAATCTCGAAAATATCTTGCGCTCGCTCGGTGAAGCCGGCGCGGCCGGCGCCGACCTGGTGCTTCTGCCGGAGTGTTCGTACCCCGCCTACTACCTCAAGGATGGCCATCCCTACGACCGCGCGGGCGTCCGTCCCTACGCCGAGGTCGAGGCGCTGTTGGCGGCAAAGGCCCGAAAGTACGGCTACTGGCTGGCCGCCGGCCTCGCCGTCCCGACGGCTTCAGGCGGCGTGACGAACAGCGGTGTGGTCTTCGGCCCGGACGGCGAAGTACGCGGGCAGTACGACAAGAGTTTCCTCTGGCACTTCGATGCCCAATGGTTCGAACGCGGCGACCGTTTTCCCGTGTTCGACATGGGCTTCTGCCGCGCCGGCATCCTCATCTGCGCCGACGGCCGGCTACCGGAGATCGCACGGACGCTGGCCGTCAACGGCGCCGAGGTCATCCTCGACCTCACAGCGTGGGTCGCTTCCGGAAGAGATACGGCCGCGCTCTCCAACATCCAGTGCGAGTACATGATGCCAGTCCGCGCCTTCGAAAACGGCGTATGGGTGGCAGCCGCCGATAAGTGGGGCGTCGAAGGCGGGAGCATCGTCTACGCCGGCCGCTCCTGCGTCATCGACCCATCCGGCACGACTCGCGTCTGTGCTCCCAGCGACAGGGAAACCGTGCTGGTCTACGAAATCGAACCGATGCCCGTGGCCGAACTCGTGCAGCGCCGCCCCAGTCTTTACCGCAGGCTGATCGAGGCCACCGAGTCCCTCCCGGTGACGCGTCTGCTCGCAGAACCACTGATGCCGGAAGCCCGGCGTGTCGCCGTCGCGCCAGGGCTTGAGACGTTCGACGCGCGAGCGATGGTGGCGCGCTTCCAGGGACTGCGGTTCCAGGAAGCGGACCTCGTCGTGTTCCCGGGCATGGCTGCCGCGGAGGGCTGGCAGGTGGACCTCTCGCTGCTTGAATCGGCAGTGAAGGAACTGGGCGGGATGCTGGCCTTCGGTACAAGTACCAACGGCTGCATGCACGGCCGGTCGGCCACGCTGGTCACTCCCGAGGGGTCGTACGAGCACATCGCCACGCACGGCCGTGGCATCACCCTCGGCGAGCTGCCCTCGCCCGTCGTGGCATCGCCAGCGGGCAAGGTCGCGCTACTCTGCGGGGACGAGGGCCTGGTGCCAGAGGTCGCGCGGGTTCTCACATTGGAAGGCGCCGACATCCTCGCCTGGCCGCTCTTCGCCGATGGCCAAATGGTCGAACGGCTGGCGCGCACGCGCAGCGATGAGAACAAGGTGTATCTCGCCGCGGCGTGGCCCGGCGGCGGATTCGTGACGGCGCCGAACGGCTCGGTCATCGCCGCCTCACCTGACGGCAGTGGCGTGGCGATGACCGCATCGGTCAGCCGCGCGCTCTCCCGCTCGAAAGATATGGCGCCGGGGACGCACGTCATCCACGACCGGATCCCGGCCGCCTACGGCGGGCTCACCCGCTAACTGCGCGACCCTACGGTTTGGGTTCGAGGACGACGATCGTCAGGTCTTGCGGGAGTTGTGTGCGCGAGTACTGCACCTTCGGCAGCGGCTCGGGCT
>JBDSJC010000230.1:0-11522 GCA_039917655.1 Tepidiformaceae bacterium
CAGCGGTCCGCGTTGGTTGGGCGGATGTCCTCTTTGGAAACAAGCTTGATGGTGTCCGCGAAGCCCTGGAGGAGCCCCGCCGGCCCGGTCTTGGTGGGCCCGAGGCGCTGCTGGAAGCGCGCCACCAGCTTCCGCTCGCCGTACGTCAGATAGATCACGACGAAGGTCATTACCAGCACGACGATGAGGATCCGGATGATCGCGTCCACCCAGTTCCACACGCCAAACACGGGGTCCGAAAAGAGGAACAATCCCGCCATCAGCGCACCCCCGTGTCATTTTGGATTTTGGATCTTGGATTTTCGATTGAGCCGCAGCGTATCCCGCGCCTAGGGGCGCCGCTAGTCCGAAATCGGCAATTCCAAATCCACAATCGCATCACTTGTCCACCTCGCCGAGCACGATATCGAGCGAGCCGAGGATGATGATCGCGTCGGCCAAGTAATTACCGACGACCATCTCCTTGAGGGCGGAGAGGTTGCAGAAGGAAGGTGAGCGGAGCTTCATGCGGTACGGCTTCACGCCGCCGCGGGCCATCCCGTAGACCCCGTATTCGCCCTTCGTCCCTTCCGTGCGGATGTAGCATTCGGCGTTGTCGATGCGCAGCGTCTTCGGCAGGTCCGGGTTGAGAACCAGGCCCTTTGGCATCTGGTCGAGACACTGCTCGATGATCTTCGTGCTCTGATACATCTCGGAGAGGCGCACGAAGTAGCGGTCGAAGATGTCCCCGCTTTCGCCAATCGGGATATCAAACTTCATCCGGTCGTAGACGCTGTACGGCTCCGCCTTCCGCAGGTCCCATGGGAGCCCCGTGGCGCGCAAGATCGGCCCGGTGATGCCGAGGTTGATCGCCCTCTCCGTGGACATCGGCGAGAGGCCCTTGCAGCGTTCGACGAAGATCTCGTTCCCCGTGAGCAGCCCGTCGAGGTCCTCAAGGCCCTGGTTGATCGATCCGAGGAGCCAGCGGATGCGCTCCTCGTAGTTCTCCGGCAGGTCCGACATCAAGCCGCCCGGCCGGAAGTAGGTCGGGAACATGCGGTCCCCCGAAACCTCTTCGAAGAAGTCGTAGATCCGTTCGCGTTCGCGCCAGGCGTAGATGAAGCTCGTGCCGAACGAGCCAACGTCCGCGCCGAACGCGCCGAGGAACATGAAGTGCGAGTTGATCCGCGAGAGTTCCATCATCATCACGCGGATGTACTCCGCGCGTTCCGGCACTTCCAGCCCGGCCATCTTCTCGACTGCCATGCAGTAGGCGCCCTCGCAGCAGAGACCCGCAAGGTAGTCCGTGCGGTCCCACCAGCCCATGGACTGGCGGTAATCGTGATTCTCGGTCAGCTTTTCGAGGCCGCGATGCAGATAGCCGATGTACGGCTCGCAATCGACCACCACTTCGCCATCAACCGTCAGCACCATCCGGAAGACGCCGTGCGTCGCCGGGTGCTGCGGTCCCACGTTGATCGTCATGTCAACGGTGTTGAAGCTATCGATAGTAGAGACGCGTTCTTCCGGCCATACAGTCATTAGAACTTGAACCCCGGGACGCCTTCTTCGATGCCCTGGAGGATCTCCACAGTCTGCAGCGGGTGGGATTTGAGCAGCGGGTGGATGCGCACATCTTCGTCCAGGAGCAGCGCCTTCGGATTGGGATGGCCGTCGAACACCAGGCCGAGCATCTCCGCCGCCTCGCGCTCGTGCCAATCGGCCGCGCCATAGATGGAGGTGAGCGTGGGGACGTGGCGGTTCGCCCACGGCACGGTGACCGTCACCTGCACGCGATGGTTGTGCTTAAACGAATAGAAGTTGTACTTCACGGCGAGCTTGTCTTCGCCCATGTCAATGCCGGTGACGTTTGCCAGCATGTCGAACGCCAGTTCGCGCCGTTCACGCAAGCCCTGCACAAGCTCGATGAGGTCTGCCGCCGCCACGTGCAGGTCGGCGTCGGTCCCCGTTGTGGCGACCGTGAACGCCACCTTTGGCAACGCTTTGTGGATCGGGCCCGAAATCCCCGGATACTGCGGCGCGGCGGCTGGCTGCGTCATCCGACCATCCGCTTGTCTTCCATGATCTTGCGCTGGAGGGCAAGGAATCCATCGAGCAGCGCCTCCGGCCGCGGCGGGCAGCCAGCCACGTAGACGTCCACCGGGATGATCTTGTCGACGCCCTGGAGCACACGGTCGTACTCGGTGTAAGGGCCGCCGTTCGTCGCGCAGGCGCCCATGGAGATCACCCACTTGGGGTTCGGCATCTGTTCGTAGAGCAGCTTGATCGCTGGCGCCATCTTCTTCGTCACGGTGCCGGAGACGATCATCACATCGCTCTGCCTTGGGCTTGGCCAGGGGACGATACCGAAGCGGTCCAGGTCGTGGTTCGACATGAAGGTGCCGATCATCTCGATCGCGCAGCAGGCCAGGCCAAAGGTCATCGGCCAGAGCGAACTTTTGCGGCCGATCGCGATCACCGTGTCCGCCCCCACCTGCATCACGCCCGGCAGCGCCATGCGGTACACCGCCTTGGTCACCGGAAGATCGACCGGCGCCAGGCGCGAAGATTCGGAGCCGTAGTCTGGTGTATAAGGACGGGCCAGCGCGGCCAGCGCGGCCGGGGTCAGTTCGTTGCTCATCGCCACTCCAAAACGCCGCGGCGCCATGCGTAGCCGAGGCCCAGCGCCAGAATCCCCACGAACACCAGCATCTCATAGAAAACGAACCGGGGCAGTTGGAGGAAGGTGACGGCCCACGGGAAGATGAACACCGTCTCCACATCGAAGATCAGGAAGAGGATCGCGATCAGGTAGTAGCGGACATGGACCTGGGCCCAGTTGCGGCCGATCGGCAGCATGCCGCATTCGTAGGAGACGCCCTTCGCCCGCTCCTTGGCGTACGGCGCCAGCACCTTTGCGGCGATCAGCGCCGTGAACACCAGGATGAAGCCGGCAATCGCCGCGATCATCACCGCCGACCACTGGTCGTAGAAGCTCATTCGGCCCACCCCACCACGCGCTCGCGAGCCAACAGCAATGCCTCGGCGGGCCGAGCAGCGGAGGCGCGTTCGAGGGTCATTTGGGCCGGTCTCCGAATCTAGTTCAGGGCGCGAAAAACGCCCCCGGTGGGTTGTGAATCAGCACACAAACTCTAACGCTGGGCTCCGAGCGGGGCAAGCGCGGAGGGGGCGGGCGAAGACTGCTCACGGGCTTATAAGACCGTCGTTCATCGCTTTCATCAAAATGAACGGCCGCATCAGCGAGTTCACGAAACGGTAGCGATAGCGCCGTTCGGGTCCCGTTCTCTCCAAAAGCGGCCCTCTGTCCTCGTGGGTGAGCTTGCCGAGGTGATACGAGATGGCTTGTTGGCTTGTGACGCGTCTCGTTACCTCTGAGACCTTCTCTTGTGCATTTCGAATCGAAAAGTAGCCCCGTTCGTCACTCTCGGCCAGGGCACACCCGGCTACGACCTCTCGCCACAAGTGCTTCTTCCGAGTGCCTGTAGTTGCCCGGTAGTAGAGGTCACGGTGGCTCTGATCTCCGCGTTCGACCGCTTGGCGCATACCAGCGACCACGTCGACATCCCGAAGCACGGTCCTCCCGTCGTCATGAGCCGCTCGAGCGGCGTACTGCGCCAAAAGATGCGTGTAGTGCGGGAAACCCTGCGAGACAGAGACAATTCGCTTGCGCGGGGCATCTGATTCCAACGAAAACCCGATACTCGCAAGTCCGTTGTCGATGACGTCCCCGAGCTCATGGTCAGACATTCTCGGTAGATGAATTTGGCGCAAGTTGCGCACCACCGAGGCGTGACTCCCCAGCAACGCGTTGACATCCTCGGCAACGCCAATCAGCACGACTGTCGTCATAGCGCCACGATCCGATAGTGCTTTTAGGAAATCCGCAAACGCACCGGGCTGACCAGTCGTCAACCGGTCGAACTCATCAATGACGATCACGAGCAGCAACGGAACTTGCGACAGCAGAGTTGCGGCGGCGTCGGGCGACACTTCGCCAACGTCCGGGAATCGTGAAAGCAAATTGAATGACGAGGTCTCAGATGCGGAAGTAAGGCCGAGGGCTGAGCGGGGCATCGTCAGTTGGATCGTGCCCATCGCCCGCCGAATGACGCCGTCGAAACTGTCGCCCTGCCCACAGATTACTTTGGAGACAGATACGACTCCGCCCAAGAAGTCATTTATGATGTTCGCCAGTGATGTCTTGCCCACTCCGCGTTCGCCGTAGATGACGGCGTGCAATCCTTCGGCGGTAACCGTGTCAACGACTTCTCGAATTTGCTCTCTGCGCCCGCGAAACAGCGCAGCCTGGTTAATGGGCGCGTGGGGGCTGAACGCCTTGTTGATGGCCTGCTCAACGCTAACGTGATCGACGGGCCCAGTCGGTTCGTTGGTCACGACCGCCATTTATTTGTTTACTGAGCATTCTACAAGTAACCCGCGTGAAGCCCGCCGACGTCGCTGGCGCGGAGTCCTGAGCCACAGCCGCCTGGATTCCGTTACGCTTCTACCCATGCCTTCCCCCATCTCCATCCTCGCGATCAGCGGCAGCGTCCGCGCCGGGTCGTCCAATGCTGCTTTGCTGCTCGCTGCGGAGAAGCTCGCGCCCCAAGGCATGACCTTCACCTTCTACGAAGGCCTCGATACGCTCCCGCACTTCAACCCCGATCTCGATGCCGAAGGCGCCACGCCCGCGCCGCCCGTCGCTGCCCTGCGCGCGGCTTTCGCCGCCGCCGATGGTTTCGCCGTTTCCAGCCCGGAGTACGCCCACGGCGTGCCCGGCTCGCTGAAGAATGCGCTGGACTGGCTCGTCTCCAGCGGCGAACAGATCGGTAAGCCACTCATTTTGCTGAACGCCTCGCCCAACGGCGGCCAGTACGCCCAGGCGGCGCTCCTCGAAATCCTCAAGGTGATGTCCGCCAACGTGCTCGAAGAGGCAGCGCTCACCAGGCCCTTCCTGCACGCGAAACCCGGCGCCGATGGCGAACTCACCGTCGAAGACGCCCAACTCGTGCGCGCCAGCCTGGAGGCGCTCGCTGCCGCGATCACTGCCGGTTGAGCCGCTGACCCTGGAGACGGGGCGCTGGGAATCGGTGTGATGCGTTACCGGGCTTGGACGCCGTTGGTGGCTGCCGCCTAAGATGCGCGCATGGCAACGTTTCCGATTCTGCTGACCCCAGGCGATGGCATTGGCCCCGAAGTGATGTCCGAGGCGACCAAGGTGCTGGCCCGCATTGAAAAGCGATTCAAGCACGAGTTCGTCTACGACGAAGAAACGATCGGTGGGGCGGCGATCGACAAGTACGGCGTGGCCATGCGCCCCGATGCAATCGCCAAGGCGAAGCGCTCGACCGCTGTGCTGTTCGGCGCAGTTGGCGGGCCGAAGTGGGACAACCCGAAGGCTGCCGTGCGCCCGGAAGACGCGATCCTGGGCATGCGCAAGCAGCTCGGGCTGTTCGCGAACCTGCGTCCCGTGCGCATCAATCCGCACATGATCAACGAAAGCACCTTGAAGCCCGAGGTACTCGAAGGCACGGACATGCTGGTCATCCGCGAGCTCACGGGCGGGCTCTATTTCGGGAGGCCGCAGAAGCGCTGGGAAAACGCCGATGGCAGGCAAGCAGTGGATACTCTGCGCTACAGCGCGAAGGAGGTAGAGCGCGTCTGCCACGTCGCGTTTCAACTGGCGCGCGGACGGCGCAAAAAGGTGACCAGCGTGGACAAGGCGAACGTCCTGCGCACCGGCCAGATGTGGCGCGAGGTTGCGGTGGAGGTCGGCAAGCTCTACCCGGACGTAGAACTCGAGCACATCCTGGTGGACGCCTGTGCGATGTACCTCATCCGCCGGCCAGCGAGCTTCGATGTGATCGTCACCGAGAACATGTTCGGCGACATCCTCACGGACGAAGCGGCGATGCTCACCGGGTCGATGGGCATGATGCCCTCCGCGAGCCTGGGGAAGCGCAAGAAGGACGGCACAGGCATCGGGCTCTACGAGCCGATCCACGGCAGCGCGCCGGATATCACCGGGCAGGGCAAGGCAAACCCGCTGGCGATGATCCTGAGCAGCGCGATGATGCTTCGCCTGTCGCTTGGGCGGGAGGCGGAGGCGGCGGTGATCGAAGCGGCGGTCGATCAGGTGATCGCGGATGGCTACCGCACGCCGGATATCGCCGGCGCGGGCACGAAGGTTGTGGACACCGTGAAGATGGGCGACCTCGTCGCCGAGCGCATCGAGGCCTGAGCCGAGCGGGCCCGGCTCGCAGATTTGCTCAGCGCCCCTTTCGCCCTGAGCTTGTCGAAGGATGAACGGGGAGGGGTGTGTGGCACCCGTGTCCAGGGACTGGTCTACCGGATCGCGATTTCCGGGATTACGGCGCTGACGTAGGTGACGCCGGCCGCGACAGCGCGCGCTTCCACGATGACCGTCGTCCCTGCGAATTCGCGCCGGGCGTCGCCGGTGATGGCAAGAGACCAATTGGCAGTGCTTCCGGTCGCGGCGTTTTCGATGAGCGTTGTCTGCCAGGCGCCCGCCGTGTTGTTCCAGTACTTGTTGTCGCTCTTGCGTTTGACGATGAGGGTCACGGCGATCGGCGTGGCCAGCGTGCCGCTGCCAACGCTGAACATGAGACGGCTGCGCGCCACGTTCGTGCCGGCGGATGGGGCGGCCACCACAAGTTGCGCGGAACTGGTGGCCGCCTGGGCGGCGATGGTGAAGGCGGCGCTACTGGCGGACGTGAGCACGGGCGCTGAGGTGGCGACGAGCAAGTCTCCCGTGCCAGCGGCGCTGATCGCGCAGCCCGCGAAGGTGGCGAGTCCACTGACCGCGGTCTTCGTCAGCCCGCCCGTGCAGGTCAAGGTCCCGCTACCGGTCAACGCAATGGTCACCACCGTTGCGTTGTCGGTCGTGACGGTTGCGCCGGCGGAATCCTGGACGGCGACGATCGGCTGGGATGCAAGCACTGTGCCAGCCGATCCGTTGGTTGGCTGAGTGCTGAAGCCGAGCTTGGTGGCGAAAGTTGTGGCGGTGAACATTAGGGCGTTGGACAATCCTCCGCCTGCCCCTGGATTGAAGACCGTGACGCTCGCCGAATTCGCCGCGGCCACCCTGGCGGCGGGCACCTGGGCTGAAATGGCCACACCTGTGCCATACGTAGTCACCAGGTCAGTGCCGTCCCAACGCACAACGGAGCTGGGGACGAAGTTCGTGCCGGCGATGACGAGTTGGAAGGCGGCGCTTCCGGCGGGCGCTGAGGGCGGCGTGAGCGAGGTAATGGTGGGCGCTGAGTTTATCGTGAACGTCTGGCCAGCTGACGTTCCGCCCCCGGGCAGCGGGTTAAAGACGGTCACGGCAGCGGTGCCCGCGGTAGCGATACTGGCAGCCGGGACGACCGCGGACAGCGAAGCAGGAGTCCCAAAGCTGGTGACCAGGTCCGCTCCGTTCCAGCGCACGATCGATCCGGCCACGAAGTTCGAACCCGTGACGACCAACGGGAACGATGGCCCGCCAGCGCCGGCCGACGACGGCGCGATGCTGTTGAGCACGGGCACCGGGTTCGTCACAGGCGCCGCGCTGAACGCAACGGCAACCGTGTTGCTATTGCCGGCGATAGCAGACCCGGAGCCGGGGGCGTTCGTGCGGGCGGTGACATTTACTGTCCCGGCCGAGGTAGATGTAAAAGCGACTCCCTGCTGCCCGCCGGGACAAGTGATCGAGACGGCGGCGGAAGGCGCCGCGCCGCCGCTGCCCACCAGTTGGTAATCGGCAGCAGTTAGCGGGTTGGCGGCGCTGACAAGCCCCGCGATCAGCCCCGGGGTCGCCGGGTTGTTCGTTGTGCAAACGGATACGGAGGCGCCGGTGCTGAAGGTGCCAGCGCCCGCGATGGTCAGTTCGGAGATCGGGACGGTGGCAGTGGCCGGGGGCACGTAGCGGATGCCGGATGGGACGCCCGTGACGTTCCCGGCGCCGGGCGCGAGCGAGACGTTTGCCGTGAGCGTGCCCGACCCGCCGTCGGCCGCCTTGGCGGTCACAACCATCTGTGTGCTTCCAGATGCCGCCAATGATGTGTTGTTCGAACAGGTGGCCACGGTCGTGCCCGTTCCGCTTCCGGGGGCGCCGCCTGGGCAAACGACGTTATCGACGCTGCCGCCAGAAAGGGTCATGACGGAGTTGTAGGCGCCGGATGCCCCGGAGCCGCTGTTCGCCAAGCTCGCTGTAAAGCTCACGAGGCCAGCTTCGAACATCCCCGCAAGCGAAGGCGTGTCCGTTACGGTGACTGCTTCGTTCATCACCGTGAGCGCGCCGGGGTCCGCTCCGCTCGGGGAGACCGGACTGCCATCGAGGGCTGAGTCCTTCGCCCTAAAGTTCGAAAGGCCGAGATCGACCACGAAATTGTCGGCCACGTTAGCGACGGCGGCGGTGACGACCAACTGGACGATCGTGATGTTCGCGCTGATTGGCGGAAGATGGCAGGAGAAGGCAGAAGTGTTCAGCCCGCTACAGATGCCGGCGTAGGGACCGTTGAAGGCCACCACTGAAAGCCCCGCCGACAAGGTTCCCGTGATGAACGGATCGCTGACGCCAAACGTGGCGTTGGCCGTGAAGTCTATTGCGTAAGTGATTGTGTCAGCGGGCTGGACGGTCGCCGGTCCGGCGGGCGATTGGGCGACGGTGAACACCTGGGGCGGCTGCATGGCGCGGACGTTGCCCACCTCGCTTCCGAACGCGAGCACGATGGCGAGCATCACCGCGGCGGCGGTGCACCAGGCGAAGCGCTTCCTTCCGGTGAGGGCGGTTTGGTTGATCACAGTAGGCGCGCCTTTAGTTGTTGTAGGAGATCGAAACGCCGCGAAGCTTGGAGGCCGCGCCGCCCGTCAGATCGACGACCAGGAAGTAGACGTTCGTGCCGTTGTCGACCGTGTGGGCAAATGCGTTGGCCGTCTGAGGGGCGGCGCCGCTGACAGAGCCGACTTCGACGAGCTTGAATACAGAGGCCGTGGCGTCGCCGTTGGTGATCGGCGTGTAATCCAGGCGCACCCTAACCGTGTCGCCCGTACCTTCGTAGGCGGCGGTCATGCTCGTGATGCTCGCCCCGTTCGGGAGCGAGACCGGGGCGAAGTAGCGCTGCGAAGGGACATCCGTGCCGACCGGGGCGATCTGGTTGTAGCTCTTCTCGTAGATCGCGAGGTCGTTCATTGGCATGAACGTGCTGGCCGCGACCGAGATCTTACCGGGCCCAGAGACGCTGCCGCTGCCGCCACTGCCCACCGAGCCGGTGTTCAGCTGCCCGCTTTCGGCCGTGAAATTAAGCCAGATGGCGTCTCCGGGGTTGATCGAAGCGAGGGTGTTGGCGAAGGCTGGGAGGCCAGGCGCATAGAGTTGGTAGGCTTGGCTAATGGCGTCCCAACGGTAGACCGAGGAGTACTGCCCGTTGATGCCTGTGAGTGCCTCGGAAGGGGCCTTTGCCGTGCTCCCGAGGTAGCTGACATTGTTCCAGCCGCGAAGCAGGGCGGCGGCGCGCACATCGTGGTCACCGCCGAGGAAGGTAGAACCGGCAGCAGCGAGGCTGAGGGCGGCGCCCAGGATCAGGTTGCGCGGGTGCAGCATGTGAGAAGCCTCCGGCCGCCCGCGGATCGAGTCCGGGCAGCGTCAGGCTTCAGGTTAGAAGCCGGCCCGCGAGGCCTTAATGGGCGGATGCCCGATGCACCCTGAGGTGCAATCCCCGATAGCCGGGACGAAAACCCTGATCCGGGGCACGGAAAAGGGCTGACCCCCGGCCAACCCTCCCCAGTAGAACTTTGTGAAGCGAAACCTCAGGAGACGCGTTCGGCGACAACCACATCACGGGAGGTGTATTCGAGCCCGCTAGAATCGAGCGAGCCTCCGCAGGTGATCATCGTGATCCATTCCTTGCCGTCCGGCTTGCCGGCGCCGCCCACCACGTCACCCATTGGCACGTTGGCAATCGTGTACTGGTTCTTCTTGATGACCTTGTACGTGTATTCGGAGCCGTTCTCCATGACTACGGAGAGCTCGTCGCCTGCGACGGCCTGGGCGAGCTTCTGGAAGGGGCCGGGGCAGGCGCGCGGGTTGCTGGGACAGGCCGCGGAGCTGATGTAGTAGACGTGCGCCGAGAAGACCGCGTTCCCTCCCCAGCCAGGCTTCGTGCCGATGAAATAGCCCTGCGTCTCCAACGTCTGGTCATACCAGGCGACGGCCGTGTTCTCGCGGCCGGAGCGCGGAGTATCGAGCTCACCCGCGGCGTTGGTAGAGAGCGGATCGATCGGCGCGTCAATACCGAAGCGCTGGTACTTGAAGCGCACTACGCCGCCGTTGTAGGGCGTGGGCGTCGCCGTCGGGGATGGCGGCGCGGTAGCGGTCGCGGACCCCGTGACGGAAGGCGACGCAGAGCCGGAGGCGGATGCTGCTGGCGTGTTCTTCGAATCGCCGCCGCCGCCGCAGGCCACGCCAGCAAGGAGCATGATTGCGCCAAGGGCGAGCGTCAGCAGCGAAAAGGTACGGGCGGACTTCATAGGCACTCTCCTCAGTGGGCGCGATGGTGGTCAATTTAAGCTAGCGCAGGTGTTTCGAACACGACAGACGCGGCGAGAACGAGTGGTAAAGGGCTACGAGATGCGCTCCGCGACGACGACGTCGCGCTGGGTGTATTCGCCGAGCCCGTTCGCCTGCGTCGCGACGAAGTTGCCGCCGCAGGTGATCATCGTGATCCACTCTTTGTCGGCCGGCTTGTCCTTTGGCCAGATGAGGTCACCCATGGGGATCGTTGACACTTCATACCGCTGTTTGCGAAAGACCTTGTAGGTGTACATCGGCCCGCCATCCATCTGGATGGTGATCACGTCGTCCGACTTGACATCCTGGAGCTTTGCGAAGGGGCCGTTCTGGAAGTTGTAGTTCACGTGAGCGGAGAAGATGGCGTTGCCCAGCACACCGTCGCCGTGGAAGCCGGGCTTGTCATAAATGTTGTACCAGCCGACTTTGTTGATGGCGTCGTGCGGGGTGTCCAACTGGTTCGTGTTGCCCACGAATCCGATCTCCTCGATCGCGTTGCTGATGTTCAAGCGGGCGAGTTCGAGACGGCCAACTTTGCCGTTGAAAGGGATCGGCGTGGGCGTTGCGGTCGGCGCGTTTGTCGGAGTAGCGCTGGGGATTTCGGTAGGCGTCGCGGTGGGCAGGTTGTCGAAGGTGGCAACCGGTTTCGCCTGGGCGTTCGATTCACCACCCGAATAAAAGTAGCCCATGCCCAGCATGCCGAGACCGGCAACGAAGGTGAAAATGGCAAGGTAGGGAAGTACTTTCATATGGCGGCGTAAACGGGAAGGCGACCTTCTTGTAAGGATATACGACCTGATCCAAAGCCGAGATTAAGGCTTTCTGACGAAAGTCAGGCGGATTCGCCGCCCTCCGGGGGTTTTCTGCGGCTGAACAGGTAACCTGCGACTCCGCCGGCAAGTGCGATCACGGCCAGCGCCGCGAGCAGGACGGTCGCCAGCGGCGCACCAGA
>JBDSJC010000231.1:0-5573 GCA_039917655.1 Tepidiformaceae bacterium
TGACGGCGCAACACATCCGTGACGTTGTGGACGTGCTCGCCCAGACGCACGACTTCGTGATCCTGGATACGCCGGGAACGTTTAACGAGATCGTGGCGGCGGCGATCGAAGTTGGCACGATGATCCTTTTGATCACCACGCTGGACATGGCCAGCATCAAAGATACCGTGCTGGCGCTTGAGATGCTGCACGAACGCTTCGGCAACGACGAGGAGCGCATCAAGGTGGTCCTCAACCGCGCAGGCATGGACACCGGAGTGCGGGAGAAAGACGTTGAACGGACGCTAGATTCGCCGTTGTGGTGGCGCATCCCGCAGGACCAGGAAGTCGTTAAGGCGGCGCAATTGGGACGACCAATAGTGATGAGCCGGCCGAACAGCAAAGTCTCGCTGGAGATTCGCGAAATTGCGCGGGCCCTGGCTGGGATTCGCCACAAAACAAAAACGCAGAAGCGTGGCAGCGGCGGATTCGGCAGGCTGATCCGCCCGCTCTTCCGCAAGAGTGCTTGAACGGTAAAACGGAAAGCTGAGGCAGACAGTGGCTGAAGAACAGGGAGAACAACCTTCTCGCTCCGACCCGAGCCAGGCGTTCGGTTGGTCCAATGTGAGGCGCCGGCTGGGCAGTGGCGACGCGACGGCGCGGTCGCTAGAGCGCGCAGGGAACGGCGCCTCGCCAGATGGCGAGGGGCCACGCTTGCGACCGTCGGGACAGTTCGGCAACGCTGCCACTCCGCGCCGCAGTTGGGGACACGGAGACGAAAACACTCCTCCGCCATCAACTCCGCCCGCCGAAGGTGACCAGCGGCCGACGCTACTGCGCCCTGTGCCGGCTCCCGTGGTGCCCGGGGCGGTCCAGCAGGAAGCACCCGCGCTGGCGCGCCGCCGGCCGACCGAAGCTCCCGGTAACCGCGCCAACCCGCAGGCCGAGGCAGCGAAGATCCGCCTGCACGAACTGCTGATCGACGAGCTCGAGCACGGGACGCTCGAGAATTTGGCGCCGGAACAGCAGCGTGAGGCGGTCATCCGGGCAGCGCGGGAACTGATCGCCCAGGAGGGCCTGCAGCTCGGCGGTTCAAGCCGCGAAGAGCTGCTGGAAGCCGTCGCTGACGAGGCGCTGGGGCTTGGGCCGTTGGAGCCGTTGCTCCGCGACCCGTCTGTCACAGAAGTGATGGTCAACGACCTTGATAAGATCTTCTACGAGCAGGAAGGGCGCATCTTTCGCAGCCCGGCGCGATTCCGCGACAAGCAGCACATCATGCGCATCATTGAGCGCATCGTCGCGCCGCTGGGCAGGCGTATTGACGAGTCCAGCCCAATGGTGGATGCCCGCTTGCCTGACGGTTCGCGCGTGAACATCACGGTGCCGCCAGCTTCGCCAAAATCGCCGACGATCACGATTCGAAAGTTTCGCGCGGACAAGATGCGGATGGCCGACTTGATCGCGGTCGGCGCGATGAGCGAAGCGACGGCCGAATTCCTGGCGATGTGCGTTCGAGCGCACCTCAACATCATCATCAGCGGCGGTACCGGCACCGGTAAGACGACGATGCTGAACGCCCTATCAGCGTTCATCCCAAACACTGAGCGCATCGTAACGATCGAGGACCCCTCGGAGCTTCGCCTCCAGCAGGAGCACGTAATCACGTTGGAGGCCCGACCGGCGAGCATCGAGGGAAAGAACCAGATCAAGCAGCGCGACCTGGTGCGGAATTGCCTGCGCATGCGGCCGGACCGCATCATCGTCGGCGAGGTTCGAGGCGAAGAGTGCTTCGACATGCTCCAGGCGATGAACACCGGTCACGACGGTTCGATCTCAACCGTGCACGCAAACACGCCGCGAGACGCAATCGCCCGTCTTGAGAACATGGTGCTGATGGCGGGCATGGACCTGCCGGCGCGGGCAATCCGGGAACAGGTTGCGGCTGCAATCCATGTCTTCATCCAGGTGCAGCGTCTCCAGGACGGTTCGCGAAAGGTGACCCACGTCACCGAGATCAGCGGCATGGAAGGCGACACCATCACGCTCCAGGACATTTTCCTCTTCAAGCTGGACCGCGTGGACGAAGATGGAAAGGTCCACGGCGCGATGCGCCCAACCGGCATTCGTCCGAGCTTTGTCTCGCGGTTCCAGATGGCGGGCATCGACCTCCCGAACAACCTCTTCGGCTCCGGGGAAGGGTGGTAGTCCAATGAGTCCCATGATGATCATTGCTGCTCTCTGTGGGGGTGCGTTCGCCTCCACCATGGTCCTCTGGTTCACGGGCTTCGGCACGGTTTCGGCCGAGGCCACCGCCCGGCTCGGGAAACTGAAGAACAGATCGGACATTGTTACCGCTGGAGCATCAGGCCCCAGTTTGCGGCAGCGCGGCGCGGTGAGCTTCGGCGGGATCAACCTCATCTCCGGGACGCTCGCCGCCAGGTGGGTGATGGACCTGGAACGCGCCGGATTGACCTTGAAAGCAAAGGAATACCTGACCCTCCGCATCGTGGTGGGCGTAATCCTGACTGCGGTCGGGTTCTCACTCTCGCCGATACCACAGTTGGCGTTCGTCTTGCTGCCGGTAGGTTTCCTCGGGGTTGGTCTCTGGGTGAAGCGCCGAAAAGGTTCCCGCAGGCGCAAGCTCGAAGCTCAGCTCGTGGAGATGCTGCAGATGCTCTCGAGCGGTCTGCGGGCCGGGTTCGGATTGATCCAGTCGTTGGAGACGTGTGCTGACCAGGCTCCGGCGCCGCTTTCCATCGAGATTCGGCGGACGCTTCGGGACACCGCCATGGGCGCCAGTATCGAGGGCGCGCTCCAGGCCCTCAACGACCGCGTCGGGAGTCCAGACTTCGATATTGTGATCACGGCCATCATGATTCAGCGCGGCGTGGGCGGGAACCTCGGCGAAATCCTGGACAACGTTGCAAACACAATGCGCGAGCGGGAGCGTATTCGCGGCGAAATTCGCACGCTCACGTCTCAACAGCGACTCACTGGCTACGTCATCGGTGGCATCCCGTTCGGCCTGTTCGCTGCGTTCATGGTCATCAGCCCTGACTTCACATCGTTGCTGTTCACCGACCCGCTGGGTCGGATGATGCTCGGCGCGGGGCTACTTATGGAGCTCATGGGCTTTTTCGTCATCTCCAAGATCGTGAACATCGAGGTTTAGTGCCATGGAACTGCTCATCGCATTCAGTACGTTCGTGACCGTGACGCTTGTCGTCTTTGGGCTCATGCACCAACCTGCCAGAGGGGCGATGGATGCCCGGCTCGGCGGGCTTCGCTACACCCGCCCGGAGCGCGAGGCGATCCCAGACCCGGAGGCCGCGTTCGTGGCGCGGGTGGTGGCGCCCATGGTCCGCGCTATGGTCCGGCGCGTCACCAACATGCTTCCTTCCTCAATGTCGGACCGGCTCGAAGGCTCCATCGCCCAGGCTGGCATGAAGTTCAAGCCGGGGCAGTTCATTGTGGTAGTGGCGATCATCGCCGGCGTCCTGCCAATTGCCGCTACGCTCTACATGGCCAGCAGCGGGACCAGCGGTATCAAACTGGTCGTCGTTTTCGCGGTCATGACCGTGCTGTCCGTTTACGGGCCGCGCATGTGGCTGATGGGGCGGGTGAAACGGCGACGGAAGGAGATCTGGCGAGCGCTGCCAGACGCCTTCGACCTCATCACGGCCTCCGTCGAAGCTGGCCTCGGTATCGATGCCGCGTTCAACCGTGTGATCGAAAAGGTTCATGGGCCCTTCGCTGAAGAGTTGACTCGGACCATGCGCGAAATCACGATGGGCCGTTCTCGCCGCGATGCCTTCCTCGACATGACTGACCGCACGGGCGTCGAAGAGCTGCGGTCGTTGGTGAACGCGATCATCCAGGCAGAGAGCATGGGCATCTCCATCGGCGGAGTGATTCGCGTGCAGACCGGTGTAATCCGGGTTAAACGACGCCAGCGGGCCGAGGAGCAGGCGTTCAAGGCGCCGATCAAGATGGTCTTCCCGCTCGTATTCTTCATCTTCCCTTCAATCATGTTGGTGATCGGCGGCCCGGCCGTGATCCAGATGAAAAGCGCGTTCTAGCCCTCCACGGTTGAACGCTCGAAGCCCTCGCATGCGAGGGCTTCGGCGCGTCTTAGACGAACGTCGAAGGCCAAAGCAATACCACGAGTCCGCCGAGAACGAGGTATGGGCCATAGCTGAAAACGGTCTTCGATCGGCCGCGGATGATGAGCGCCAGGCTGACCGCCCCGGCCGCGAGCACGCCGTAGAGCAGGGCGGGGAAGAACGCCGGCCAGCCACTGAGCAGACCGAGGAGAATGATCAACTTCACGTCCCCAAGTCCGAAGGCCGTTGCCCGGACGCGGAGCAAAGCGCCGGTCAGGACGCCAAACGCGAACAGCGCGACGGCGATGCCAATTGCTGCACCCGCGCCAAGAAAGATGTGCTCGACGTCTCGGTCTGGCCACGCCCAACTGAACGCTGCGCCCAGGACGATCGTGGGGTACATCAGCTTGTTAGGCAGTCGCTTGCGCTCGAAGTCGGTGCTGGCCAGGACGAGGAGCGCGAGCGCGAACACGGCGGTGAGCAGCGCCGGGCCAAGCTCGTAGTGGCCAGGGCGCAGCGCTAGTCCGACGGCGGCTCCGCAGGCGATGGCGAGCAAAATGCGAACGAACAGCAGCCGACGGCCGGCGAGATGCTCAACGCGGAACTGGGGTTCGCGGTACAGAAGGTGCTGGTAGGCGGCCGCGAACCAGCCGAAGCCGAATCCAGCTACCGCGCCAGCGGCGCAGAGTGCGAAGTCCATGCAAGGCGACTATGTGTGCATCGCCCGCTAGCCTCAATCGGGCGGAACCCGCGAGTCTTGGCCCGCGGCGCCCAGTCCCTCAAGTTCTGCAATGAGCTCGGCCAATTGCTCGGACGAAATGCGAGCTTCGGCATCAGAGCCGAGAGCCTCGAACCAGCGTTGGGCGAGCTCGCGGACCTCCGGATCGACCGTACCGCCCATGCCTGGCGGTGTACGGCGGACGAGCGGCGAAACGGCCCGGCCGAGGTCTTCAAGAGTCATCGTTTCCCGGAGAATCGCGATTGCGTAGAGCAGATGCTGGGGCACGACGTTCGCTTCGCCGAGGTAGTTGGCCGCGGCAGACGCGGTGGTCAGGATGTCAGCGAAGCGCACTGGCTCTTGGGGGTGCTGCACTAGCGGATCGCACGCACGCCGAGCCGAATGACCAGCGACTGGCGTTTTGTGTGGTGGTGGGCCGAGTGCACGAAGAGGTCAACCAGCGTATTCACGCCTGGCCCCCAATGACCTTGCGAATTCGCGGACGCGGGCATCGGCGCCGGTCAGGATCGGCCGGAAGTGGCTGAAGCAGAGCGTTTCGAAGTCCAGTTCGGCGAGCTTGCGGACGGATTCCGTGGCTTCGTCCATATCCTGCGTGAAGAGGCGGCTGGGGAGCATCAGGCGGCCGAACTTGAACTGCATGGCGTCGCCGACAAGCAGGACGCCACGGTTGGGGAAGTGGAGTGAGATGCTGCCGGCGGTGTGCCCCGGCGCGTGGACCACGCGCATCCCCCCAAGCACCGGGAGTTCGTCGC
>JBDSJC010000232.1:0-27301 GCA_039917655.1 Tepidiformaceae bacterium
GGGGACGAGCCAGTTAAACGCTACAGCCGCAAGAGCCTTCGTGTACTGGGCTCGGTAGGTGAGCCGATCAATCCGGAAGCGTGGCGCTGGTACTACCGCGTGGTGGGCGAAGAGAACTGCGCTGTAGTGGATACGTACTGGCAGACGGAGACGGGCGGACATATGATCACCGGCCTGCCCGGGGCGATCGATATGAAGCCTGGCTCCGGGTCCCTGCCGTTCTTCGGAGTGCGGCCGAGCGTGGTCGATGAGGCAGGTGAAGAGATGGATGGCAACGGCGTTACCGGCAGGCTCTGCTTCGACGCTTCGTGGCCGGGGATGATGCGCACTATCTATGGCGACCACGAGCGGTTCATCCAGACCTACCTGAGCACATACAAGGGGCGCTACTTTACTGGCGACGGCTGTCACCGCGACCAGGACGGCTACTACTGGATCACTGGGCGCGTGGATGACGTGGTGAACGTCGCCGGCCACCGGCTGGGGACAGCGGAGATCGAAGGCGCGCTCGTCGGGCACCCGGCCTGCGCCGAGGCGGCCGTGGTCGGCTATCCGCACGATGTAAAGGGCACGGGTATCTACGCCTACGTGCTGCTCAACGCCGGCTATTCGGGCTCGCCGGATCTGGAGAAGCAGCTCAAGGACGCGGTGCGCATCGATATCAGCGCGATCGCCACGCCGGACAAGATCCAGTTCGTGGAGGGCCTGCCCAAGACCCGTTCCGGCAAGATCATGCGACGCATCCTGCGCAAAATCGCCGAGGGCGAGCCCGAAAACGTCGGCGATGTGACAACGCTAGCGGACCCCGCGGTGGTAGAGGATATCGTCCGCGGGGCGGTGTAGCCGGACGCTTGATTAGCGCTGCCGGTCAAGAGCCTCACACCGTCGAGCGGTGGGAGCGGTGGGAGCGGTGGGAGCGGTGGGAGCGGCGAAGCTGATCTGGTAGAGTCGCCGCATCACGTCTGGGAGGGCAGCCCATGAAGTTCGGCATTTTCTTCGAAATTTCGGTCCCGCGTCCGTGGGAGGCGAAGACCGAGTATCAGGTCTACCAGAACTGCCTGGAGCAGGTGCGGCTGGCCGATCAACTGGGCTTCGACCAGGTGTGGGCAGTGGAACACCACTTCCTGGAAGAGTATTCGCACTGTTCGGCGCCGGAGATCTTCCTCACCGCCGCCGCAATGGTCACGAAGCAGATCCGCATCGGCCTCGGGATTGTGGTTTGCGTGCCCCAGATCAACAACCCGATCAAGATCGCCGAGCGGACGGCGACCATGGACCTCATGTCGGGTGGGCGGCTGGAAGTCGGCACGGGCCGATCGGCGACGTGGACCGAGCTCGGCGGGTTCGGCGTGGACCCCGACTCGACGAAGAAGACCTGGGACGAGTTCGTGCGGATCCTGCCGAAGATGTGGACGCAGGAACGTTTCGGCTACGAAGGCCAGTCATTCAGCATGCCGAAGCGGGCGATCCTGCCCAAGCCGTTGCAGAAGCCTCACCCGCCGATGTGGGTTGCGGTAACCAGTCCGGGGACGGAGATCGACGCCGCCGACCGTGGGCTGGGCAGCCTCGGTCTGACGTTCGGCGGGTTCGCCGAGCAGGAAACAAAGGTGGCCGAATACCGGCGCCGGATCAAGTACTGCAACCCGGTCGGCGAATTCGTCAACGAGCAGGTCAACACCGTGAACTTCCTGTTCTGCCACCCGGACAACGAAGTTGGCGTGAAGACTGGCCTTCGCCTTGCGGGCACGTTCAACTACCTGGCGGAACAGCTGTTGGCGGCGCGACAGGCGTACCCGACGCGTTCCTACCCCAATCTGGGGCTGCTGCCGGCCCTGCGCCGCGAGGCGAGTGCCCCGGGCGCCGACGGCGGCGCGCCCGAAGGGACCTGCATCGGTAATCCCGAGCGCATCATCCAGGTCCTGAGGAACTGGGAGTCAGTAGGAGTGGACCGCGTCAACTTCCTGCTCAACGCCGTGGAGACGGTGCCGCAGGAAGAGGTGCTGGCCAGCCTGCGACTGTTTGCCAGCGAAGTGATGCCGAAGTTCGCCTCTAGTGAGCCGCGTGTGGCGGCCGGCGCGGGTGCGGTCTAATGCCACTTGTTGGGACGTTCGATCTTTCGGAACACGGCGATTCGAAGCCGTTGGTGCTGGAGCCGAACACCGAGCCGTGGGAGCTGCGCGGCGCGGGCCACCTCCAGTTGATGTTCGAAATCGACGACACGGAGATGCTCGACCTGCTGCCAGCGGCGCTGCATCCGACCATCCCGCCGACGATACTGATCAACGTGCTGCACGTCTCGGAGAGCAGCGTGGGGCCGTTCACGCTGGCCGAGGTGCGTATCGGTTGCCGGTCGGGCGGGCGGCCGCGGGCGTTCCTGGTTGACGGATACTGCGACTCAGCGGCGGCCATCTCGGAACTGCGTTCACGCTGGGGATACCCGGTCAAAGAAGCTGAGGTCGTGCTTGAAGCGCGCCACTACCAGGTGATGGCGAAGGTGACCCGCCGGGGCAAGGTGCTATTGGATTGCTCGCTGGAGGAACCGGAAGCGATCAACGGCGCTGACATTCAGTACCTGCCGAACATGAACTTCGCCCGCATGAAGAGAGACGGCGCGGAACTCGTGCGGCTGATTCAGGTGGACGCGGACTACGCGATCACGAAGGCCGACCGCGGACGGCCGCTGGTCAGGGTGTTCGATGAGGAAGACTGGGGGACAGTCGGCGTCAAGCCCCAATGGCCGGTGTCAGCCAGCTACACGGAGGGTACCGTCACGCTTCCCCGGGTGCGTTACGTTGTGAACCCGGCTTTGCGGCCCTTGGAGGCTGTGGAGACGCTTTAGCCCTCTACGAAGCGACGGGCCTGCGAAGCGAGATATCCGAGCAGGCCAGGCAAACGCTGTCCGGTATGACGCCGATGCGCATCAGGACCCCGAAGATCTTGCACCCCAGGCAGAAGCCAACGAACGCCTCGAGCGAGGCGGCGACGAAAATCGCGGCGATAAGCACGTAGGCGAGCGGACTGAGGCCGAGCGCGAAGTAGCTCACGACCGCCGCCACGGAGAGCGTGGCGCCAATGCCCTGGGCGAAGCGCTTGGGCGGGCCGGGCGTGAAGCGCGCTTCGATCGAGAGGCGCGGCTCAATGACCCGTGTGACCAGAAGGCCGAGCGGGCTGATCTTTGGGCCAGAGAGCACGCGGACGACGAATCCGTAGGCGATCACCGCCAGAAGCCACTCCCAGCCGGTCGCGAGAAAGAGGGCGGTCATAGCAACGACCCCGGTCGCAACCAGCCGGGCGGCGATTTCGTTGACGGGGTCCGGGAAGCTGAAGAAGGAGCGCATCGTTCAATCGTAGGCAGTGCGGGCGCAAATGGCAATAGAGTTGACCGACTTAGTCAACAATGCGCCTCGGGAATGGTCTGCCGGACAGCGCCCGCGCCGTGTAGACTCGCCCACGAAGCGAGGCGATATGAATCGACTGGATGGGAAAGTGGCCGTCATCACAGGCGGAGCGTCCGGCATGGGCGAAGCGACGGCGAAGCTGTTCGTGAGCGAAGGGGCGCGAGTGGTCATCGGCGATCTGCAGCGAGAAAAGGGCGAGGCCGTGGCCGCGGCGATCGGGCCGGAGTGCCGGTTTATGGCGACCGACGTGAGTTCGTCAGAGGACGTGCAAGGGCTGGTGAACGCGGCGGTGCAGGGGTTCGGAAAGCTGGACATCATGTACAACAACGCGGGCATTGGCGGCGGCGAAGGTTCGATCCTGGAGTGCCGCGAAGAGACGTTCGACCGGATCATCGCCGTCGACCTGAAGGCCGTGTGGTTGGGCATGAAACATGCGCTTCCCCACCTGATCGCCTCGGGAAACGGGTCGATTATCACGACCGCATCTGTCTCGGGTCTCATGGGGATGCCGGGCCAGGGCGCGTACGGGTCGGCCAAGGGGGGCGTCATCCAACTGACGCGCGTCTGCGCGGTGGAGTATGCGGCGCAAGGCGTGCGGGCGAACTGCATCTGTCCGGGCGGCATCTTGACGCCTATCCTGTATGCGAATCCGGCTCTCCCCGCGCCAATGGATCCTGAGGTCTGGCGGGCACAGTTGGCGCATGCCCAGCCGATCCCGCGCGCCGGTCTGCCGGAGGACATCGCCGGCGCCGCGCTCTGGCTGGCCTCCGATGAGTCGTCGTTTGTCACGGGGCAATCGATCGTGGTCGATGGCGGGTGGACGGCCTCCGCGCGGACTCGCTTCCCTCAGCGAGCGCCGATGTGAGCACCGCCAACACGGACGACCTGCTGATCATCGACGGCGATTCGCATGTGCTCGAACCACCGGACCTGTGGGACCGCTACCTGGAGCCCGAGTTCCGTCCGCGCGCCATCCGCATCACGCGCAGCATCCCGTTGCGCGACGGGGAGACGCAGGGCATCGCCCCGCTCGCCAGCCCAACAGGAGCACAGGCGCCGGGCGAAGCTTCCGGGCAGAACATGCCGGAGATGGCCTGGGAGCTGAAGGCGCGGCTGGCCGCCGACGAGCATCTGATCATCGACCGCCAGGTGATCATGAGCGGCGGTCTGGCTGGGCTAGGCGGGAACGGCGTCCCTCGAGCCAACCTGCCGTACATGACATACCTCGAAGGCGCTCCGCTCGCCAGCTTCGATACGGCGGAGCGGATTAAGCTTTTCGATTCGATGGGAGTCCGCGGAGGCGTGGTCTTCCCCACGATCGGGATCATCTGGGACACCGAAGACCCGAAGCTAGCAGACGCCTACAGCCGGGCCTACAACCGCTGGGCGCATGACTTTGTGGGCGAACATCCGGACCGCATCTACCCCATGGCGCACATTTCGCCGCACGACCCGGCGGACGCGTTGGCCGAACTTCGGCGCTGCCTGAAGCTTGGGTTCAAGGGAGTGTTTGTACCGCCGGAGCCGGTGCAGGGCAAGAGCCCGGCACATCCGGATTTCGATCCCCTTTGGCACGAGCTTGAAGACGCCGGACTGCCGCTCTGCCTGCACGTCATCGTGCGGTTCAACCGCATTCTGGAGAACCCGACGCGGTTTCACTCGCTGCTGGTGGAGCCGAGCCGGACGTACAGCTTCGGCATGGGCGCAACGTTCCAGATTATCCCCGCGATGGCGTCACTTGTTATGTCCGGGTTCTTCGACCGGTTTCCGAAACTCAAGCTGCTCTGCGTGGAAGCGGGCGCCGGTTGGGCGCCGTACATCGCGCACCGGCTCGATGAGAAATACGAGATGTTTGGCTACGCGGAAAAGACGAAGCTGGAGCCGAGCGAGTATATGAAGCGCAACGTTTTCTACGTCGTTGAGCCGCGCGAGCCGTACATCGACCACCTGATGGATTCGCTCGGCGAATCGCAGTTCCTCTGGGGTTCAGACTATCCGCACGTTGACTCGAGCGAGAACGCTCTGGAACAGGTGCTGGCGAACGCCGCGAAGCTAAGCGATCGGCGGCGGCGACTGCTGTTGGGCGAGAATGCGCGAGCGCTCTACGGGCTGAACGCGTAGCGCGGGCAGTCAGTAGGGCAGGCCCTTGAGTCCATACAGCGCCCGCGCGAGGGATGCCCGGCCGAGGTGGCCGTTGCCGTGGCCGATCAGCCCGTGCCCGATCGCTTCCATCCGCGGGATGTCTCCCCAGGGCCTGATGAAGAGCACGCCCGAGAGGTACTCCATGGTCATCGCTTCGACCCGCGGGACGACGGCCACCTGCACGGCGCGCGTGTAGGTGTTGAACTCCTGGGGCGCGGGGAAGGCCATGGAATAGGCGTCGCTCGGGTCCTGGCCGGTGCCCTGGTCGACTCGCGGCAGGCCCCACTTCGCGTCGAAGCCGTCCCGCAGCCACACCGGCTGTTCGCGTTCGAAGACGAAGTGAACGATGTTGTCGATCGTACGGACGACATGCCAGACGTCCCACCCGATCGAGTTGGTGACCCCGCCGCGGGTGTCGCTGAGCTGTTCGACGGTCAGGCCGTCCACCGCAGCCTCTGAGTACTGGAGGACGCGCTTGATCAGCGTGGCGTACTGCGCGGGCATGGTTGGCGGGTTTCCCATTCCGGGGAGGTTGGGCATTCGGCTAGACCTCAGGTGAATTGGGGCCACTCTACCGGAGATGAGGCCTGGACGGCGTTTCGGCGCCAGACGAAGGAGCCCGCCAGGCGGCGGGCTCCAGGTGGTGCCGGGCGGTGTTATCCGGCGGCTAGACCCCGCCAGCGACCGCGGCGGTGTTACCGTGCTGGTTAGCGTCCACGCGATGGCACCAGACCCAGTGCTCTTTATCGGCTGTGCCCACGTTGCGCCAATCTGGCACACGCGTTCGGCATTCGTCGATGGCGATCGGGCAGCGGGTGTGGAAGACACAGCCGCTTGGCGGGCGGAGCGGGCTCGGCACGTCGCCGAGGAGGATGATGCGTTCGCGCTTTCGTTCGATCTCGGGGTCCGGGATCGGGACGGCCGACATGAGCGCCTTGGTGTACGGGTGCAGCGGGTTTTCAAAGATCGTGTCGCGGTCGGTCAGCTCCATGATGTGGCCGAGGTACATGACTGCCACGCGGTCGCTGATGTGGCGCACAACCGAGAGATCGTGGGCGATGAAAAGGTAGGTCAGGTTGAACTGATCCTGGAGGTCCTGGAGGAGGTTGATGATCTGCGCCTGGATCGAAACATCCAGGGCCGAGACCGGCTCGTCACAGACGATGAAGTCTGGCTCGACAGCGAGTGCACGGGCGATGCCGATGCGCTGACGCTGGCCGCCGGAGAATTCGTGGGGGAAGCGGTTGGCGAAGTAGGGGTTGAGGCCCACCGTCTGGAGGAGGTTCTGGACCTTCTCCTTCTTTTCTTTGCCGCTAGCCAGCTTATGGATGGTGATCGGCTCGGAGATGATGCTGCCGACAGACATACGCGGGTTGAGGCTGGCGTAGGGGTCCTGGAAGATCATCTGCATCTTGCGGCGGAAGCGGCGCAGTTCGCCGCCCTTGATCTTCGTCAGATCGGTGCCTTCGAAACTCACCGTGCCCTCGGTCGGGCGGGTGAGCTGGAGCACCGCTTTTCCGGTCGTACTCTTGCCGCAACCAGATTCGCCCACGAGACCGAGCGTCTCGCCGCGGCGGACCTGGAAACTGACGCCATCGACGGCGCGCACATCGGCGACTTTGCGTTGGAAGATGATCCCGGCGGAGACGGGGAAAAAGACTTTGAGGTCCTGGACATCGACGAGCGTTTCGCCGATGGTCCCGACTCGCTGCCGGCCCGGCTTACTAGCTTGCTGCACCAACTGGCACCTCCCGATGGACGCGATCGGACTCCCAACACGCAGTGTAGTGCTTTTCGGCGACTAGCTTGAACGGTGGGTATTCTTCCTTGCAAACATCGACGCGCCAAGCGCATCGCGGGTAGAAGGGACAACCCGGAGGGAGATGCGCCAGGTCTGGCGGGAGGCCCTCGATCGGGACGAGCTTCTCTTTGCGGGTTTCGTCCAACCGCGGGACCGAGTTGAGCAGACCGACGGTGTACGGATGCTTGGGGTTGGCGTAGAGCTCCGTTGCCGAGGCGGTTTCGATCACTTTGCCGGCGTACATCACGTTGACGCGGTCCGCATAGCGCGCCACAACGCCCAGGTTGTGAGTGATGATGATCACGGCGGTGCCGAATTCGCGGCTCAGGCGGCTCATGACCTCAAGGATCTGGGCCTGGATGGTGACGTCGAGCGCTGTTGTGGGCTCGTCGGCGAGCAGCAGTTTGGGGTTGCAGCTCATGGCCATGGCGATCATCACGCGTTGGCGCATGCCGCCAGAGAACTGGTGAGGGTAGTCATTAAGGCGGCCCTTGGCCTCCGGGATGCCGACCATTTCCAGCAGTTCCGCCGCTCGGTCGCGGGCCCCCTTGCCGTGGAGGTCCATGTGGAGTTCTAGGGCCTCGGTCATCTGGCGACCGATCGTAAGGACGGGGTTGAGCGACGTCATGGGCTCCTGAAAGACCATGGCGATGTCGTTTCCGCGAATTTTGCGGACCTCGTCTTCGTCCAGCTTAAGGATGTCCCGGCCCTGAAAGATGATTTCGCCGGAGACGATCTTGCCTGGAGGTTGAGGGATCAGGCGGAGAATTGAAAGTGCCGAAACGCTTTTGCCACAGCCCGATTCTCCCACCAACCCCAGCGTTTCGCCCTCTTCCACCACGTACGAAGTGCCATCAACCGCTTTGACAGTACCTTCCTGCGTGTAGAAGTACGTTCGCAGGTCCTTGACCTCGAGTAGCGACATCCCTTCTCCCTTCTCTCCCGGCGGTCAGGCCGGGTGCGGCCAAAGGCCGCCACGATCCCCATGCTGTTCGAGTGATGTGGGGAAGAGGAGACTCGAACTCCCACGCCTTGCGGCACATGATCCTAAGTCATGCTCGTCTGCCAATTCCGACACTTCCCCACGAAGTTGGTGGTTTGCCCGGGAGAACCCAGGGGCCCCGCCGATCGGAGACTGAGCCTGGCGAGCCATCTACAGGTTTTCGCTTCCACGCGGCCGCAAAGCAGCGTGATTGAAGCGGAAGCCCGCCGCCATCGTCAAGTCTGGCCGGGGAGCACCTGGCTCCCTAGTATGAACTCAATCGATAACGCCGATAGCTCACCGACGTCGCGGCGCATTATTGCCTGACCTTTGCCAATAAGGGAAGCGGCTGTCGTGTTCGAGGAGTTGAACGAGGGTAGCCGGTCAAGGGAGACCCGGTTTCACGGCCAGTGATTGGCCTGGCAGGCGGCCGCTTTTCCGAAGGGAGCCGATTGGGGTACGCTGGCGGACAGTGGGGCCGGTAGCTCAATTGGCAGAGCAAGTGACTCTTAATCACTAGGTTGCGGGTTCGATTCCCTCCCGGCTCACCATCACTCCCCCAAACCTCTCCGTCCGGCGGCTGTGCCCGTCCAGATTAGCGGACGAGGGCCACGGCGCGTCCAACCCACCTGACCGCCGTGATTGTCGAAAATTGGTACCTTCCCCAGTGCCAATTCTTGTTGCTACGCTGGATCCAATGGACGTTGTGATTGATCTCGGCGAAGAGGGCAAGGTGCCGGCATATCAACGGCTCGCCGAGGCAATCCGCGAAGGTATCCTCTCCGCACGGTTTCGTCCGGGAGAGAAGCTTCCCCCCACACGCACCCTCGCGGCGAATCTTTCGCTCGCGCGCAACACCGTGCTTGAGGCCTATGAACAGCTGATCGCCGAGGGCTACCTGACAGCCCGGCATGGCTCGGGCACCTTCGTGGCGAAAGATCTGCCCGACCGCGCGTTCCGCGCTCCACAGCCCGCATCAACGCGCGGGGAAGCACGTCCGGCCCCCTCCCAGCGCATCTCCGCCTTCGGCCGGCGCGTGTTGGAAGTCGAAAAAGACTTTTCCGTGCTTTACGAACGCGGCCGGCAGCAGAGCGCCTACGAGTTTCGTTACGGCACACCGTCGCTCGATGAGTTCCCGATTGACGCCTGGCGCACGCTCACCAAACGGGTCCTCGATTACCCCTCGGCGGAGTTGATGGGCTACGGGCCCACCGAAGGCTTGCCGCAACTGCGCGAATCACTGGCGCGCTATCTCCAACGCTCCCGTGGCGTGCGTTGCACCGCGGACCAGGTGATCATCGTCAACGGGTCTCAACAGGCACTGGACCTCGCCACGCGAGTAATGCTGGACCCCGGCGACCGTGTGGTGATGGAGGAGCCGGGCTACCAGGGAGCGCGGGCCGTCTTCAAAACCAGCGGCGCCGAACTGGTGCCAGTGCGTTGCGACAACGAAGGCATCGTGGTGAAGGAGATGCCGCGCGACGCCCGAGCGGTCTACGTAACGCCGTCTCACCAGTTCCCGCTGGGGTGCGTGATGTCGGCTTCGCGGCGACTGGAACTACTCGCCTGGGCTGAGGCAAGCGATGCCGTGATCATCGAAGACGACTACGATAGCGAGTTCCGCTACGAAGGGCGCCCATTGGCGGCCCTCCAGGGGCTCGATGAAACGGGCCGCGTGATCTACACGGGCACACTTTCGAAAGTGCTGCTACCAGCGTTGCGGCTGGGCTACATGGTTGCGCCGCCACGGCTTCAGCCCGCCGTTACCGGGGCCAAGTGGTTGACGGACCGGCACGTGGCGTTGCTCTATCAGGCAGTGTTGGCGCTATTCATCGATGAAGGTCACTTCGAACGGCACCTGCGAAGGATGCGCAAAGTCTACGAACGCCGCCGCGCTGCCCTGCTGGACAGCTTCGAACGAGAGTTCGGCGCACGGGCGGTGATCACTGGCACCGAAAGCGGGATGCATGTGCTGGTGCGGCTCGAAGAGATTGTCGACTCGGATGGATTCATTAGCCGGGCGAGAGAGATGGGCGTCGGTGTGTACTCCGCCGAGCCGTACTACGCGCTGGAGCCGCCGGCCGGGGCGACCTTCATGATGGGCTATTCGAGTGTCAGCGAAGACGGAATTCGCGAGGGCATCCGGCGGCTGGCGGTCATAGCGCACGGGTAGGAGCGGGCGGGGCGACATCAAGAACACGGCCGCGGCCGCGGACGCAGGCAGGCTGCGCGCCAACCATTCGAGGGAAGCAGACCAGGGAAACAGAGAGTTGACGGCACACACGCCAGTTGTCGGCCGCACAGGTCAGCTCTTTTGGATGGAGACGATCGAGGCCGCCAGCAGGACGAGCTGGAGCGCGCCGCTGGAAGCGAACAGCCAAAGCCCGGCAGCACGTTCGCGGGCGTGGACGGCGATTCCGAGCAGCGTGTTGAAGGCGACCACGCCAGTTCCGAGATAGACGATGTGCAACAGTTCGCTCTTGTCGCCGACGCGCACCACGCCGCCCAGAGCGGGAAAGCTGAGCTGGATGACCTTCGGCAGGTCCGGGTACTGCCAGTAAACGAATCCCGAGAGCAATGCGCAGCTGAGCATCCCGCTGGCGGCCGCTGCCACGGCCACCCGGTCTCGCCAAAAAGGGAGTGCGGCGATGCCCGTTGCGGAGGAGCGCTGGACCTGATGGTCGACCGGGCCAAGGGCGGCTCGCGCCTGGATCTCCTCCGCGAAGGCCGCCTGATCGAGCACCGTCAACGCGTATGACTCCCCCCTGGTGACCACGAAGAGCAGCTCATCCGGAGAGCTGTGGGTGGAGTAGAAGAGTGTGTAGCCGACGCGTTTCACATCGGAGTGGCCGACGTGGCAACCCCACCAGTTCAGGCCGTGCACCTTCGCTTCGTCCAGCGTGCGACCGGGGATCATGCGCTGGATGGTGTCGATTGGGACGATCACACGCCGGAAGCCCCAGCGGATGAGCAGGGTGTCGCGGTTGATCGAGTAGGTGAGCGTGGAGAGGGCGTAGGTCCAGTTCGCGAAGGCGAGGCCAAGCAGCACGAGCACGGCGCTGACGGCGAACGCGCCGAAGCTGCGGAGCTCGACGGCTGAATCGAGTGCCAGACGGAGACAGAGAAAGGCGAGGACGAAGGCCCACGCGGCGAGCGCGCCCCCGACGATGACGCCGAGGGCGCGTGGCGGCCGGAAGGCGACCAGTCCTAGCTGGCGACGCGGGCGCGAGCCGGCGTTGACCACGTGCTGTACTTCTCGTTCTTCCCACGAATGCAATCGAAGAAGAGGCTGCTGAGCTGGCTGGTGATTGGACCCGGCCGGCCGTTGCCCACGATGCGCCGGTCGACTTCGACGATCGGTGTCAGGTGGGCGGCGGTACCCGTCATGAAGATCTCGTCGGCGATATAGAGTTCGCTGCGGTCGATTTCGCGCTCCACGGTTTCGATCCCAAGTTCCTTTCGGGCGAGTTCAACAACACTGGCAGCCGTGATGCCCTCGAGCACGTTATCGGCCGGTCCAGGCATGATCAGCTTGCCCTTGCGGACCATGAAGATGTTCTCTCCGCTGCCTTCGGAAACATGGCCGTTGGCATTGAGCATGATCGCCTCATCAAAGCCGTTGAGCACGGCTTCTGTCTTGGCGAGGGCGCTGTTGACGTAGATGCCCGTGACCTTCGCGCGGGGGGGGATGCCGGTGTCGTCCACGCGCCGCCAGGTGCTCGTGTGACAGCGGGCGGTCTCGGGAAGGTAGGCGGGGAAGGGCGTGAGGAAGATCAGCGTGTCGCTTTCCAGGTTGTGGAGGCGGACGCCGAGTTGTTCACTGCTGAGGTAGACCATCGGGCGCAGGTAGACATCTTCGGTGAAGCCGCTGCGCTCCACCAGTTCGACAGCGATCTCACAGAGACGGTCGATGGTCTGGTTCATCTTCAGAGTGAGGATCTTCGAACTCTGGGCGAGACGCTCAAAGTGGTCGCGCGGGCGGAAGAGGTAGGTAGTCTGGGTCTCTTCGTTCCAATTTCCACGGATCCCTTCGAAGACCGCCGTGCCGTAGTTGAAGGCGTGCGTCATGACGCCGATTTTTGCTTCACTGAGAGGCACAATATTGCCCTGGAAGAAGGCGTACGGGGTTGGCATAGCGGGAACTCCTTGGATGCGAAGAAGATTCGGTGGGCCAAGTATAACGCTGAGATTCGTACTGGCTGCGGCGGCGCGGAGGTTAGCCCTGTCCACCCGGGCGGCTGAAAAACGTGCCGTCTTTGCACTCGGGGACGGTGGATTCCTTGGCGGACAAGCGATCGCGGATGCTCTGCTTCGGCAGCGGCGGGTTCCGCGTGACGAGTGAGGTTGGGTCTGCGACTGCGTCATCGAGGTACTTCGTGAACTGCTGGTTGTAGTCCCTCAGGTCATCGGGAGGGTTGAGGGCCTTCATACTGGCGCTGAAGTCCTTGATCACCTGGCCGATCTCCTCGGGCTTTGTCCTGGTGAGCAGCGCTTCGGAAAATCGCGAACTGCCGGCACAGATCGCCTTAAGGTACGCCTCATCGGTCACGGCATTAACCGAAGGCTTGGGCGCGTCGTCACCCCCGCACGCCGCGGCAAAAGCGAAAGCGAAGGGCAACAGGGTCGCAAAAAAGAGAGTCCGCATGAGGGAGAATCGTACAACGCGGCACGGTACGGGCGCGTTCAGAGCAGGACCCGCTTCGGCGCGGCGCCCGGCGCGCGCCGCCAGTTGTGGATCAGGTAACGCTTCTCGCCAGCGCGCTCGATGACCTCCATGCGGCAGCGAGCGGGGTCGATGGCGGCGGCTCGGGCACTGGCGCAGAACGCTTCAATCGCCGAAACGTCCGGAATATTGAACACCGAAACGAACTCCAGCGCGGCCTCCAGCTGCGCGGCCGCGAGCAAGAGCAGCCAGCCGCTGACCAACTCCGCCAGGCCAAGGTGGAAGTCGCGGTCGCCGAAAGTCATGAGGATGCGGCCTGGGTCGGAGTCGTTCCCGGCAAGAAGTAGCGTGGACCCGAAGTGCGAGAGCGAGAGGTCCATTGAGGCCTGGTAGACCGGTCCGAGGATTTCGTGGGCGGCCAACACTTCGGCGGCACGGAAAGCGTGCAGGCGGAACTCCGAGGCGTGCGCATCTGGGGCAAGCGCGATGCCACCCTGCAGCAGCCAGCCGTTCCACTCCCGGGCATCATCGCGCAGCGCGTAGAGGCCGCCCGCCTGGTAGTCGGTCGCGGCGCGCACAAGGGGCATGGCGGCAACGTAGTTGCCCCACTCCAAGGCGTGCATCGCCTCGAGGCGCGTTAGCCAGGCGCGTGACCAGAGTCCGAGGGCCGCGGCCGCTTGCTGCGTGCGGTGCTTCGAATCGGCGGATGCTTCAGCGATCGACCCTTCGAGCGCGAATCCTCGCAGCAGGAGGTCCAAATCCTTACCGAGGACAAAGGTGGCCTGCCGGTAGGCATCCACTGAACCCGCCGCATCGGCCGGAGGCTTGCCGGCGCGGCTCGCCGAGGCGGTGACGCGGGGCGGAGAGACGCGCGGCAGCTTCGCCTCGTCATCGGACACGGTGGTCAGGATGGCTCGCGGTTCATCATCGCCTGGTAGCCGCGCACCACCGGATCATCGAACCAGCGTTCGAGGATCGGGGTCATGCGCTCCGGCATGGCGCGCAGCATGTCCATGGCGTGCATCACATCGTGTTTGCACCAGCCTTTGAGGTAGGCGCCCAGCGGGATCTCTGAGGGCGGACGCTTGTCGTCGCCCTGGAACTTCAACGTCTTCTTCAAGTCGTCGCCGGTGAGGTGCGAGAGGTGGCCGCGGAGGATCACGCGCTCGCGGGCGGCCTCTTCGAGGATCTCATCTACGGTGAGCGCGCGGTGCTCCCGCACCTTGCCTTCGTTCCAGGTGTCCACGTTCCAGGGCTCGCCATCACCCGTGCGGATGCCCGGGTCGCCACCTTCGTGCATCGTCTTGAACATCTCGCCAACGGGGGTATCGATGGTGGCGAGATGCGAAATGAAGTCTTTGACAATCCAACTGCTGCCGGGAACCGGCCGGTCCAGCTGTTCGGGCGTGAGCCAGCGGCTGAGCACCGCAAACTGCACACGATGGCCGTCCAGCTCGTTGATGACCGCTTCGACGTCGGGGATCATTGGCCGTCCTCCTGTTCTGATTCGTCTTCTTCGCTAGCGTAACGCTCGCGCACCTCTTCGAAGAGCCGTTGTTGGAGCGCGAATTCGGTGGGCTGCTGGGAGAAGTCCTGGTAAAGCAGCCAGTTGAGCAGCATCGGGTCGCCTCGAAGCTCGGGCAGCGCTTCGAGAAGCTGAATCGCGTGGCTCGCCGCGTGGGCAACCCATGCCTTCAGCACTTCGAGCAGCGTTTGCGCTCCGACTGGGCTTTCGAGCGCTTCTTCGCTCAGTTCGCTGAGCCGGGCGACGAGGCGCCGCAGGGAGGAGTCGAGGTCGCCCAGGATTGCTGGCAGGGGGCGTGATTCGGCCTCCGCCGCACGGGCGGCGTCGAGCTGGGGCTCGTCGTGGTCAGCGGCCAGAGTTGGCGACATGGTGGCCAGCCATTCGAGCGAGTCGGCGTGGGCCACTTGGCTCGTCGCGAGGTGGACAAGGCCCTCGCGGACGGTCCAGCCGAGCCCGGGCACGGACCGTTCGAGGGCGCCTGCGGGGAGCTGCGTAGCCAGGAGCTTCAGGTTGCCGGTGTCGAACATGAAGCGGTCAGCGATGGCCCGTGCCTCGGGATGCGATTGCACAGCGGGCGTCTAGTGCCGCGACCGCGGGTGGCGGCGTTCGCTACGCCCGGATGGGCGTTGGCGCGGGGCGTCATCGCGCGGCGGACGCGGGCCTAGTTGACGGATGCAATCCCAGCCCGCGTAGACGGCGGAATCGCCGAGTTCGGCTTCGATCTCCAGGAGCCGGTTGTACTTGGCGGTGCGTTCGCTGCGTGCCGGCGCCCCGGTCTTGATCTGGCCCGCGCCCGTGGCCACCGCGAGGTCGGCGATGAAGGTATCTTCGGTTTCTCCGGAGCGGTGACTAATGATTGCGGTCCAGCCAGCACGGTGTGCGGTGTCCACCGCTTCGAGTGTTTCCGAGAGCGTGCCGATCTGGTTGAGTTTCACGAGGACGCTGTTGGCGGCCTTGGCCTGGATCGCCCGGCGGATGCGCTCGGGGTTGGTGACCAGCAAGTCGTCACCAACGATCTGGCAGCGTTCGCCGAGCTTCTCGACCATCAGCGACCAGGTCTCCCAGTCGTCCTCGGCGAGGCCATCTTCGATGCTGCGAATCGGGTATTTCGAGACCCACGACTCCCAGTGAGCGACCATTTCGGCGCTGGAGAGCACGCGCTTCTCCTTGGCAAGTGCGTACTGGCCGTTGCCGAAAAGTTCGGTTGCGGCCGGGTCAAGGGCGATGATCACGTCCTCCCCGGCTTTGTAGCCCGCGCGCTCAACGGCTTCGAGGATCACCTGGACGGCCTCTTCGTTGCCAGGCAGGGATGGGGCGAAGCCGCCTTCGTCGCCCACAGAGGTTGTGGCCCCGGAATCGTGGAGCACGGCTTTTAGCGCGTGGTAGATCTCCGTGCCCCAGCGGAGGCCTTCGGCGAACGTTGGTGCGCCCACGGGCATGACCATGAACTCCTGGAAATCGGTGGAATCGGGCGCGTGCTTGCCGCCGTTCAAGATGTTCAGCATGGGCACGGGGAGGCGATGCGCGTTCGGGCCGCCGAGGTAGCGGTAGAGCGGCATATCCACGGATTCAGCGGCAGCGCGGGCGGCCGCCAGTGAGACGCCGAGAATGGCGTTCGCACCGAGGCGGCTCTTGTTCGGGGTGCCGTCGAGTTCGCACATGATGCGGTCCACAGTGAGCTGGTCCGAGGCGGGTACACCGCGAAGGGCCTTGGCGATCTCGCCGTTGGCGTTCTTGACGGCCTTGAGCACGCCCTTGCCGCCGTAGCGGCGCGCATCGCCATCGCGCAGCTCTGCCGCCTCGTGCGCGCCGGTTGAGGCCCCAGAGGGGACGGCGGCGGTGCCCATGAAGCCGTCATCCAGCAGCACGGTAACGTGGACGGTGGGGTTGCCGCGCGAATCGAGGATCTCGCGGGCGGCTATCTCTTCGATGAACATGGGGCGTGCTCCTGTCGGTGGGCCGCAGCCCGCTGATGGTGGGCGGCAGATGGTGTGGTTAGCCGCGGATCTCGGGCGCATCGTGCAGCGGCATGAGCGCGTCCGGGCTGGGCAGGTAGTCCACGTAGAGGATGCCGTTCACGTGGTCGATCTCGTGTTCCAGGGCCTCGGCCAACAGGTCGTTTTCCGAGCGGACGCGGATGAGCTTACCGGTGGAGGGATCGAGGCCCTGGGCGAGGACCTTCACCGAGCGCATGATCTCGCCACGAAAGCCGGGGACAGAGAGGCAGCCTTCGTCCACTTCGCGTTCGCCGGAACGCTTCACGATCTCCGGGTTGATGAGCGCGATCGGGTGGTCGTCGTTCACATCAATGACCACGATGCGCAGGCTGATGCCGATCTGCGGTGCGGCGAGCCCGACACCCGGCGCGTCGTACATCGTCTCCCACATGTCTTCGATCAGTTTGAGGATGCTGCTATCAATCGTGCGGACACGGCGTGCTTTCTCACGCAGGACCGGGTCGCCCGCGCGACGGATGGGGATGATGGCCAAGGCGCACTCCGGTCAGGTAGTGGCGCGAAGCGGCGCCGCAAGCAGAGTTTAGCGCGCGCCGCGGTCTCGCGCCCACGGTGGCGAGTGAGTAAGTGTCTGCACTACACTAAGTCCGTGACCGACCGACGAGGCGAACCCCGCGAATCCCGTCAAGCAGCGCGAGAGAGCACGAAGGGGATCAGGTACGCAACCGTGGTCATCGGCAGCGGTATCTCAGGACTGTTTGTGGCGCTGGAGGCGAGGCGGCTTGGGCCGGTGCTGGTGCTCACCAAGGGGAGCATTGATGACTGCAACACGCGTTGGGCGCAGGGCGGCATCGCGGCCGCCATTGGGCCGCTGGACACGCCCCAACAGCACCTGGCCGATACGATCTCGGCCGGAGCCGGGCTGGTCGATGAGGAAGCGGCTCGGGTGCTCTGCGCGGAGGCCCCGGCACGAATCGAAGACCTCGTGCGCTACGGCGTTGCCTTCGATTCGCTGGGCAGCGAGGTCGCCCTGGGCCGGGAGGCGGCCCACAGCCACTCGCGCATCCTCCACGCCGGCGGCGACCGCACAGGCGCGGAGATCGAAACCGCCTTGAGCGCCGCCGCCGCCGACCCGGCGATAACGGTGCTCGACTACACCCTGGCGACCGAGTTGCTGCTGGACCGCGGACGCGTCGTGGGCGTGCGGGGCGTGAACCTGCAGACCGGCGAAGACGAAGTGTACGAATCGAAGCACGTTGTGCTCGCAACAGGGGGTGCCGGGCGACTGTTTTCGCACACCACCAACCCAGAAGTTGCCACCGGCGATGGGATCTCGCTTGCCTTCGCAGCGGGGGCGGAGATCGCCGACATCGAGTTCTATCAGTTCCACCCGACAGCTCTGCGGCTGGACGGCGCGCCGCCATTCCTGATCTCTGAAGCTGTGCGCGGCGAAGGCGCGGTGCTCCGCAACCTCGCTGGCGAGGCGTTCATGGGGCGCTACCATCCGCTTGAAGACCTCGCCCCGCGCGATGTGGTCGCCCGCGCGATAGTTGCCGAGATGCGCAACGAACAGGGCGATCATGTGCTGCTCGATTGTCGCGGGCTGGCATCTGTCGACCTGGCGGCGCGGTTTCCCGGTATTCACGCATTCTGCATGGGCGTGGGGATCGATATTCGAACTGACCCGATCCCGGTGTCGCCGGCGGCGCACTACCTGATGGGCGGCGTACGCACCGATGTCCACGGGCGGACAACGGTCGCCGGGCTGTACGCCTGCGGTGAGGTGGCCTGCACTGGCGTGCACGGTGCGAACCGGCTGGCAAGTAATTCGTTGATGGAGACGGTCGTGTTCGGTAAGCGCGTCGTCGAACATATGGCGAGCGGCGAGGGCGGGTTCGCGGCGGCGACAACCGGCGCGCGGGAGCTGGAACTGATCGGCCGGGCCGCTCCCAGCCACGAGGCGGTGCAACAGATGATGTGGAAGTGCGCGGGCATCGAACGCAGCGCCGCGGGACTCGCCGCCGGCCTCGCGGAGGCCGAATCGTGGCCGCTCGCCGGCGCTGAACCGCGTACCCGCGAGCCTTTTGAGCAGCGCCAGATGACGACATTGTCTCGCCTCATACTCTGCGCCGCCGAACGCAGGACTGAAAGCCGGGGAGCGCACTTCCGCAGCGACTATCCGCAATCTAACGACGCACTTTGGCGGCGGCGACAGGTGTTTCGCTGTGCGGATTGAGCCTTTGAGCGCACTGCTCGTCGCCCGCATTGTGGCGGCGGCCCTGGTGGAAGACTGCGCGAGCGAGGACGCGACGACGCTCGCCACGGTCCCCGCGGACCTGCGCGGACGGGCAGTGTTCCTGGCGAAAGAGGCAGGCGTGCTGGCCGGGCTGGACGTCGCCGGTGAGGCGTTCAGGCAGTTGGATGCGTCGGTGCGAATCGAACCTGCCGCGGTTGACGGAGACCAGTTCGAACCCGGAGCGCAGTTCGCGACAATCGAGGGACCCGTGCGCGCGCTGCTCCAGGCTGAGCGCGTGGCACTGAACTTCCTTCAGCGCCTGTCGGGCACGGCGACGTTGACCCGCCGGTTCGTCGATGCGGTGGCCGGGACCGGTGCAATAATCCTCGACACGCGCAAGACGACGCCCGGCCTGCGCGACTTCGAAAAGTACGCCGTGCGTTGCGGCGGAGGGACGAACCATCGGCGCGACCTGGCCGTCATGGCGATGATCAAAGACAACCACCGCGAGGCGCTGGCGCGCTCCGGTCGGACGCTCGCCCAGGGCGTGGCGGATATACGCGCCCGGACGCCCGGCATCCCCGTCGAGGTGGAAGTTGACCACCTCGCCGACCTCGAAGCAGCGCTCGCCGGCAAGCCTGAGTGGGTGCTGCTCGACAACATGACCGTGGAACAGATGGCTGACGCCGTCCGTATCACCAGCGGGCGCGCGAAGCTGGAAGCCAGCGGCGGGGTGACGCTCGAAACCGTCCGCGCGATTGCCGAAACCGGCGTCGATGCGATCTCCGCGGGTGCGCTCACGCACAGCGCGCGAGCGCTGGACATCAGCCTGGATTTGAGCGTTTAGGCGAAGCTACGTCTGCGCCGCGACTGCCGTGGCCAGTTCCTCGGCGGCGCTGTGGGGGTCGAGTTGGCGCGCGGCGACCCGTTGCACGAGGGCGTCGAGGTCCGCTTCCGGCGTGGCGGCCCGGATGCGCTCGAGCAGGATCGAGCGCGTGATCGAGAGCACCTGGTGACGGGCGTCTTCGGCGAGGCGCGCTTCGAGTTGGCCTGTGCTCTCGAGCTCAATTCGGTGCGCCGTGATGGCGTCGGCCAGGGCTTCGAAGCCTTCGCCCTTGATCGCGGTCGTCTTGAGGATCGGCGGGCGGCGCGAGCCTTTGGGCGCCAACGAAAGCAACGCCTGTAGCTGGCTGACGAGCACGTCCGCGCCCGGGTGGTCTGCTTTGTTCACGACGAGGATGTCGGCGATTTCGATGATCCCGGCCTTCAGCGCCTGGATGTCGTCGCCGGTGCCGGGGGTGTTGACGAGGATCGTGGTCAGGGCCGTACCCGCGATCTCCACCTCGTCCTGGCCAGCGCCGACGGTTTCGATCAGGACATAGTCGAAGCCAAAGGCGTCCATGATCGAGACGACGTCATCGATCGTTGGCGCGAGGCCGCCGAGCGCGCCGCGGCCGGCCATGCTGCGGACGTAGACGCCGGGGTCCAGGGCGTGGTCCTGCATGCGGATACGGTCCCCCAGGATCGCGCCGTGAGTGAACGGGCTGGAGGGGTCCACGGCGACGATGCCGACCGTTTTGCCGCGCCGGCGGTATTCGGCGGTCAGTGCTCCGGTGAGCGTACTTTTACCCGACCCCGCACCCCCGGTGATGCCAATGATGTGTGTCTTGCCAGAGTGCGGAAACAGCGCCCGCAAATAATCGCGGCCCTCGGGAGTGCCGTTTTCCACTCTGCTGATGATGCGCGCGAGGGCGCGCCGCTCGCCGGTGAGGAAGCGCTCGACGAGGTCGTCCACGCTACTTCCTTACGTGGGCGTAGACGAACTTCACGATGTCTTGGGTGTTCGTGCCGGGACGAAAAATGGCGCTGAAACCGAGGTCTTCGAGGGGCTTCGTGTCCTCATCGGGGATGATGCCGCCGCAGAAGAGGAGCACGTCATCCACCCCGCGCTTCTTCAGCTCGGCGACCACCCGCGGGAAGAGCTCGAGGTGCGCGCCGGAGAGAATGCTGAGGCCCACGACATCGACATCTTCCTGGAGGGCGGCTTCGGCGATCATCTCCGGCGTCTGGCGGATGCCGGTGTAGATCACCTCGCAGCCGCCGTCGCGCAGGGCGCGGGCGACGACTTTGGCGCCGCGGTCGTGGCCGTCGAGCCCGGGCTTGGCAATCAGGACGCGGATCTTCGTGGCGGTGGGAGCAGTCATGTGTATCTCTCGTTAGACACGCGCCAATTGCGGCGCGGTGTGCTTATGGACTGGATTCTACCCCATAGGACGGCAGGGGCGATGGACCGGGGGTTCTCCACCGGTCGGTGTATGTCCCAAAGGCGCAGACCCGTGATTTTTCCACCGTTCGGACGATGCCCCGCCGCAGGTTCCAGGACAAGACTTAGGTGTTCGCGCTAAGGAGCCGGGGAAGGAAAGAAAGCATGCCCAAATACGTGATCGAACGGACCATCCCGGGTGCCGGGAAGATGACAACGGAGCAGCTGACGGCGATCTCATTGCAGTCGTGCGGGGTGCTGCGGGACCTGGGGCCGTCCATCCAGTGGAACGAAAGCTACGTCACGGACGACCGCCTGTACTGCGTCTACATAGTGCCCAGCGAGGAGATGGTTCGCGAGCATGCCAGGCGTGGCGGCTTCCCCGCCGACCGCGTCTCGGAGGTGCGCACAATCATCGACCCCATTACCGCAGAGACCTAAGGCGAAGTCCTCAACGGCAACGAACCGTCAGGGATGAAAGGAGAAATCAGATGAAAGACAACCGAAAGCGGTGGCTCGGTCGTGACCCTTGCCGGGCGTGGGCCACTTTATCCAGGAGGACGCGCCTGAAACTGCGTGCGCGCTCATAGAGCAGTTCTTTCAGTTCGCACCCTGAGGGCGCGAACACTTCCCGGCGAGCGAGGATCGACGCTATCGCAAGATGGCGGCGCCTCCAGCTGATGACTACCACCGCACAGGCTTGAGTGAACCACACTGTAAAATCTACAAACGCGGAGTTGCAGACCATCGTAGAATGGCGCGCCGGGTCGAGGGTGTCGAAGGCTGCATTGCCGATCGCCAGGAGTCCTGGTGCGCTTCTCTGCGGCGAGCACAACCGCTCGCGCTGACGCCATCTCTCAACCTCCAGGCGATTTCTCTGGCTTCTCTTGGCAAACCGCAACGCTTATCCTAAAGTGCGGATGAGAGACGAAAGACTCCGAAATGACTGACCCGGCTCGAGTCGCCTCCGCCACCGCGGAAGAACTCGCCACAATCCGCCATCGACGTGGTCAGTCGTCCGAACCTGCGCTCGCTCCCGGTCCATCTCACCCTCTAACTATGACTGCTGACGTTCGCCGGCAGGAGCAGCCCGGCGCGATTCGCCGCGGGAATGTGCTCGCCTTGCAGCGGCTGGTCGGCAACCGTGTCGTCCAGCGCCACCTCGCGTCACCTGCTGGCGGAGCGCAGCCAGGGGCCCGGATCCAACGGGTGGGCACAATCATTTCGGCGAAAACCAAGGCTGGAAAGTCGTCACATCCGACGCTCACCAAGGGTGGTGCGGATAATACCGAGGCTGTCTCCGAAGCTCAACAGAAGCTCGCGACCTCGCCTGGAGGACCGACGACACTCCCGGCGACTGGGGTCTTCGACGATGCGACGGACACCGCGGTCAAGGCATTTCGCGTCAAGAATGGCCTCGCCTCGGCGAGTACCGTCGATAAGGCCACTTGGGATCTGCTTGATGCTCAAGGGAAAAGCAGTGTGGGTCGAGTCGAGCGCCCCTGGGAACAGACCATTCTGCCGGGCTCGGAAGGGGGCGCGAACATCGTCCAGGGCATGACCTCCAAGTACTCCTACAAGATCGACGACAAGAAGATCGCGATTACGGTCGGAATCAATTTCGTTAAGGATGCGACTCATCCCCCCGCAGACCTTCCAGGAGTCGTTGCGAAATGGACGACAAGGATCCTCGGGCGCTGGAATCAGTTCAAAGCGGTGAAAGACGGAAGTTCAGACTCGCGTGACATCGTCTTCGAGATCGTTTCGTCCGGCGGCAACACGGTGAATGTGATCGACGCAATGGTTGGTTCGGATGCCGCGAACTGGTCGGTACCGGACAACGAGAACGACAACGGCCCGGCGCACGAATTCGGACACATGATCGGCCTTGAGGACGAATACAAGCGCGACATCGACGACTACACGAAACTTCATCCAGAATCGACGAAGAAAGAGGTTGAAGGAGCCAAGGGAGCATTTTTCGGTGGAGAGCAGTACACGGACGAGGTCTCGATGATGGGCACCGGCGCCTTGAGTGGCCATGCCGATAAGTCGGCGGACCCAGAACCCCGGCATGTTCGAGAGTTCGTCAGCTTCGTGGAGAAGTTCATGGGCGGCACCTGGGAGGCGGTGAAGAAATGATCGCTCTACTCAGGACCGGAGGCATGCGCATGCCTCAGTTCCGCGAGGTGCTGGAGATCTCCGAGGACGGTGCGTTCGAGATGTGGCGTTCGGTGAGCATGGCTTCCGCTCTACCTTCGCCGATCGGAAGGTTCGCTGGACACGTTCCTGACAAACAACACAAAGCACTCGCTGCTGCGGCGAAGCGGGCGGCCGCAGGAGGCTCGCTAACCTCGGTAATTTCCCCGGACTCCCCGGTTGATCGGATTCAGGTGGACGGCGTAACAGCGACACTCGGCATTCATGACTCGGGCGAGGGATCGTGGAGCGATATCGCGAAGCCGCTTCGCGCGCTTCTTAAGGATCTCACTGAGTCACCCGATGCCGCCATCGCACTGGAAGTCGATGGTGGAGCGAAACTTGTTCACAGAGGCACGAAACCGCTGGAGCTTGACCTTTCGAAGCTCACCATCAAGGCCGTCCAGTGGCGCGGCGGAAGCACAGAGGCGCAATGGGCGGGCCGAGTGACGGATAGAGGAGTTGAGTCGGCGAGTCTCGGTTGGAGTCTCGAACTGCCGTTCGACCATGGCTTCGCAATCCGGGACGGTGATCGCATAACGGCTACCGTGACGTTCAGCGCGCGCGACAAAGACCGGCTTGTCCCTGTCAGCCTACAAACGCCTTAAGCCCAGCTACTCGGAAGGTTTCAGGTCCCGCTGCAAACGCGATCGCGGCCCTGGTGTCCGGCTATCGAGAGGTACCGCGTGTCGCCGCGGGCGACCCCTTTTGCGCCGCGGTCATGCCCGTCGAGAACGGCCCTGGCAATGAGGAGGCGGACCGTGGTGGCGGTCGAAGCAGTCTGGGTAACTCCGATAGCGAACGGAAGCAGGCCAGAGCGCAACGTTGTGGGTTCGTGGGCTAGGAGGGTTCGGCGGGCGGCATGATCGTGGCGAGTTCGCAGCGAAATCCGGGGATCACATCCTCGCCATCGAGCGCGCCCTCCGGTGGGATAACAGATGCCGTGCCGTCGGCGCGGAATACTTCGGCCATCCGCGTGTCGGGAAAAAGAACCCACACCAAACGCACGCCGGCCGCAAGGTATTCGTTCGTCTTTCGGCGCATGTAGGCAGCGTTGTCACCGGGAGATATCGCCTCCACGAGAAGTTCGGGAACCGAGGTGAGAAACCCTCGCGGCGATGGCCGGCTGCTCAGCGCCGCGTATGAAATAAATCCGCCGTCTGCTCGGGGCACGCGGCCAGGCCGATCAGGGAAAATGTGCAACCCGACATTTGGCGGCACTATTCGGCCGAGATGCCGCGTACGGAGAAAAATGCGCATCTCGGCGATGAGATTGACTGCGACCTCTCCGGATTCAAACCCCACCGGCGGCTCCCTCAGTACCCCGTCGTCGAGTTCGTACGCGTCGCCTTCTTCCATGGTCAGGAGGTCTTCGACCGAGTAGAGGCGATCTGCAAGCGTCATGTGGTCAGTATATGGGTTTCGGAAAGTACCTCAGCCGCGCTGCACCAGTTGCAGGTTCACGCCGTGGGTGGCGCGCATCGAGACGAAGGCGAGGCGTTGATCGGGTCGCCGACGCGTGCGCCGAGGCCTCGCAGTTCGGAGATCGCGGCGACCAGGTCATCGACTTCGATCGACATCATGTAGAGGCCTTCGCCGCGCTCCGTCACAAATTTCGCCACCGGTCCTTCGTCGCTCGTCGGCTGGAAGAACTCCAGGTCCGTGCCGCCGATCGGGACGAATGCGTTCTTGATCGCGAAGACCGGGACGTCGCCGCCACGAGACGTGTCCGCTTTGAGGTCGAAGTTGCGTTCATAAGTGGCCACTGCCGCGTCCAGATCCTTTACAGCGATGCCGACGTGGTCGATGCGCTTTACCTTCACTGCGGCGGCTCCTGAATGGGGAGGGCGTTGTACTGGATGAAGCCGAAGGGGACACCGTTCGTGCCGCCCTTCATGCCCGTGAACAAGGCGCCAGGCTGGACCGCCGGATGGGGGTCGCCGACGGAGAATCCGGCGGCGCGGATGGCGGCGATCGTGGCGTGGATGTCGTCCACGGCGAGGACAACACCGCTGAGCTTCGCCTTCACTTCGTCGTATGGCTTCACTTCGCCCGGTCCGGCGAATTCGAGGATCACTTCCTGGAGCTTGGCGAACTCGAGGTGCGCGCCGGTGCCAGGCCGCACCATGGCCCGCTTGATCTCAATCCCAAGGGTCTCCGCGAACTGCTTCGCGGTCGCTGCACTGTCGTTCGACGAGATGACGATGTGATCGATGTGCGTCGCGCCAATCGCCATCAGTGTCCCTCGTGCCCTTCGGCGAGCGGCGTGGCGAACTCGACGAGGACGCCGTGGTTTGCCTTCGGGTGGAGGAAGCAGATCCTCCCGGCGAGGCCAAGGCGTGGCTCCTCGTCGATCAGCTGGATGCCTCTTGCGCGTGCGCCTTCGAGCTCGGCGTCCACGTCGTCCGATTCGAAGCAGATGTGGTGCATGCCTTCGCCGCGAGCAGCGAGGAACTTGGCCACGCCGGTATCGTCGCGCGTCGGTTCGAGCAACTCGATCTCGGAGTTTCCGATCTTCAGGAGGACGCCGCGTACGCCCTGGTCCTCGATCACGCGGTCCTCGGTGACTTCGAGGCCGAGCGCGTCGCGATAGAACTTCATCGCCTCATCGGCGCTTTGGACGACCACGCCAACGTGGTGGATCTTCTTGAGCATGAGACCTCCGTGTGCTGTCTGGTGAAGTGGAAGAGGGCTGCGGCAGCGCTTAGTGGTCGCCCGCGAAGTGGATCTCTTCTGGGACGGACTGTGGGCCGCTGGGGCGCGCGCCAGCCATCCCGGCGAGCTTTGCCGCGATTTCGTGCCAATGCGAACGCTCGTGGTCGATGACGGAGAGGACGAGGCGGTTCGGGACGGCGCCCTCTGAGGTCAGCTCGTCGTCTGCCACGTTAGCGACCTCTTCGAGCAGCCGCGTTCGGCCGCCGCGGAGCTGTTCGAAGACGCTCGAGAAATCCAGATCCCGCTTCCGCTCGACGTGGTCGTGGTTCCAGTCGTCGATGCGTCCGGAGTCAAAATCGAGGAGCGCGGGGCGCTTGCCCTCGCGCAATTCGCGCAGAGCGGTTACCACCTCCGCCTCCCACGACCCGAGATGCCCGACGATGTCCTTCAGCGACCACTCGGCGATGAAAGGGCGGTCGATGTCACGTATGCGGCAGAATTCGATGTTGCGGATCAGCTGTTTGCGTTCGAGTTCGAGGCGGCCGAGGAGGCGGCGGCGTTCGTCGGCGAGAGTGCGGGAGTCGTCCTCGGCCATCTAGATCACCACTGTTTCGCGCTGTTCGCCCCAGACACGGCGCAGCCGATGACTGATCTCGCCCAGCGTCACCTTATTCTCGACGCATTCGACCATGACCGGGAGGAGGTTCTCGGTGCCGTTGGCGAAGCGTTCGAGGCGGGCGAGCAGATTTTCGACGGCAGCGCTGTCGCGGTTCGCGCGCAACTTCACGAGCTTGTCGCGCTGCTGCTGGCCGATGCGCGGGTTCGAGCGCATGATCTCGGGCTTCGTCTTGTCGGTGCTGATGAAGTCGTTGACGCCGACGATGACGCGCTCTTTTTCCTCGACCTGGCGCTGGAAGCGATAGGCGGATTCCTGGATTTCGCGTTGCTGAAATCCCTGTTCGATGGCCGCCAGTGCGCCGCCGAGGCCATCGATCGTCTTGATGTAGTCCTCGGCCTCGGCCTCAAGACGGTTCGTCAGGTCTTCGATGAAGTAGCTGCCACCCAGTGGATCCGCCACATCGCCGACGCCGTTCTCGTAGGCGAGCAGCTGCTGCGTGCGCAGAGCGATCTGGACAGCCTTCTCGGTAGGCAGCGAGAGCGCTTCGTCCATCGAGTTGGTGTGCAGCGATTGGGTGCCACCGAGCACCGCCGCGAGCGCCTGCACAGCTGTGCGGACAATGTTGATCTCGGGCTGCTGGGCGGTGAGCGTGGCACCGCCGGTCTGCGTGTGGAAGCGCATCATCTGCGAGCGCGCGCTCTGGGCGTTGAAGCGCTCCTTCATAATCTTCGCCCAGAGGCGGCGGGCGGCGCGGAACTTCGCCACCTCTTCCAAGAAGTTGTTGTGGCAGGCGAAGAAAAAACTCAGACGGCCCGCGAAATCATCGACATTGAGGCCCGCTTTGAGGGCCGTATTCGCGTATT
>JBDSJC010000233.1:0-7465 GCA_039917655.1 Tepidiformaceae bacterium
GGCAGTTGGTCGAAATGGTCTACGGAAATCCCCTGGACTGGTCGAAGGTTGCTCGCGATTTAGGGGTCGGCGAATCGCTGGCTATGGAATACCTCGAGGGCTACGCTCACCGCGGCGAGCCCGCGAAGCTAGTGCAATTTCCGGTCCGCAATCGCTGACAATTGCCTAATCGGTCAAGCGTCATGGTCAGCACCAACAAGCTCAGCCGTGGACAAGCCGGTGAGTACCTCCCCTATTACTCGCCCCTTGGCCGGTTCCTAAGACAAAGAGGTGAGCTTCGGGATCTCGAAATTCTGGGGCGGAGAGGAGCTGGCGAACCTCGAGCCGCTCAGAGGCTCTGGGACGCCGATTGCTCGCCGAAGCAGGGACACGCCCGACGGCTGCCAAGCTCGTGCAACCCGAAGGGCAAACTCGTTTCTGCCCAGTTGGACCTAACGCTTCACCGCCGATACTAGCACGCGGAAAAGCTTGTTAATGCCCGACGAGCCAGGAAGAAATTCGTCTCGATTCAGGTCTTCGCTTTCCAAGGGCACACGCGCCAAGACATCGGCGAATGTGGACTCAGAAACCAGTTCCTCTGTACCGCGCAACTGCGGGTACGCCACACGCAGGAACATCATCAGAGCGGAGAAACCGGTGGTCCGGTTCAAAATGAAGCCTGGTTCGACAGGTTCCCAAGCGCCACTCCATCTGATACGAACGGCACTCAATAAGTTCCAGACATTCCGAGCAATAACGGCGTCCCGTTCCTCGATAAAGAGACGGCGAAAGGGGACGTCGACTTCATCGTTGGACGAAGTGCTTAGCCGCCCTCCGCGACGGAGCACGTCGCGATCCTGAAGGGCATTGCGCGTTATCATCTCAAGCAGTTTATCGACGACCAGCGCCTGGGTCAGCGTCTCTCCCTTGACACCGGGCGTTGCGACGCCGAGGAGCTTGATACGGCGATACAACGGACTCCCGGTCTCCGAATTCAGCAACTGCGCCACTTGATGAGCGGATTTTTGTGGGCTTCTTGCCTTGGCGAAGTCGAACAAATCATAAGCGAGAGAGCGGTTCACTTTCGTCTGCTTCAGATTGATCGTCGCGAATGTCAGTGCCTGCTCCTCAAGATCCATATCGACAAAGATCACAACAGGCGATTCGAAATCTGCCGTCGCTGCCTCTAAACCTGCTATCCGATGCTGGCCGTCCAGAATCTGTGCGACGTTGCGACGGCGAGCAATTTGCATGCGGCCCAAGTGGTAGGTAACGTCCTCCGACTTGACGGCGAGAATGACGGCGGTGGGAAAGGTAGCGTCGGATGTTTGCACATATTGGCTGAGTTCCCGGACGCGGGCCGCGTCGAGGGGTCGTTGAATTCCGAGATACCTTTCGACATCCCTCTGCTCTAGACGCCGGACGTCTGCAAATGAGATCTCGACCAAGTCCGGTGCTGCCATCACGCCAAGGTAGAACGTACCGATGGGCTGCCGGACCTCGAGACACGGAAATTCGAGCGTATCAAGGGAACTATTCATTATCGAGTTCCCTGAATTGCTCGGTCAGATCGTCGCGCTGACGGTCGATCACTTGAGAGAAGCTAAGCTGTTGGCGCTCTCCGTCAGCGACGGTCGCGAAGAAGGACACGGTTAGAGCGACGAAGAGAGCGGCAGCAGAGAGAAACAGCGTCAGCGACTCGTTAAAGCGAAATTGTTGGTTCGTGCGGGCGCTGACGACATTGGCAGTTTGGACGCCGGCGTAAATCAGCGTGGACGCGACAAGGACAACAACAGACACGAACAGCATGACCCCCCTCCAGCGTAGCCGAGTCACATCCCGATCGATGGAGCACACGTAGGCAGGCATGGCGATCATCGCCGCCGCGTATAGCCCGAGTTGTCCCTGATTGACGAGGTCGAGGGATCGCCCGTTTTCATCCAGCACCGCGAACAGTAAGGCCGACCCACCGAGTGGGATGGCGACCGAAAGGAAGGTCCATAGGAACCACGTCGCGGCATTGTTCCAGTGCTCTTTCTGAGGGAGCTGCAAGGTATGTTTCACTCTGTCACTCCTGCGATCGGACGATGCTTGCCCCGAACGTCCTCGTCAGACGCTGACGGATCGGGCAGATGCTTCGGTAGCTCCTCAACACCAGCCGATTGGCTTCCAAAATGCTTTACGCGCGGCGGAAACCATGGGCCGCGGCCGTTACGGCATCTGATGTGTTCGCGGGTTGGCGGACCATGCCGAATGTCCAGGGGCCGAACGAACCTTCGGCGGTGACGGCATCGCACCAGCGTTTGGCGGCGGCCTGCACTCCCTCGGTCTGTTCGAGAATGTCCTCCCACAATGGTTGCCATTGGCCGGTTCGGGTCCAGACGTAACCTCTTTGGAATATGGGAGCCAGGTACCGTCGCTTAGATTCAAAGAGATGGTACACATCCGTCTTGTCCGTCTTCACGTTGCAGCCCCCGAAGTCGTCTTTCGCCGGAGTGTACACGGCGAGGGGCTGGCGCTGACCAATACACCTGATCGAGGTCGATCGAGTACAATCCCCGGCCAACGATAGTTGCGCGAACGAGGTGGACGGATTGGTTGAACTGATCTGGGATGGCAAGTACGACGCGGAGGGGCGCCGGGTGTCGCCGCCGCGGATCGCGCTGCCGTTCCAGACGGTGGAGACGGTGAACGACATCTACGGGCACGTCACGCCTGCGATGCAGGATGCGGTGGCGGAGACGATGGACCGGCTGTTCGAGGTCCGCGGGTGAAAGTTTCGGAGCTTAAGGGGTAAGTTAAGGGGTACGCTCCGGGAGCGTGTCGGAATTGGTCGTCTTATTGTCGAGTGTTGAATCTAATTTGTGGTGCCGAGGCCCAGACTTGAACTGGGGACACCTGCATTTTCAGTGCAGTGCTCTACCAACTGAGCTACCTCGGCGCGCGCGCGGACCCCGCCTGGCCCGAAGATTGATGGTAGGCATGGCCTTTCCGGGGGTCAAGAATTCCGGGCCCGCCAGGAGCTCGGCCTCCGGCCACTCGCCACCCCGATCCCGGAGCGCAGTATCATCTGACGCATGGAAATTCGGCCGTACCGCATCAACGTCGCCCAGCCAGTCCTCGATGACCTGAAGACACGGCTCGAGCACACCCGCTGGCCCCGCCAGCTCGGCGATGCCGGTTGGGACTACGGCGCCAACCTCGGGTACATCCGCGGACTCTGCGACTACTGGCGCGACGGCTACGATTGGCGGGCCCACGAGGCGGCAATCAACGTCTACCCGCAGTTCCTCTGCGAGGTGGACGGCGTGGACATCCACTTCATCTACGTCCGGGGAAAGGGTCCCAACCCGTTTCCGCTGCTTCTGGTTCACGGCTGGCCGAGTTCGATCGTGGAGTTTCTCGAACTGATCGGGCCGCTGACGGATCCCGCTGCCCACGGCGGCGACCCCGCGGACTCCTTCGACGTGGTGATCCCGGCGCTTCCGGGGTTTGGCTTCGGCGGACAGCCCGCCGACCGCGGGTGGGGCATCAGCCGCATCGCCGCAACGTTCGATCGCCTGATGACCGAGGGGCTTGGCTATGGACGCTATGGCGTTCAGGGCGGCGATTGGGGCGGCATCACCGCCGCGAAGATGGCCTCCGCCCACTCCGATCACGTGGCCGCCATCCATCTTAATTTCGTGGTTGCGCCCCCTCCGCCGGGGGACCTGAGTGACGAGGACAAGGCGGCGGTGGCGGCCCGTGACGCCTTCCAGGCCGTCGAAACGGGCTACAGCAACGTCCAGGGCACGAGGCCCGATTCCCTCACGCTTGCCCAAACCGATTCGCCGGCGGGCCTCGCGGCGTGGGTCGTTGAGAAGTTCCGCGCCTGGGGCGACTGCGATGGAGACGTCGAGAAGGCGTTTTCGCGCGATGCGCTGCTCACGAATCTGATGTTCTACTGGGCGCCGAACAGCGTCGCCAGTTCTGCGCGCATCTATTACGAAGCGCGCCGCGACCCTACATCCTTCCGCTACGGAAAGGTTGAGGTGCCGACGGCCGTGGCGGCCTTTCCGAAGGAGCCGTGGCGGGCCCCGCGACACTGGGCCGACCTTCGCTTCAACATCCAGCGCTGGACCGAGATGTCGGCCGGCGGACATTTCGCGGCGCTCGAACAGCCGCAGCTGCTGTTGGATGACATGCGGGCGTTCTTCGCTACCATTCGCTGAGGCAGTCACGGCAGTTGGTGTGTGTAGACCTCGTTCAGCGTGATCTGGTCGCCTTCCAGGAGAACCAGGTCGAAGCCTCGCAGCCTGCGCGTCGAACCGTCCGGCATGGCCATCGTGCAGAGCCAGCGCCCGCAGAAGCCTCCCTTGATCGCCCACACTTCGTCAGGCTCGTAGCGCATCGGTGGCGTGGCCGCGAAGAGCGCGTTGAGGTAGGCGCGAAGGGCTGCGTGGCCGTGAATGCCCGCCGCCGTTTGGTTGTCCTTGTAGATGACGTCCGGCCCGTAGAATGTCAGCAGCTTCTCAGTGTCCTTGTCCGTCCACGCCTGTAGCCACGCTGCGTTGTACGCCTCGATATCCATCAAATGGCCTCCTGGGCTGCTTCGCGGGCGTGCCATGCTTCCAACGCCGCGGCCTCTTTTTCGGCTGTCAGCCCCGCCTTCCGCGACAACCCGTCGCGCCGCCGATCCCAGGCAAGGGTGTCAATGACAGTCTCTTTCAGCGGCCTGAACGTCAGCCCGGCGGCGATCGCCTTGCGGCAGTCGATTTTCGCGAACCCTGCCATCTGGTCGTTGCCGCCGACCCATAGTGGCAGCTCCATCCAAGGCGCGATGCCCATTTCGGTCACGAACGCCTCTGGGACCCACAGCGGCTGGGCGTCGCTCCCGCTTACTGTCCGGCACGTGTCGAACACTTCGCCGAGAGTGAGCGGCGCGGCCGGGCCGGTGGCATTGAAAACGCCCACCGCTTTCGCTTCGACCATCCGGATCGTCCATTCGGCGAGGTCCCGCACGTCGATGATCTGGGTTTCGAGCTCAGGCCCAACCGGCGCGAGCACTTCGCCACCGCGTTCGACCCGCGCCGGCCAGTAGGTGAAGCGGTCCGTCGGGTCATCCGGCCCAACGATCAGTCCCGGCCGGATGACCAGTGCGCGACCCGGCATCACAGCCTCAACCGTCTCCTCGCAGAGCGCCTTCAGTGGTCCATAAGCGTCGCCGGTTACCTCTTCGGTCGTGGCGTCGGCGAGCCTACCTAGCGGCGCCGATTCGTCCATCCCCGGCTCGCGGAAGTTCGCGAGCACCGAGATCGTGGAGATGAACGTGTAATGATCGACGCTCGCGGCGAGGGCCTCGACAGACATGTGGACGACTCGCGGCAGGTAGCCAGCGGCATCGATCACGGCGTCCCAACGCCGCCCGGCAAGCGCGCCAAGGTCTTTTGTGCGGTCACCATGGATCTCTTCCACGTCCGGAAAGAGGCCGGGGTTGGTCTGTCCGCGGTTGAAAATGGTCACTACGTGTCCCGCGGAAAGCGCGGCTACCACCAGGTGCCGTCCGACGAACACCGTCCCGCCCAGGATCAGGATCTTCATGAGGCCGTTCCCCTAAGCCGGCTTTTCGCCGTGCCGCGATGGAGTCTACCTGCTCGCGGCTGGCTTAGTCTTGCAACGGCTAAAGCGGAGAGCCCGGTCCCGGCTCGAGTTCGACCACCAGGGTCGCCCGTTCGGTGTCAATCGCATTGATCGAAACGCGCGCAACGCCCTCGAGCGTTGAGAGGCGCTCCTGGAAGTCGAGCAATTCACCGAAACCGGGGCCGCGCACATCGACGCGTAGCCTCTGGGACCGCGCAGTGGGGTGGTCGCCTGCCTCCTGGGTCGCGGCGGTCGCGCTCGCCTGGTCCTCCGGCGGAATCGGCGCAGGCGCTTCGGGCACGCTTCTTTGCCCTTTGAACGATCCCTGCGCCAGCGTTTCGAGTCCGCTCACCAGCGAGGTGATGCGGGCTGCCGCCGCCATGTAGTCGTCTCGCAATTTCAAGAGCGGCGCCGTCAGAGCGTCGCTGAGTTGCGCGCTCAACGGCTGCGTTGCGCCCGGCGCGGCTTGCGTTACGCGGGCGGCGAGCGCCTGTTCGTTCAGGCGGTCTTCCAACTCGCCCAGCCGGTCGAGCAGCCCCTCGTAGTCCCCGCGCAGCAGGTCGTAGCGCCTGCGCAGTTGGCGCACGGCGGGATCGCCGGCAGCCGACTCTCGCAGTCGTGCCAGGATCAGATCGTCGCCCTCTGGTCCGTCCGTCGTCATTGTTCTCCCCGGCGCATCAGGTTCCGGGAGAGTCAGGAGAATCCTGGTCCACCGCCATCACAGCCTGCCGCTCTGGGTGCGCCAACCGCGCCCCTGTCCAGACGATACCGGAAACCGCGCTGCGCGGTTAGCGCAGCTCGGTTTAGAGTCCGGTACCTCCAGCTCACGCCGGATACGATGGACGCCGAATCAAGACGCCCGCGGTCCTCCCCGTGGTCGAAACGAACGAACGCTCCGGCCGTGGACCTCGCACTCCTGTGTATCGGCGGGGGAGTCTCAAACCTGAAGGCCGTTCGGCTCCAGGCCAACGGGGCGGGGGAGTTTGCGGAGTTTTTCGGCCTGTCCATCGGCCTGCTCCCGGGTCCCCGCGATGGCTAATCCGCCGCTTCCGGCATATACTTCGCCGTACACTAACGGCCAGTAGCGGCGGCCGTTTCCCCCGTCCCGGAGTCGAAACGTAATGCCCATCACCTCCAAACGCGAGTGGCTGCAGGGTCCCTACCAGAAGGCCATCAGCAAGGCGCCTGAACGCAGCCGCGTCTTCGAGACCACCGGTAGGATGCCCCTGGAGCCGGTCTATACCGCGGACGACCTGGCGGGCTTCGAACCGGACACGGCCCTCGGCTTCCCCGGCGACTACCCGTTCACCCGCGGCATCCAGCCGACAATGTATCGCGGCCGTTTTTGGACCATGCGCCAGTACGCCGGTTTCGGTGACGCCGAGGAGTCCAACCAGCGCTATCGCTACCTGTTGGACCAGGGGCAGACCGGCCTCTCCATCGCCTTCGACCTGCCGACCCAGATCGGCTACGACTCCGACGACCCGATGGCTGCCGGGGAAGTCGGCAAGGTCGGCGTCGCGATCGATTCGATTGAAGACATGCAGACGCTCTTCAACGGCATCCCGCTGGACAAAGTGACCACCTCGATGACCATCAACTCCACTGCCGCCATCCTCCTGGCGCTGTACGTGGCGGTGGGCAAGCAGCAGGGCGTCACTCCGGACAAACTGGGTGGAACGGTCCAGAACGACATCCTTAAGGAGTACGTTGCGCGCGGCACGTACATCTACCCGCCGAAGCCGAGCATGCGCCTGATCACCGACATCTTCTCCTACTGCAAAGAGAACGTACCCCAGTGGAACACCATTTCGATCTCCGGCTATCACATGCGTGAGGCGGGCTGCACCGCCGCCCAGGAGATCGC
>JBDSJC010000234.1:0-4222 GCA_039917655.1 Tepidiformaceae bacterium
AGGCGTCGCAGGACCAGCGGACATCGCCCTCGTCGGCAACAAGGCGGCACTGGACGCAGCCCTCGGTCGCCTCGAAGAAGCGGGCGCCACCGACTTTCTCGCCCAACTCATCCCAGCCGGCCCAGGCACCGTCCAGGCGACCACGGAGTACCTCAGAGGACGAATCTCCTCGTCCTGATCGGCCGAACTCCCCTCTCTCCGCGGAGGGTGAGGAGCCAGGCGTGAAGGCCGCTCTGTGGCCCAACGCCAGTCCTCTTTACTGAACGCAAGAGAGTGGTCAGCGCAGCCACCAGGCACTCTTCCCCTGCCGCCGGAGGGGCGCTATTGCTGCCCGCGATCCAAGAGCTGCTCAACTTCCGCCACGGCGGCGTGCGCTTCGTCATCCTCGCCGCCTCCGGGAGGCACGGATTCCAGACGCCCGCAATGCCGGCAGGCATCCTCCGACCCCACAATCGCCAGGGCGAAGTGCGAAAGCCCTCTGCCGCAGTAGGTCACTCGCCGCGCCCGCATCGTCGTGCGTTTCACCTTCGGCGCTCGTGCCGCCGGGGCCGAACCAGCCGCACCGGGTTCCGTGGAGCCCTTCGGAGTCTTTGCCATCTTCGGCATCTTGATCCCGCCCAGAATGCCGGTGGTCTTCGCTCGTTGGGTCAACGCACTGATAAGAAAGAGAATGAACGGACCGGCCAGGATGGCGATGAAGACGATCGTCGAAAGCATGTAGTCATCTTACTCCGGCCCCACAAGCCTCTACAGCGCCCCTTCGTCCCGAAGGGCCACCAGCGAGCCGCGAAACGCTTCCAGCGCCAGCGCGAGGTCATCCTCGGTGTGCACAGAACTCGACATGCCTCCGTCGCCGAACAGGTGCACGCCCCGGTTCGCCATCGCCAGTTGCAGCAAGCGTGCGCGTTCAGCCGGGTTTCCGGCCTCCAGCAGCTCCCATGGCAGGCTCTGCGGGCGGTAGTCAGCGGCCTCCGGCACGGTGCCCGTCAACAGGACGCGGAACTCGCTCGATTGGCCGTAGACGACGCCCGCCACGCCAAGTTCGCACAGCACTCCGTTCATTCCGGCCCGGAGTTGGGCGGCATTCTCGTTCGCCCGTTTCTGGTGGCTTCCATCGCCAATTTCCCTCAAACAGGCAACCCCGGCGGCGGCCGAAAGCGGATTCGCATTGAACGTCCCGGGATGCCCGACCTTCGGCTGCTTCGTACCCGGCGCGGGGAACTGGAGCCGCTCCATCACATCTCGCCGACCGGCAACGGCGCCGCCCGGCAGCCCGCCGGCCAGGATCTTCGCCAGCGTCGTGAGGTCCGGCGTCACCCCTTCCAGTTCCTGCACTCCGCCCGGCGCCCAGCGGAAGCCGGTCACCACCTCGTCCATGATCATCACCATGCCGCGTTCCAGCGTGATCTCGCGGATTGCCTTCAGAAACCCCCCGGGCAGTGGCAGCGTGCCGCTGGACGCCCCCGCGGACTCCACGATCACTGCTGCGATATCCTCCCGAGAGGAGAGGGTCTCGCGCAGCGCCTCTTCGTTCACCGGCAGCACGACGACAGTGTCCAGCGTCCCCTGCGGCACGCCCGCCGGCATAGCCCCGGCATACTTCGAACTCGCCGCCACGTAGTCGTGCCAGCCGTGGAAGTGGCGGTCGAACTTCACGATCACTGGCTTGCCGGTGTGCGCGCGGGCCACACGCAGAGCCATCAACGTAGCTTCCGTGCCCGAACTCGTGAACCGTACGACCTCCGCGGATGGCACCAGCCGCACGACCTCCTCCGCCCACTCGATCTCGCGCTGGTGGCTCGCGCCGTAGTGCGTGCCCAGGGGTAACTGGGCCATCGCCGCTTCCGTCACAGGCGGAAAGCTGTGCCCCAGCAGCAGCGCGCCGTGGCCCATCACAAAGTCCACATACTCTCGCCCGTCGACGTCCCACTTCCGCGAACCCGCGGCCCTGTTGGCGTAGACCGGGAACGGCCGGAGGAAGCGGCTATCGTGCGTGACGCCACTCGGCAGCACCTTCGCTGCCCGTTTGTACAGCTGCTCCGATCCCGGATGAGCCTCTACGTAGGCCTGCTCGATAGCTCCCATGATCCTCACCTCGTAGCCCGATTCTAGCGCCATTCTGCCCAACGCTTGCACCTTACCGCTTGCCCCCTAAGCCTTAAATTGGCATGGCAGACCAGTCGATCCTCCAGCCCGGCAACCTCCTCATGGTGCAGGAGCGCGAACGCTTCCTTTCGAAGCTCCTCCGCACCCACGCCATCGATTCGCTCGACCACTTCCGTGTCTTCGAAGCGGGCTGCTCCACTGGCTACAACCTTCGCCTCTTCCTCCAGTGGGGAGCGCGCCCAGAAAATCTTGCCGGCATCGACCTCGACCCTGTAGCGGTCGACTACAACAAGTCGCACGCTCCCGAGATTCGCGTCCACAGCGGTAGCGCCGCCGATATCCCAGAAACCGACGCCACCTTTGATCTCGCCCTCGCATTCACGCTTTTCAGCAGCGTCCCGGACGAAGACGACTCGTTTGCCATCGCGCACGAACTTTTTCGCATCACGCGGCCGGGCGGCCTGATCGTCCTGTACGACATGCGTAAGAAGAACCCACGCAACTCAAGCGTGCATCCCATCCTCGCCGATGACGTGCGGCGCTGGTTTCCTAAGTGCCTCGTCCGCTTGCACCGCATCACTCTGGCGCCGCCGATCGCCCGCCCGATCGGCCGGTTTGCGCCCTGGCTCTACGGTCCGCTGGCGAGCGTGCCGCTACTCCGAAGTCACGCCATGTACGTGCTCCGCCGGCCGTTCCTTCCGCCCGAACGCGAGGGTGACTGACGCCGATTCAACGACCACCTTTGACAACCGCCCATAGACACTCGCCCCCGAACTCTCGCACGATGGAAGTAACTGAGCCGCACCCAGCAGATTCCCCAACCGGCCAGCTATGACGCTTAATCTATGGTAGTCTAGGAGCAGACTATGGCTGACTTCGACGTTGCAATCATCGGCGGCGGTCCGGGCGGCTACGTGGCCGCCATTCGCGCCTCCCAACTTGGGCTTTCCGTCGCGCTCTTCGAACGCGACCGCGTGGGAGGACTCTGTCTCAACTGGGGATGCATCCCCAGCAAAGCGATCCTTAAAAACGCCGACGTGGTGAACCTCGTGCGCGATGCGAAGAAGTGGGGCATCTCCGTCACCGACCCGCAGTACGATTTCGGCGCGGCCGTCGATCGCAGCCGCCAGGTCGCCGAGCAACTCGTGAAAGGCGTCGAGGGATTGCTCGCCGAAAATGGCGTGAAGGTAATCCCCGGTGCGGCCACGCTGAAAGACCGCAATACGGTGGTCAGCGGCGAAACGTCGTATGGCGCCGCCAACATCATCATCGCGACTGGAGCTTCCGCCCGCTCGCTCCCGGGCATCCCGATCGATGGCGCCACCGTAGTCACCAGCCGAGAAGCGCTCGCCATCCGCACCGCCCCGGAGCGCGCGGTGATCATCGGGGCCGGCCCCATCGGCGTCGAGTTCGCGCACGCCTGGGCCAGCTACGGCAGCGAAGTGACGATCGTCGAACTGCTCGAGACTCTCGTACCGCTGGAGGACCAGGACGCTGGCCGTGCACTCAAGCGGTCATTCGATTCGCGCGGCATCCGCAGCCTGCTCAAAGCACGCGTCGAAAGCGTCGCCGTCGAAAAAGGGGTCGCGCGGGTCACCATTTCCGGCGAGTTTGGCGCCGAAACGCTCGAAGCGGACCGTGTGCTGGTCGCTGTCGGGTTCGTCCCCCATACGCAAGGACTGAACCTTGAGGGCCTGGGGATCGCGACCCAGCGCGGCTTCATCGAAATCGACGACGCCATGCAGACCAACGTCCCCGGCGTCTACGCCGTCGGCGATGTCACCGGTAAGCTGATGCTTGCGCACGTCGCCTCCCAGCAGGGCGTCATCGCGGCGGAGCGCATTGCCGGCCAGACGCCTGCCACGCTGGATTACATCCAAATGCCGCGCGCTACCTTCTGCCAGCCGCAGGTCGGCTCCATCGGCTACACCGAAAAGGCCGCCAAGGAGGCCGGATTCACCGTGAAGACTGGCCGCTTCCCGTTCACCGCACTCGGCAAAGCCATCGCTGTCGGCGAAACAGAAGGGTTCATCAAGGTCGTCGCCGACGCGCCCACCGGCCAGGTCCTTGGCATCCACATGATCGGCCACGACGTGAACGACATGCTCGGAGAGGC
>JBDSJC010000235.1:0-12501 GCA_039917655.1 Tepidiformaceae bacterium
AATCAAGTAGTCAATAAAGAATCCTCAATTGGAAATTGATTTTCACCGTGATCGAGTTCAAAATCAACGAGATATCGGACGGACGCCCCAACTGGCGAGGCCGCGCGTAGAATCTGCCGCGGACGAGGAGGAGAACATGCACGACTACCGGACGATCCTCTATGAGGTGGAGCGAGGCAGGGCGCGGATTACACTCAACCGCCCCGAAAAGTTGAACGCTCTTTCGCTTGAACTACAGGAGGAGCTCAACCGGGCGCTCTGGGACGCCGATAACGACACCGCCGTCCACGCCGTGATTATCAAAGGGAATGGGCGCGCGTTCAGTGCAGGGTATGACCTTTCGCCAATGGCACGCGGCGCAACAGACGCCCCGGCCGTGGATGGTGACTACACAGCCGTTTACCGTGGACGGCGATCGTTCGATGACGACGCGTGGCAGATGGAGCGCGCGCAGCGGCTGCGAATGGCGATTTTCGACATGCACAAGCCGGTCATCGCCCAGATCCACGGCTACTGCCTGGCCGGTGGGACGGACATCGCCCTGCTGTGCGACATCCTGATTGCGGCCGACGACGCAACGATCGGGTTTCCGCCCGCCCGCGCGATGGGCGCCCTGCCGAACAACATGTGGCTCTACCACTGCGGCCCCCAGTGGGCGAAGCGGCTCTTCCTCACGGGCGATAGCGTGACCGGCGCGGAAGCGGCGGAGATCGGCCTGGTGTTGAAATCCGTGCCGATCGAGCACCTGGCCGCCGAGGTTGAAGGGTTGGTCGACCGCATGGCGATGATCGATACCGAGCTGCTGAGCGCCAACAAACGGATCGTGAACCTCGGGCTCGAACTGATGGGTGCGCGCACCATGCAGCGCATCGCCTCCGAGAACGACGCTCGCGCCCACCTTGCGCCGAGCGTCGCTGAGTTTGGCCGCATCTCCCGCGAGCAGGGCCTGAAGGCTGCCCTTCACTGGCGCGACGCCAAGTTCGGCGATGGCCGCGCCCGCGTCCGCGGCCCGGAGCTGCGCGACGAAGACGGTCGCCTAAAATGACGATCAAAGCGACCAGTGCCCTGTCCATCCTCGTGATCTGGATCGCTGCGGTCACCGCGGTCGTGGTTGAGCACGATTCGTGGTGGATCCTGATCTTCGCGTTCCTCGCAACCGGGGCGGTTGGCGTGTCCGCCTGGCGGCGGTTGGGCCTTTCCCGGTTGCTCGCCATCGCCGGCATCTGGGGAGGAGCCTCGCTCGCTGCCGGGAGTGACCCGGACGCCGCGTGGGTTTCGATCTTCGCGTTCCTCGCCACCGGCGCCGTGGTGTATAGCTCCATGCGCCGTGACGCCCTCGCCCTGGGGGCTGGGATCGTGGCCGCATGGCTGGTGGTCGGCGTTGCTGTTGCCGTCCAGGGCCACGGCGCCTCGTGGATGGCGATCTTCGCGTTCCTCACCGCCGGGGCGTTGGCGAATAGCGGCGGGAACTTTGCGCGGGGCGTTACCGGCGTGCTCTGGTGGGCAATCGCAGGCGGCGTCGTGCTCATTGCCGGAGCGGGCTGGGCATGGCTCTGCGTGCCCGCTTTCCTGCTCACCGCAGCATCCCTTGGCTTTTCGGACTTCCATCTGCCCAAGCGCGTGGAATGGGACCTTTTCGACCGCGACGACGACCGCGATCGCGTGCGCTAAGATCCGTGCATGCCCGATGACTTCGACGAAGAGGATCGCATCCCCCTGGGCGCGGACCCTGAGGCCGAAACCGGGCCTGACCTCGGCCCGGACGAACGGGACATGGACCTGATGGACGGCAGCTGGGAGCAGCGCTACTACTCGGGCAAAGAGCGCACGCGCGACTGGAACGCGATCGGCATGGGGATAGCGCTGCTCGTGTTGGTCAGCCTGATCGTCCCGATGTTCCTGGTGTTCCGCTGATGGCCGATCTTCTTGCCGGTCGCGTTGCCGCCGTCCTTTGCTCAGGCACTGAAGTCGATCGAGAAATAGCGATGGCACTGGCGGAGGCGGGCGCGGATATCGCAATCGGCACGTTGCATCCCTCTCAGGAGTTCGCCACGGCCTCCATTGCGAACGAGGTCTGGGCAGCTGGACGTCAACAGTGCTCCGCCGTCCTCTCCGCTGGCGACCCGGTCGCCCTCGCCGCCTTCGCCGCCGAGACGGTTGACCGCCTTGGGCGCTGCGATCTTTTGGTCGTCAGCTCCCCCTCCCCTCTCACTGACTTGGAAGGCGTGTCACCGTCTGACTGGGAAGAGTCGCTTCACTACGCACTCACAGTCCCACTCTTCGCTGCGCAGGCCTTCCAGCCGGTCATCGAACGGGACGGCGGCGGCTGGTTCGTATTTGTGCACGGGACGGGAGAGGGCTTCATCGCCCGCCTGACAGCGGGCACAAACGACCTCCTGGCCGAGCAACTTGGCGTCGCCTGGTCGAAGCGCGGGTTGAAAGTCATCGCGTTCCCCACCGATGGTGCTGCTGAGGAGATCCCGCTTCTCTTCGCCCCGTCCTAAGGCCGGGCGCACGCCGCTCGGCACCACCAAGGAGCTACCAAAGTGCCATCCGAGGAACCGACCGAACTCACTTCCATCGGCCAAATAGCGCTTGCTGTCTCGGACATCGCGCGTGCCGAGGCGTTTTACCGAGATGTGCTTGGATTGACGCATCTCTTCACGTTCGGCCAACTCGCGTTCTTCGATTGTGACGGGACACGGCTGTTCCTGGACGCGCTGCCGGAGGCCCAGGGCAAAGGGAATTCGGTGATCTACTTCCGGGTTGGAGATATCCACGGTACCCAGGAGTCGCTCGCACGCAAAGGCGTCCCGTTCGAAGCTGCTCCCCACATCATTCACAAGCACGAAGACGGGACGGAAGAATGGATGACGTTCTTCCGTGACCCGGACGCCAATATGTTGTCGTTGATGTCTCTGGTTAAGCCGCCTCGGTAGGCGAACTACGAGGGGAGCTAGTACTACGCTAAGAAAGAAGGCGTTAGTTGAGGGCCATCGTCGAACTGCCTTTTCCCCCTCTCCTCACCGCAGTGGGAGAGGGGCCAGGGGTGAGGGGCCGCGCGTTGGCGAACAACCGCTCTATTTCTCAACTTTGTGCTAGGTCAGCTTGCTGATCAGGATCGTCGCCAGTCCGAACGCCATCAGATAGCTGATGCCGTCCGTGAACATCGTCACGAAGATGCTGGATGAGAGAGCTGGGTCCGCGCGGAAGAGGCGGAGAGCCAAAGGCACAACGTGACCGATGGGCGCGGCCAACCCTGACGCTCCGGTCATCGCGGCCAGCAGAATCAAGCTGAGGGTCAGATTCCGCTCCACCAGGAAGGCCACGGCCGCGAGCATTAGGCCGACCACCAACCCGTTGACCATGCCCACCGCCCATTCCCGCGAAAGCAAGCGCGGAAGCCGCATGCGCTTCTCGCGCAGAGCCAGGGAGCGTACGGCGATTGTGGCGGTCTGCGTGCCCGTTACGCCGGCCTGGTTGGCTATCGCCGGGACGAACGCCACCAGGATGGCGGCCTTTTCCACGGTCCCTTGAAAGAGCAGAAGGACGATCGTGCTCACAAACGCCGTCGCCAAGTTCACCACCAGCCATGGCAAGCGCAGGCGGATCGTTTGCAGGACTGGCGTGGTCCCCGTCTCCTCCTCGTCCAGGCCGACCATCCGGAACATGTCCTCGGTGGCCTCTTCCCGCATGACGTCCATCAGGTCGTCCGCGGTTGTCACCCCTTCAAGCCGCCCGTCGTCATCGACCACCGGCACGGCCATCAGGTTGTACTTCTGTAGCGTGCGCGCGACCTCTTCTTGGTCCGTGCCGACCGCCACGGCGTGGACATCGCGCTGGGTTATTTCGCTCAGCGTGGTCTGCGGCAAGGAGACCAAAAGGTCGCGGACGCTGACCGTGCCCTGCAGCCGGCGTTCGTTGTCGATCACGTAGAGGTAGTAGGCGCGGTCTGTCGGCGGGCGCAGCACCCGGAAGTAGTCGATCGCCTGCTGGACGCTGATCCCTTCGTTCAGCGCAACGAAGCCGCGCGACATAATGCCACCGGCGGTTTCGTCGTTGTAGCGCATCAGTTCGGCGACTTCTTCGCCGCGATCAAGCGCCGCAAGGGTCTCCAACTGTTCGGCCGGCTGCAACTGCTGGATGACGTCCGCCGCCACGTCGTCATCAACCTCTTCGAGGACGGCTGGCAGGTCCTGCACGCCGACTCCGCGGATCAGGTTGCGGAGTTCGTCATCCTCGGCGTATTCGAAGAGCTGGCCGACGATGTCCGTCGGCAGCTTGTCGAGGAGCGCGACGCGTTCTTCTTCGCCAAAGAGCAAGACGAGTTCGGCGAGGTCTGCGGGGTGCAGAGAAGTGACCAGCGCAACAAGCTTGGACCACTCGCCACTGCTGGCCAACGCACGGGCGTCATCCAATACATCGCGGGCAGCAACGTCCTCTGCCATCGTCGAGTCCTTTGGGAACTTGGTGCGCTTGCGCGCGGGGGGATGCGCCGGGTGGGCGCAAGGGCGAACGTAAGGCTCGCTCGATCAAGGGTCAATGCCCGTCCGTTAACGTGAATTCAGAGCTCGCGTCGCAGGGGCGGACGCCTGCCGGGAGGACGAATTAGGCAGGCGCGGCGCGCACAGCGCAGAATGGGGGACGAGCTCCAGTAGCTCCAGTATGGAAAGGGAAAGCCCATGTTTTCGAAGATCCTTGTCCCCCTCGATGGCACGCCGGAGTGCGAAGCTGCCCTCGTCCCGGCCATCGAGATTGCCAAAAAATTCCAATCGGCGCTTACCTTGCTCTCGGTGACCGCCGGGTACGGGACGATTCTGGGCGCATCGGCCGCTGAATCGTTCGGCTCCTCCGGTTCGGTGGCGGCGGCTGCCGCTGTCGCGGAGGCGAACGAAGACGTGGCTGGCGCCTACCTCGATGGCATCCGTTCGGAGCGCGGCACGCCCGCCTGGGAGACGGTGCTCGCGGAAGGAAACTCAGCCGATGAGATTGTGGCCCAGGCGCGTTCGCTCGGCGTAGATCTGATCGTGATGGCCACGCACGCTCGCAGCGGGCTCAAACGGCTGTTCATTGGCAGCGTCTCGGAGGACGTAATCCGCAGGTGCGGCATCCCGGTACTCGTCGTCCACACCCTGGACGAAAAGGATGACTGACGAGAGTTGGCGTCTGGCCCCGCCCCTGTCAGCTCGATCCTTGACAATTTCTTAGCCCGCACCTAAGGATACAGATGATGTTCTCGGGGCGGGGTGTAATTCCCCACCGGCGGTTAAAGCCCGCGACTCCCGAGGCCACGCCCGCGTGGCTTTGGGACTGACCCGGTGAAATTCCGGAGCCGACGGTTAGAGTCCGGATGAGAGAGGACAACACGTGCGTCTGCGGTAGCGTGGACTGCACGCCGCGCTTTGGCGCACTCTCTCAGGCCGCCCCCTGCATTAGTACATTTTGGGGTCGCGCCGTTGTTCGAACACCACTCACTTGCCGTCTTGCTCCACCTCGCCCGCCGGGGTAAGCGCTGATGTTCACGGGGATCATCGAAGAGGTGGGCACGGTGGTTGAAGCGGGCGAAGGCACGCTGCGCATTCGTGCCCCACACATCCTCGCCGATAGCCACCTGGGCGACTCGATCTCCATCAACGGCGTGGACCTGACCGTGGCCGAGATGGATAGCGAGCTGTTTTTCGCGAACCTCATGCCCGAAACGTACCGCCGCTCCAACCTTGGCGAGCTTCGCCCAGGCGACCTCGTGAACCTGGAGCGCAGCGTCCGGCCGAGCGACCGGCTGAGTGGACACATCGTCCGTGGCGTGGTTGAGGGAGTGGGCACACTCCATTCGATGACCCCGGAGGCGGAAGCGATCATCGCACGCATCACCACTCCCACCGAGCTGCTCCGCTACATGGTCGTCAAAGGGCCGGTCTGCATCGATGGCATCAGCCTGACGATTGTGGACAAAACCGCCGACTCCTTCTCCGTCTCTCTGGTCCAGTACACGCAGGAACACACGAACCTCATCCGCCGCAAGCCCGGCGACCGAATCAACCTGGAGACGGACATCATCGCGCGCTATGTCCAGCAATTCGTGGAAGCGACCACCACGGGAGCGCAGTCATGACCGAGCGAGACCCGGTGATTGTCTCTGTCCCCGAGGCGATGGAAGAGTACCGGCGGGGCCGCTTCGTGATCATCACGGACGATGAAGACCGAGAGAATGAGGGCGACCTGGTGATGGCCGCCGAGTTCGTCACGCCTGACGCCATCAACTTCATGGCGAAGTACGGCCGCGGGCTGATCTGCTGTTCGATCACTGAGAAGCGCGTGGCCGCCCTCAGACTGCCGATGATGGCGGAGGACAACAATTCGCACTTCGGTACCCCGTTCACGGTCTCCGTGGAGGCTCGCACCGGCGTGACCACCGGGATCAGCGCCGCCGACCGTGCGCGCACGATCCAGGTCCTAATCAACCCCGAATCCCAGCCAGACGATCTGGTGCGGCCCGGCCACATGTTCCCGCTCCGTGCCCGTGCGGGCGGAGTGCTCGTGCGCGCCGGCCAGACCGAAGCGAGCGTCGACCTTGCCAAACTCGCCGGCCTGCAGCCCGCGGGCGTGCTCTGCGAAATCATGAAAGCCGACGGCGAGATGGCTCGAATGCCGGATCTCAAGCGCTTCGCCCGCCGCCACGGTCTGAAGATAGTGACCGTCAACGACATGATCCGCTATCGCCTGCGCACCGAGCGGCTGGTGCACCGGGTGGCCGAGACGAAGCTGCCCACGCCTTCCGGCGAGATGATGATCCTCGCCTACAAGACCGACAACGACCCGGCCGAACACGTCGCTGTGGTCAGGGGCCTGATAGATCCGGACAAGCCAGTGCTCGTCCGCGTCCACGACCAGTGCGTCACCGGCGATGTCTTCGACTCGCTACGCTGCGATTGCGGCGAGCAGAAAGACCGTGCGATGGCGATGATCGGCGAACAGGGTGGGGTGTTCCTCTACATGCGCCAGGAGGGGCGGGGCATCGGCCTGCACAACAAACTCCGCGCCTACGAACTCCAGGACCAGGGCATGGACACCGTTGACGCGAACCTCGCCCTCGGCTTCCCGGCGGACCGGCGTGACTACGGCATCGGCATGCAGATCCTGCTGGACATCGGCGTGCGCAAGATGCGTCTGATCACCAACAACCCGGCAAAACGCGCCGGACTCGAAGGGTACGGGCTTGAGGTTGTGGAACGGGTGCCAATTGAGACCGCGCCAAACCCGTTCAACATCCGTTACCTGGACACGAAGCGGCGCCGTATGGGCCACATCCTGGACGGACTCGAATCGATTGGGGCGGCGAAGTGAGCTGCGCGGGCGCTGCCTGCCCGGACGAGGGTGCTGAGCATGCCTGAACTCGAAGGGTCGCTCGATGGCGCCGGGATGCGCGTCTGCGTCGTGGTTTCGCGCTGGAACGAGTTCATCACCCGGCAGCTCCACGAAGGAGCGGTGACGACCCTTCGCGAGCGCGGTTTGCACGAGGCGGACGTCACGACGGCCTGGGTGCCCGGCGCGTTCGAAGTGCCAACCGCGGCGAAGTGGGCTGCGGAAAGCGGGCAGTTCGACGCCGTGGTCTGCCTCGGAGCGGTCATTCGCGGCGAAACGCCACACTTCGAATATGTCGCGGGCGGCGCCGCCGAAGGCATCCGGGCGGTCTCCCTTGGCACCGGCGTCCCGGTGATCTTCGGCGTGCTGACCGTCGACAACGTGGAACAGGCGCTTTCGCGCACGGGCGGCAAGGATGGCCACAAGGGCTCCGAATCCGCCCAGGCCGCGATCGAGATGGTCAATTTGCGGAGGCTAATCGGCCAGGCCTAGAAGTTGCGCCCCATGCGCCGTTCCATCACACCACCGGCGATCCTCGCCGAAGCCACGAACAGCAAATAACCCACCGCCAGCATCACGCTCATCAACGCGATCACGGTGTAGAGGCCCGGGTTCTCGAGTGGCGCTTCCAGCCTGCGCCGGGCGATTGAGAGGAAGAGTTCAGGCTGCGTTGCCGGGTCCCAACTGTTGAGCCGAAGTACGCGCCCGAGGTAGATGCCCGTCCCGCTCAGTAGCAGCGTGGCCAACGTCAGCGCCCATCCGGCCACCGTCCCAAAACGGTCCGCGACAACGGCGTGGACGAGGTAAAGCGAAGCGTAGCCAAGGAGCAGTCCGGTGCCGCCGAAGGTAGCGAACATCACGATATCGAACCAGAGGGGCACCGCTTGCCAGGTGTTGCCAGCGTGCACCATATCGGTCACCAGGTAAGGCGCGTTAGGTAGGAAGATCAGCCACGCAATGCCCGCGCTAACCACGATTGGCGCCGGCCAGTGCCAGCGGTGGGCGACGAACGTCGTGAGGCCCAGCATCATCGGCAGCCAGGCGAGCGCGAGGTTCCAGCGCAGGAACTCAAGCTCTTGCGAATTGGTCTGCTGCATGCGCACGGAGATCAGCGTCACGCTCGCTGCGGAGCAGGCGCAGAGCACCACAAGCAGTGCGGTGATTCCCGTGGCCGAAGGACGCAGCTTTTCCATGACTCTCTAGTTTAGCGCGCCTGTCGAGGCTCGGCAGCGAGTTGGTCAAGGACAAGTGCATCCGTGGGGAAGGCAAGCGGGTGCGGCGGCTGGCCGGGATCGAACCAGCCGAGCTCGGTCAACTCCCCGTCCGCCGGGCGCAGTTCGCCGCCGGTAACGGTCGCTGCAAACCACACTCCAACCGTCTGTTTGTCACGGCTGTGGAAGTTCGAATGGACGGCAACCACCTCGCCGAGCAGCACATCCAGGCCCGTTTCCTCCGCGCACTCGCGGACCGCGGCGGCGCGGATCTCTTCGTCCCATTCCACGTAGCCGCAGGGGATGCACCAGTGGCCAGCGTAGTCCCCGCCCGCGCGTCGCCCGAGGAGCACGCGGCCCCCCGCGTCCCGCACCACCGCCGCCACGCCGACGGCTGGGTTCCGGTAGCGCACGAAGCCGCAGGCGGGGCACAACGGCTTCCGCTCGCCTCCGCGATAATCGAAGAACAGCGCGCCACCGCAGTCCGGGCAGAACCGGCCCTTTGGCTGCGCCGTCTTTTCGCGCCAGGCGGCATGCCGGTCGCGCGGCTCGGTCACGGCGTCGGCAGTTGGCCAGAGGCGCGAAGGTTGGCGAGGGTCATCAGATCGTCGGAGATCTTGGCGATCGTGATCTTCACGCTCGCGTTGGCTGGCTGGTCACCGGGACCCCAGTGCTCGCTCGCGCGGGAGATCACCACATCCGGGACGCCGGCGATGCCGCCGATGTGCCGCAGGATGCGCGCCACGTCCGTAACGCCCGGTTCGGCGTCCCCGTTGGCGATGCCAATCAGCGCAAACGGCTTCCCGCCCACCTGCGGCTCGTCGATGAAGTCCAGCGCGTTCTTCAGGCCGCCGGGGACGGCTCCGTGATACGACGGCACGGTGATGACGAATGCGTCGGCAGCTTCGCAGGCCGCGCGCCAGGCGCCCACCGCCGCCGGATACTGGTCGTCTGGCCGGCCGTCCAAGACCGGCAGGGCGCCGATTTCGAACGCCTCGCACTGGGCGCCGCCAGCCTCAAGGACCTGCAGAGTGAAGCGCAGCGCCCGGTCCGCGCTGCTGCGCTGCCGGATGCTGCCGTTGATACCGAGAATGCGGATTGGCATGGGTGTAGTAGGCAATACCACAGCCTCAACAGGCAAGCGGACGGCTCCGTGACCGGGTGGGTCCTTCGGGTGCCGTAGGCTCCTGAGCGTGACAGCCGGAATCGCCGTCGTTGGTAGCCTGATGATGGACCTCGTCGTCCGCGCACCGGGCTTGCCGCAAGTAGGCGAATCGCTGCTCGCGCACGATCTGCGGATCTTCGTCGGGGGCAAAGGCGGCAACCAGGCCCTTGCCGCGCTGCGAGCGGGGGCGGGGCCCGTTTCGATCATCGGCCGCGTCGGACAGGACGCCTTTGGCGACCAGATCGTGGAAACGCTCGAAAGAAACGGACTCGATTGCCGCCAGATCTCGCGGGACCCGTGCAGAAAACGCTCTACTGTGGGGCACGTCAACTCCTCGGAATCCCGTCTTAGTTCGGAGGTCGTCCGGCGGGTGGCTTGGCGGGCGAGTCGGCGCGACTTGGGCCGTGGCGCGGCGGTCGGGCTAACCCTTGCCGCGGCTCTTGGGCGGAGCGGACTCCGTCTCGACGACCGCTTCCCAGCAGAGGTAGAAGAAGAAGAGGCCCAGGAGGATGGGCGCGAGGAAGGCCGGATGGTGGCTTGCATAGAGCCCCCAGAACCCGCCAAGGACCATGAACGAGAGTGCCGCGATGTATACGAAGAACGCTGGCCAGCTGAATCCAAGTCCGGACATGCCCGGCACCTCCTGCGGTTGCACTCCGCATCCTAGCATTCCGCTATCGGGCGTTACGAGTGTTTCCACAGGGTGAGCCGCATAAGAAAGCGGAAAGAATCGAGGAGCAGGCCGGTGGACTGGCGGTAGCGCTCGGCCGGAGCACACGTACGCGGGGCGGCGAACTTTTGCTCGACCCTGCGCGTCAGACCGCTGTGGCCAGCTCCCCTTCCTGCGCCGAGACCATGCCAACGAGCACACGCTCGAGCGCCATCGTATGGCTACAGGTGGTCCATTCTGCAAAGAACCCGCAGTTGCAGTGCCAGGCGCCATCGCTAAACGCGACTTCGTGGTCACTATTTTCGCCGTGGAAAGCGACGTGAAGGCCATCGATCTGCATTCGATGGCGCTCGCCCGCGTAGACCTTGGCCTTTTCAACTTTGCCGATCAAGCTCGACTGCATGGCCTGCTAACCCTCCAGGAACACTAGCCTGAGAACGCACAAACGGCGGCGCATTGCAGCGTCGCCGTCACGATTGTGGGATGCTGATTCGAACACCCATCACTGGCAACCTACGCCGGGCGCGAGAGGGCTGTCAAGGCAGAATTCACAGTTCGGCGGATTCCCAACAAACGGTCCACCACACACGATTTGGGCCATGACCGCGCGCCGCAATCGCCCATCCTGCCTACCCCCTCGGCAGCCCCAACCCCCGCGTGGCGATGACGTTGCGCTGAATCTCCGAGGTGCCGCCGGCGATCGTCGCCGAGACGTTCGCGAGGTAGTCGCGGGTGTAGCGGCCGTGGCGGACCGCGCCCGGGCCCTCCTGCACCTGGCCTTCGAGCCCGAGCGCCTTGATCGCCGCCAGGCTGGCGTTCTGGCGCAGTTCGGAGCTGAGCAACTTGGCAGCCGAGGCCTCTTTGTTCGGCACGCGGCCCACCTCCTGCATGGAGGCGATCGAGTAAGAGAGCATCGTCCCCACGAGCACTGTGGTGTACAGGTCGGCGAGGTTGTGGCGCGTCTGCATGGTGCGCGGGCGTTCGCGGACAACGGCGGCGAGGTCATCCAGGAAGCGGCGAGTGCCCGCGAAGCCGGCGATGCTTGAACGTTCGAAGTCCAGCGTGGCGGCGGCGTGATACCAGCCGCGGTTCTCTTCGCCCACCATGTTCTCCTTCGGCACCCGCACGTTGTCGAAGAAGACCTCGTTGAAACTGTGGCTCCCAGCCATGTTGACCAGCGGGCGGACGGTCACACCAGGCGCCTTCATATCCAGGATGAAGGTGCTGATCCCTTTGTGCTTGGGCGCGTTCGGGTCCGTGCGGGCGACGAGCCAGCCGTAGTCCGCGCGATGGCCGTCCGAGGTCCAGATCTTCTGGCCCGAGACCAAGTAGTCGTCGCCATCACGGATGGCGCGGGTTTGCAGCGAGGCCAGGTCCGAGCCGGCGCCGGGTTCGCTGAAGAGCTGACAGTAGTAGCCCGTGCCACTGGTGATGGAGCTCAGATGCTTCTTCTTCTGCTCGTCCGTGCCGTAGGGGATGAGGATCGGGCCGACGTAAAACACGCCGCGGCGATGGGCGCCGATCGGCGCGCGGTTGTACGACATCTCTTCGTTGAAGATGACCTGTTGCATGGCCGTGCCGCCGAGGCCGCCATACTCCTCTGGCCAGGGAAGGGCGACCCAGCGCCGTTCGGCCAGCTTCAGCGAGAACTCGGGCGACCAGCCCATGTCGCCCCGAAGGCGGTCGTCCACCGGGCCCTCCGGTTCGGCGGGGAGGTTGTCGCGGAGGAAGTCCTGGACCTCTGTACGGAACGATTGCTGTTCTGGCGTGAAGCGAAAGCGCATGGCGGCACCCGGTGTTCGGTTTCGCGCATTATGGACGGGTGGAGGTCGGAGCGTCGCGGCGAGGGGCGAAGTGCAACGGACGTAGACACGAAGACTCGGGCCATGCGACGGGAGGTGCGCCTGAGCAGCGCTCCCTCGGTCTGGCGGCAACGTGGGCCACGGACGCAGCGAAAAGCCTGCGCCACCCTACGCCTGGCGCAGTTTCGCCGCGGATGTCGTTGCGGTGGGCCGCGACTCGCCCCACGCGCAAACGGGTAGGGCGAGCGCTGGTGCGGCCGTTAGCGGTGCGCGCGACGGACAGACACCGCT
>JBDSJC010000236.1:0-3810 GCA_039917655.1 Tepidiformaceae bacterium
CATTGCATGTCGCCGCCAGCGCCGAGGTCGATACCTTCTTCCTGAAGTTCGTTGGTCTCCCCACGTGGAACGTCCAGGCGGAAGGCGATGCCGCCTCCCAGGTGCTCGATGTCAGCCTGGTGCTCGACATCTCCGGCTCCATGTGCTGGGGCAGCTACCCGCGCGTGGACGCTACTGGCCCATCAATCGGTCCTGGCCGCGTCGCCAACGCCGTTAAGCTCACGGCCGCGATCCCGTCCGGTAGCGCGGGCCAAAGCTTGACGATAACCGTCGACAACACGGCCATCTTCAAAGACACTAACGCAGCTAACAACAATGCAAAGTTCGGTTACAACACCACCACCGAGTACTACAGGTACACCCCCGGCGGTGGCCGCAAGGGCCTCATTCAGATCGACAGCGAAATCTTCTTGATCACGGCCATCCCCAATGGCACACAGATGACGGTCACCCGCGGGCAAAGGAACAATTTCCTCAACACCACACCGCCGGCGGTCGCCCATTTGGTGAACACGCAGCTCTGGGCCTACCACGGTAACTGTCTGTTGTCGGCGCCGGCCACAGCTGGGCCGTACGATGTCTTCGCAACGGCAATGGCCAATGCCCAGTTCTTCACTACGCTCTTCAACCCGGGCTACGACAAAATCGGTCTGGCGTCGTTCTCGAACACCGCGGCCAAGCGTCAGGACCTCACCGGAAGCTTTGCAACGGTGCAAAGTTCGATCGCCGGGATCAATAACCCGGACGGCGGGACAAACACCGCCTCCGGTCTCGCCGCCGGTAGACAGGTGCTCGATGGCGCCGGGAAGCGCGCAAATGCCGTGAGGGTGATGATCTTCCTCACGGACGGCCTCGCCAACTCGTACTGCGGCTCCCCCTACAACGCGGCTAACTACAACACCACTGCCTGCCCCAGCCAGAACGGCGGGGCGGACGGAAACGCCACCGCGAACACCGCCGCCTTCATGGAAGCGCAGCGCGCGGCCAATGGCGACATCCTGATTTACACAATCGGCCTCGGCGCTTTCTCCAGCGACACGTTCCTCAAGCAGATCGCGGACGGTGGCGTTGCGGGCGTTGGCCCCTGCCAGACAGGGAAGCCGGGCTGCCGCTTCTTTAAGGCGCCAACCGTCGCGGACCTGGGAGCGGCGTTCGCCTCCATCGCTGCCCAAACCCACATCGCCCTCACGAACTAGCGCCTCCCGCGTCCCCGTTCGAACATCCGAGGCCGGCGTCACCATGCGCCGGCCTCATTCGTTGGCACAACGCATTCGCGAAGCCGGTCATACTGGAACTGTGACTCCGCCTCACTCCCTCAACCGTCGCGCGCTCGTAGTGGCGCTCGCCCTCGCCGTCTCGCAGGACATCCTCTACGCGCTCATCTTCCTTTCGTTCATGAACCACTACCTGCTGGATGTGTTGGACGCCTCGCCGGGCTTGCCCGGCTACACCCTCGCCCTCTACGGCGGTACACGGCTGATCGTTCACCCGATCGGCGGTCGGCTGCTGGACCGCATGGGTGGCCGGATGGTCTATTCGGCCTCGCTAGCCGTCCAACTTTTGGCCATGATTGGGTTGGCCTTTTACCAATCGCTGGCGCTGTTCCTGGGCGCGACCGTGCTGCTGGCCATCGGCGCAGGGCTGATCTGGCCCTTGACCTACGCGCTGGTCTCGGCAACGCAGCCTTCCAGCCAGCTTGGCCGTATCGGCGGAATGCTTGCGATGGCCGGATACGCCTCCACCGGCGTGGGATTTGCTGTTGGCATCATCCTCGCGCAACTGGGCGGCGGTCGCTCGGCATTCATCGCCGCCATCGTGATAATCGCCGTCCCGGCGTTGAGTATCGCCGGGCGCACCCTTGGCGGCGGCAACCTGCACGCAGAACACAAAGCTTCTGCGCCGCGCACCGGCTTTTCGGGAGCGCTGCTCATCTTCGCCTTCATCCTGTTCCTCGATTTCGCTGCGCTCTCCGCCCTGGCAGGCATCTACGGCCCGTACGCGCGGAGGACGCTTGGACTCACATTGTTGCAAACCACGGTAGTCCTGCTGCCGGCTGGAGCGGCGGCGGCAGTCTCCCTCGCCGTGATTTCGAGGCAAAGCCGCCCGTCGCGGCGCTTCCTCGAAATGGCTTTGCTCTACGCCCTGGCGGCCGCTGGAGCGCTCGCCCTCTCTCTGACGAGCGTTCCGGCCGCCGCTTCGGCGGTCGCCGTAGTCCTCGGCCTGGGTGTCGGAGGCGTCTCGGCCTTGATCGCCGCCATGATGCTCGATGCAGGTTCGGGAAAGGGCCGCGGGGTCGTGATCGGCGCACTCATGTCCGCTGAAGGCCTCGGAGGGGTGGTTGGGCCTGCCACGGTGGCGCTCGTCACGGATCTGCAGGGCCCGCGCGCCGGATTCGCGGTGATCGCGGCGGTCTTTGCAATCCTGGCGCCGCTCTGTCTGCTCGCCTTCCGGCACAGCCGGCCCGAAAGAGCCGCGGCGATACCCGCCTAATCTCAGCCGCGAACACGTCCCCGCGCTTCCCCGCTACCATTGGCCCACAACCATTTCGCCCTGGGGAACTGTGCCTGTATGTCCGTCACCTCTCTGCTCATTGCCAATCGCGGCGAAATCGCCATCCGCATCATCCGCGCCGCCACGGAACTCGGGATCCGCACCGTATCCATCTATTCCGAGGACGACGCCCGGTCGCTCCACACGCGCCGCGCCGATTCCGCCATCGCTCTCCGCGGCTCTGGCGTCGCCGCCTACCTGGATATCGAACAGATCGTTGCTCTAGCCAGGGAAGCCGGTTGCGACGCCGTGCACCCCGGCTACGGCTTCCTCAGCGAAAACGCTGCTTTCGCCCGCCGCTGCATCGAATCTGGCCTGACCTTCGTTGGCCCCACGCCCGAGACGCTGGAGCTCTTTGGCGACAAGGGCCAGGCGCGAGCCCTGGCCGCGCACCTCGGCGTGCCGGTGCTCCCAGGCACCAGCGGCCCCACCTCCCTCGATGAAGCTCACGCCTTTGTCGAAAGCCTTGGCCCCGGCGGCGCGGTCATGGTCAAAGCGGTCTCCGGCGGCGGTGGCCGGGGAATGCGGCTGGTAGAACGCCGGGACGACTTGGACTCCGCCTACAAACGCTGCCAGTCCGAGGCGAAGTCCGCCTTCGGCAACGGCGATGTCTACGTCGAGCAGCTGATCAGGCGCGCGCGGCACATCGAGATCCAGGTGATCGGCGATGGTTCGGGCGAAGTCAGCCACCTCTGGGAGCGCGAATGCAGCATCCAGCGCCGCAACCAGAAGATCGTCGAGATCGCGCCAAGCCCGACGCTGCCCACGGCGATCCGCGACCAACTGACCGGCGCCGCCCTCCGCCTCGCCAGTGAGGTGGGGTACCGCAGCCTCGGCACCTTCGAGTTCCTCGTTGATGCCTTGGAAGGCGGCTCGGGCTTCGCATTCATCGAAGCCAACCCGCGCCTCCAGGTGGAGCACACGGTCACCGAAGAGGTGACCGGCGTTGACCTTGTGCGCGCCCAACTCCAGATCGCAGGAGGCGCAACGCTCGCCGGCCTCGGGCTGCTCCAGCGCGATATCCCCCCGCCACGGGGCTTCGCCATTGAAACGCGCATCACCATGGAGAGCATGGCCGCCGACGGGTCAATCCGGCCCGCCGGCGGCACCCTTACGGCCTTCGAGCCACCCCACGGTCGCGGCATCCGCACCGACTCGTTCGCCAACACCGGCTACACCACCAGCCCGAACTTCGATTCGCTGCTCGCCAAGCTCATCGTCCACACGCCGGCCAACGATTACTCGGCCGTCTGCGCCGCT
>JBDSJC010000237.1:0-28712 GCA_039917655.1 Tepidiformaceae bacterium
GTTACGCCAAGCCAGCCGAGGTTGACCAGAATCCACACCGCAAACCAGGCGACGTGGAGGTAGACGAAAAGCATGCTCCCAGAGAACCAGGTGATACCCTCGTCGTCGGGATTTTTCTGGGCGCGACACTGCGCCGCTAACGAGACGACGATAGGAGACGTCAATTGTTGCGAGTGATATGGCTCTTGGTCATGGCGTGGCCGATGATTTCGCGGTGGTGGAAACGCCGCAGTGCGACTGCCCAGGGTTAACGCCGCGCCACGGCGAGTTGGCTGACCATCCGGCACGCCGGATGGTCAGCACTGCACAGGCGATCGTGGAGCGGGTTTCTTCCGGGACTCGGGGGCCTTGGCGCCGTACCTCAAGTCGGAAGCCGACGAGCGTTGGCGCTACTCCAATTCGGTGTCTTTCACCGTTGCGAACTCCACGGGCATTCGCGGCACTGTGAAGGTCATCGTTGTGCCGTGGTTCTCGCGACTCGAGACCCGAATGGTCCCACCATGGGCTTGGACGATATTTCTCGCCACGAACAAGCCCACTCCGGTGCCCGGCGCGTGTCTTGGCGCGCTGGCGCCCCGGACGAAAGCGTCGAACATCGTGAGTTGCTCCTCCGGGCTGACCCCGATGCCTTCGTCGGTCACGCACACCTGGAGGGATTCACCGATCTCCTCAGCACTGACGCTTATCTGACCGTTCGGCGGCGAATACTTGGCAGCGTTGCTCAGCAGATTGGCGATCACCTCGACCAGCCGGGCTGGATCGCAGACGAAGTTCACCCGCCCGGGCCCATCGACCACGATGCGATGGGCCCGCAGGAACGGCCCAGATTCGACCTCTGCGACCGCCAGACCGATCAGTTCGGTCAGGTCAGCCATCGAGTAGTCGAGCGAGAGTCGCCCACGCTCGATCCGCAGGATGTCCAGAAACCCGTCAACGATGCTCGTCATCTTCTGCGCTGACCGCACGATATGACCGAGCGACTCGAAGATCAGCGCGTCTCCATCGGGGCTGGGTTTGTGCAACGCCTTTTGCAGCACGCCAGCGAATCCACTGATGATGTGAATGGGGTTGCGAAGTTCGTGTGCGGCGACCGAGAGAAACTCCTCGCGCAAGTGCACCGCTGAGGAGAGGTCCTCGGCGCGTTCGGCGAGCTGCCCCCGGAGCGCCTCGCCGCTGAAGGCGATGGCGTATTGGTCGGCCACTGTACGGATCAGGACGTAGTCTTCGCCATCGAGCCGTCGGGATCCTTCTGTCTCTACCCGCAACCAGCCCAGATCGATGTTTGCGTTTGCGCGAGAGTTCAGTGCGATGATCGAGACTCCACCAGGCTGGATGCCTGCGCCGGAACCAGGGGCTCGCAGATGCTCAAGGCGGACGTTCGTTCCGAATTGTCCGCTCAACCCGAGCGCGATCGCGGGCAGACAGAGCTCGGCCTCCTCGGCCGACAGGAGACGTTCGGCAGTGGCGCGTAGAAGTTCGACGCGCGCTCCTCGGTCAGCTGCTTCGCGCAGCGCGTTCTGCACGTTGCGCAGGGCCTGATCCAGTTGCGACTGGGTGCGGTCTGCATCGACAACCATGGAGCTCGCCAAGGCGGCGTTCGCATCTGCAACGACGACACGCTGTTGGAAGGCTAAGGCCTGAAGCCACAGCGGGGCTAGCACGCTGATCTCGTCGATTGCAGATGGGCGGACTCTTCGGCCAAGCACCACGATCGTGCCTTGCGCTGGGTTGATGACGAAGGCGGGCGTCTCCTCATCGGCCGCAGGATATGGCAGCGCGGTCTCAAACCAGGCGCCTGGCTCGCTCGAAGGGAGATCGAACAGAGCGTGCCATCCTTCGGCTGTGGGCACCGTCGGTGGAAACCGGGGCGCCGGGAGCAGCACTCCGAGCTCCGCATCCCGGACGAACGCAAAAATGGCCTCCGCCCCGAGGGTCTCCCGAAGCTCAGCGATAGCCTCCGGCGCGTCCTCGATCGACGCACAACGGGGGAGAAGCGCATACAAGGCTGAAGTAGCTCGAACGCTCACGGGAACATGCAGACCACGGCTGTGCAATTGTGAAAGCCACTGAACTGACCGGCCGCGCGGGCAACCTGGCCGTGCGTGTTGAATCCCAGGAACGGGACTCCTCGCATGGCCTGGGAGAGTTCGGTGAGTTCTGCCTGGAACTCGTCCTCGCCCATCCGCAGGCGCGTTGCGACACAATCGAAGAAGAGCGCGAACTTGGGCTCGGCCCCGGCGAGTTGTTCCATTCCGGAGGCGGCGGCGTTTCGCGCGGCGGCCGCCGAGGAGGCGGAACTGGTGGACATGAAGCTCACCACGCTCGATTCGGGGATGCTGGCGGCCATCAGGAGCGAGCCGTCCGCCTGCAGGGCCAGCGGGACGCGGAGCTTAAAGCCAGCCGGCGTCTCGATGCCCAGGATGTTGTGGAGGAAGAAGGGAAGCGGGTCTGCGAGATCGAGCGACTGGCCGGTCGCAGTGGCGTGTGCCTCCACAGCGTCCCGTCCTGGAATTCCGTTCAGACTGTAGAGGACGTTGCCCTCGGAATGCGTCACTCGCATCCGCTCCGGCCGGGGTGTCCAACCGTGGCCCACACCGACGGCCAGTGGGACCTTCGAAACGATGCCCAGGACAACCGCCGCATCGCCCAGTACTTGCGAGCCCAGGAAAACGCAGGTCTTGTTGAACTGGCCGTCGTCGCCTGCGCCCCCGCCAACGAATTGATAGGCCCCGGCTGTGGCGGCCGTCAGTTCATCAAGGAAGGGCTCGGTATGGCCCGCAAGCGCATCGACGAACAGGATGCCCGTGCGGAAGTGGTCGATTGGCGCCGGTTGGTCAGCAAGCGCCTCGGCCATCCGGCGCGCCGACCCCTGGTGATCCCCCGAGATGCCCTGAGCGAGGGCCGACTGGAACTGAAGATCCTCTGACCAGATAGCCACGCAGCACGCCAGCCCAGTCCCCTGCGTGGCCTGCGTAAACTCGCCGGCAGAGCTACAGCCTACCAACTGGGCGGGCTGAACCAGACGGTTGAACTCGCGGAGCAAGGCCTCGGCGTCAAATCGCGGAGAAGCAAAGAGAATCACGGCGTGCGGCGGTTCGTCGTAGTACGCCCGCACCTGGTCTGCGAGGGCGGCGCCTGCCTGCTCCGATTGCTCTTCCCCGGTAGAAACGATTACGAACTTGAGCACGAACCCTCCGGAGCGAGACAGCGCCGTGAGCATACGGCCTCCGGCATATCGAAAGCATAAATCGAGGATTGGCCCGGACGGCGGAGCTGCCTGGATGAGGCAGCGCGGCCAGGTCAATCCTCGAGACCCACTGTCCCCTCGCACCATCTGGGAACGAAGGCGAAAGCACGCATTTGTTTTTATGGTGCGTCGGGTAAGGAGCGACTCTGTGTCATCTGCCGAAAACCACTACGAGACGATCGTCGAAGGTGCGCTTGACTTCGCGATCATCTCGCTCGACCCGGATCGCAAGATCACAACCTGGAACCGCGGAGCTGAACGCATATTTGGTCGGTCGCGCGATGATGTACTTGGGCAGTCGGCGAGTCTGCTCTTCACCCCCGAGGACCAAGCAATAGGCGAAGACGACCGCGAGTTCACCATCGCGGCCACAGAGGGCAGGGCCGACGATGATCGTTGGCACGTGCGCGCGGACGGCAGCCGCCTGTGGGCCAGCGGGGTGCTGACCTCTCTGCGCGATGACAGAGGAGTGATCGAAGGCTTTGTGAAGGTGGTCCGGGAGAAGACCGAGGAACGACGGCTTCAGGAAAATCTTCGGATTTCTGAAGATCAGTTCAGTCGTTTGTTTCTCGGAAACCCGGCCGCCATCGTTGTAGAACGCCGCGACACTGAAGCGTTCGTCCTCGCGAACGAGGCCTTTTTTCAGCTAACGGGCTACTGGAGAGCCGAGACCATGGGTCGGCCCGGACGGGAGCTCAAGCTGTGGGCGGCCTCCGACCAACGAAGAAACGCCACGCGGTCACTTGAGACTACAGGGCGCTCCGGCCCCGTCCGGCTTGATATCCGCGCGAAAGATGGAACCTTGCGTGAGTGCACCGCTACACTGGCGACCACAAGCCTGGCAGGCGACGACGCCATTGTAATCACGTTTGTACCCGTTATTGCGTAACCCCCGTCCCCCGGAGCGTCTTGCCTGATGTGGCAGCGCGAATCTAGACAAAGCGAACGATGAACCCGGGCCAGCCACCTCCGAGGAAAGGGGTGCGATCCCTTCTTGACTTGGACTGCTTGGGTTCTGGCATCTTTCTAATCTCCCACCCCGTCGGCCATTCCGTCATCTTGTCCGGTCTTGCAATGTACATGGCACAGGCGTCCGGAACCTTGTTGCGGTAAGGTTCCGGAAACCACGATAGAGAAGGCGGCACTGCGTCGCGGCGAGGATAAATACGTGCATTCGCCCCTTCCCCGCGCGCCGGGCCGCACCGTCCGCCTCCTGGTGACAGCGTCGCTGGTGCTGGCCACAGCCGCCGTGGTGGCAATGGCCTTCGCCGTCTACCGGAACCGTCAGTACACCAACGGAGCAGATGCGATCCAGGAGAGCAACACGGTCATCCTGAGTTCAGAACAGGTGGTCAAATTGCTCCTCGATGCTGAGACAGCCGAGCGGGGCTATTTCCTCACGGGAGACCCTGGCTATCTGAACCCCTACCTGGCCGCGTCGCCCCTGATCCTTACCAGGATCGACGCCCTGCGATCGCTGAGGCCAGGAGATCCGCAGATCGATACGATGCGTGAACTCGCGGCACAGAAGCTCGGCGAGCTCCACTCCGCCATCGAAACGTATCAAACCCAAGGTTCCACGGCAGCACTGGCAATCGTCGAAACGAACAAGGGCAGTGTGCTGATGGGTCAGGTCCGCGAAATCACCGCCTCGTTGCAAAGCACGGAGTCTCAGACGCTCACGGCGCGGTCCGCGGACGCAAGCTCCAAGGCGCGATACGCTCGCTTGATCGTCGGTAGTTTGGCGGCGCTGGTGCTTTTGTCAACTGTCTGCATTCTCGTCGTGCTGCTGCGCGCCTTCCGCGCCAGCGCGCTCGACGCGAAAGCCGTCCAGGATGATTCCGACGCGCGCTATCACACCCTGAGCGAAGCACTCCCGCAGATTATCTGGACGGCAACAGCGGACGGTGCGCTCGACTACTTCAACGAGCGATGGTTTGCGTACAGCGGAATGGACTACGCGGCTAGCGTTGGTTGGGGCTGGGGCTCGTCGGTCCATACTGACGACTTGGCGCTCTGCCTGGAGCGTTGGAACAACGCACTTTCGACAGGCGTCATCTACGAGACGGAGTTCCGGCTTCGACGCGCCGACGGCGAATACCTCTGGCACCTGGCCCGCGCCCTTCCTTTGCTTACGGCGAGGGGTCAGCGGAGTTGGTTCGGGACCTGCACGGACATCGACCAACAGAAGCGGACAGAGGCTCAGCTGATTGCAGCCAACCGGGTCAAGGATGACTTCCTTGGCATGGTGTCGCACGAACTGCGCACGCCTCTTGTCGTAATCGCCGGAAACGCGAACCTCCTGCGCGAACGGGAGCAAGAGTTGACCAGGGAAGATCGTCGCGCGGCCTACGACGACGTCACGCGTGCCGCGAGGCGGTTGCAAGAGCGAGTGGAGAACATGCTCGTAGTCAGCCGGCACGAAAGTGAGAGGAGTGAAGAGCCCGAGCCCGTTCTCGTCCAACATGTGCTTAACGCAGTCGTCGCTGAGTGTCGGGCAAGCTACCCCGGGGGGGCGTTCAATGTCGTCGTCGATCGTGGGCTCCCGGCCGCTGCTGCCAACGCCGGACATGTCGAACAGGTCCTCCAAAATCTCCTTGGCAACGCTGAGAAGTATGGCGGCTCGGGACCGGTCGATGTTACTGCGGTCGCAGAGGGGGCTGAACTCCTCATCCGCGTTTCGGATCGCGGGCCGGGAATTCAGGACGAGGATCTGGAGAGGCTATTCGAGCCATTCTTCCGGGCCACCGCGACCGCGAAGAGTGCCAGCGGCATTGGTCTCGGTCTCGCGGTTTGTCAGCGGCTCGTTGAGTTCCATGGTGGCCGCATTTGGGCTCAACGCCGGCCGGGTGGCGGCACAGAGTTTGGATTTACACTTCCGATCTACGAAGCCGGGCCGCCGGGCGAGAGTTGAAGCGGGCCTCGCCCGATGAGGCGGCCGGGGCGGCACCTCTCTGTTCTGGCCGCCGCGAGGACTGACGGGCTCAGGAGATTGATCAATCTGCCTACCTCCGACTGTCTACCTCCGCCAAAGTTCACCATGAGTGATCGGTGGTGAGTAGTGCCGCGGGATGGCCTTCGCCCGTCTGCGGGATGGGCGTCCTACGTGCTCAAAGGAACCGCAGGCTCTTCAGCAGCTTTTCTGACCGCCTCCGTTCGGGATTTCGAATCAAGCTTCCCAAGGATGCTGGAAACGTGGTGATCCACCGTCCGGGTGGAAAGGATCAGCTGGCGTGCGATGTGGGAGTTGCTACAGCCTTCCTTCAACAACTGGAGGATATCGGTCTCCCGGCGCGTCAAGCCCCAGGGATTCTCGCGAGTGCTGGGCCGAGGGCCGGTGGGCAACCCCCGAACACCGAGGAGCCGCAACCTTCGAAGAACCGTGCTTCGGGCTGCGACCGCTCCAAGGTCGTCGAACGTTCGCAACGCTACCCGCTGGAGGTTCTCGTCTCCAGTTTCAACCTGTGCCAGGGCCGCTTCGTATGCGCATCCGAGCCTGTTCCACTCTTCGGCCGCTGCTGCCCAACGTCCTTCAATCTCGAGGCGATAAGGGCGTGGGATCGAGCCGCTCAAGGTGATCGGGATGCCCGCTCGTACGCGCCACCGGGCTAGCTCGGCCGCCGCCGCCGTTGCTCCCTTCCGAACCGCGAGGTCGAATACCTTGTCCGTTGCATCCTGGATTGCATCAGTCTTGCCATTCAACCAGGCGATCTCCGCGCTTGCCGTTGCGACCGGAAGCAGATGCTGAATCTGCCCGCAGTGCGCGGCCAGTTCTTCCGCTTGCCAGAGAACCTCGGAGTACTGCGGGTCCCCACGCCTCGCTCGCAAAAGCGCCAGCGTAGTCAATGCGTGGATGCGCGACACTGGACCTGACCTGGCATCCTTGGCAACGAGCGTGGCGATGTCGGCCGCTTCCCGCCACCGGCCATGTTGCAGTCGAGATGAACCTACGTAGCCGAGCACGTGCAGTCGCCACAGGTCGAGGTCTCGCTCGCGGCACAAATCCAGCGCAGCCTCGAAATATGTCGCCTCCAGGGAGTGATCACGATTGCGGCCAGCGGCCCAGGCCAGGTGCGCCCAGGCGCGGGCGACGTGCTCGTCCAATCCGGCCAGCTCTGCCAGCCGCAGACTCTCCTTCAATTTGGCTCGACCGTTTTCGTTCCCTCGCAGCAATTCAATCGTGCCGACATTGGTCAGGGCCTGCATCTCGCTCTCGCCATCCCCAAACATGCGGGCCATTGAGAGCGCTCTCTCCCCCCACGCCGCGGTTCCGGGCGCGTCCTCATCATTGAGGAGAAGCATCGACATGGCGCTGTACGTGCGCGCGAGCTCCGCTGATGGCCCGAGTGGTTCGAGCAACTGGGCGGCGTCTCGAGTTGCGCCCCAGGCCTCGTCAATCCGGCCCGCGCACCAGAGCATGCGGCTCATTGACGCAAGGAGTTCACCCTCCTTGCGTGGATTCCGAAGTGTCTGCTGAAGCAGGATGGCGTCCTGGACGGTAAGGATTGACTCCGCACGGTCGTCGGTCAGGAAGCACTCCGCAGCCCGTCGGTCGAGCAGGTGAACCCGAACGGCGGCCGGTTGTGGGTCGGCCCACCGAATTGCACGTGCAAACTGAGCCGCCGCCTCTCGATGAGCGCCCGCTGCCGCAGCCTTCTCGCCGGCGGCAGCGGCGAACCGGAGCACCGACTCGCCGTCACTGGCCAGTTCAGCGTGGTGAGCGAGCCGCGCAAGATCATGCTCGGAACCCGCCCAGTTCGTCAGGGCACGAAGCACGCAGCGGTTGAGGCTTACGCAGCGTGTGGGCGACAGCGATCCCTCGATGGCCTCTCGGGCCAGCTCATGACGGAACAGCACCCCTTCGTTATTCGCGACGAGCGTCCCGCTTGCGAGACACTCTTCGAGCGAGCGAGCGCACCCTGGCAGAATTTCTTCCAGGAGCCAGTGTTCGGCCAGCGGCGGGATGACGGCAACGGTCTCCAGGACGGCTCGCGCGAGGAGGCTGAGTCGCCCAGCCCGAGCAAGCACCGCCTCCCGGATCGTTGTGGGGATTCGTTCAGCGAGAGACGCTAGCACCTCAGTGACGAAGAACGGATTTCCGCCGGTCCGTTCGTACAGCTCAGCAGCGTCGATGCCGCTCCGCTCGGCCATCGTGGCGACCGCCCGTGCAGACAGGGAGTGGAGGGTGAGTCTCTGCAAACCCGCACTCGACCCGAGATCTCCGAGAGCAGTCATGAGGGGATGCGAAATATCGAGTTCAGTCCGGAACGACACGATGACCAACGCTGGCACGGTTTCGATGCGCCGCGCTAAGACGCGGATGAGGTCGATCGTCGCTTCGTCCGCCCAATGAACGTCCTCGAGCACGAGAACCGTGGGGGAAGTTCGGCCTAGCTCGATAAGGAGTGCGGAGGCCACCTCGTGAGCTGACGTTGGTGACCCGATGAGCTTCCCGAGAGTCGCGTCACACTGGGCGCGGATGTCGAGTAGGGGCGAGAGGGGCCGAGGCGTCGCGAGTGCGTCACAGCCGCCCCGTAGGATTCGGACATGAGGGTGACTAGCGCGAAAACTGTCCAGGAGAGCCGTCTTCCCGCCCCCCGCTTCAGCGCCTATAGCCAACATCCTGCCTCTCCCAGCCACCGCCTTGGTCAACGCTGTTTCCAGAGCATTCGATGCGTCCTCGCGTTCAAGGAGAGGCCGAAGGCCAACGGTTTCTAATTTGGGAGCCATGATCGTCATCTTGGCCCTCCCCGGACAGCCTTTCAAGGGTGCGGCATGGACCGCCGCCGGTGATCGCGCCTCTCACGCAGAGCAGACGCTGGCTGAATCTGGGCATTGTGCTTTCGAAAGATGGGCAGATCTGCCCGCGAATGCCTCCAACGAACGTGCTTGGATGACAGCGCGCGGCGCAGGCCGCAGTCGAGTTCGGAGGTGGGCTTATGCCCCGATACATAGTGGAACGGACGTTTCCCGAAGGCCTTGAGATCCCAGCAAACGAAGAAGGCGCAAGCACCTGCATGCGCGTAGTCGACAACAACGGCGCGCTCGGCGTCACCTGGCTGCACAGCTATGTCAGCGATGACAAGAAACGCACCTTTTGCGTTTACGACGGGCCTACACCCGAGGCGATCCGCAAGGCCGCCGACAGGAACGGTCTGCCCGTTGACCGCATCACGCGCGTAAATGCGCTCGATCCCTATTTCAATCGGTGAAGAGACCAAAGTGAAAACAACCACGATTCGGCTCGTAGCGGCGGCGTTCGTCGCTGCCTCGATCACACTTCCGGCGAGCGGGGCGATGGCGCAAGGCTCGCCGACCTGTAGCGAGTCCTCAACGGCAACCAACCGTCAGGGATGAAAGGAGAAATCAGATGAAAGACAACCGAAAGAGGTGGCTCGGTGGGATGGCGCTGGTGTTGTTGGCTGCGCTGGGCGCAGCCTTCCTTGCGACCGGCGCGACTGCTAGCCAGAAGGGCGCCGACGCGGACACCCAGCTCGCGGCCGTGCGCACAGCGATCAGCGGGTTCGACACCACGGCGAAGGCGCAGGCCGCGGGCTGGAACCTGCAACCTGGGCTAAGCCAGTGCTTCGACAACCCGGGAGTGGGTGCGATGGGATTCCATTACATCAACCCCGCCCTCCTCGACACGACCTTCGACCTCCTCAAGCCCGAGGCGATCGTCTATGAGCCGCTGCCCGGGGGGCTGCTCAAGCTCGCTGCCGTCGAGTACATCGTGCCTGCTGCTCCCTGGGATGCGGAAGGCCACGCTGGACCGCCCACCGCACTCGCCCTGGGACAGACCTTCCACCTCAACCAGGCCCTGGGCGTCTACGTCCTCCACGCCTGGACCTTCAAGACCAATCCCTCCGGTATCTTCCAGGACTGGAACCCGGACGTCTCGTGTCCGGTCGCTCCGAACCCTCCGAACACGGGCACGGGGCCCCCGAGGTCCTGACTCTCGACCGCGCGGCGGCCATCGCTCATCAGGCCGCCAGTTCGTGCTCGCTGCGAGTCGTAAAGTCTGTCTCCAGCAGCCAGTTGCGAAACTCTTTCTGTCCACCGCAGCCCTTGCAACGTCCGTAGCTGACTGGTCCGTTTGCTTCTTCGATTCGCCAGTGATGGGTATGAGCGGAGCTGTTCGCGGGCGCCGGGGTATCGGTGATCTGGGACATGGAAAATGTCCTCCGTTCGTTGGTTGCTGAAAAGTACCGTGAGGCCCGTTGCAGGCGGCTCAAGATAAGCATCCCGAGTCTTGCGGCAGCATTGCAATGAGTGATGGCCACGGTGCGGGACAACGTGTCGAGATGTTCCGCACCGGGCCTCCTCAACTCCGAAACCGCCGCGCAAGCGAACCGCTCCCAGGGTGAATCGCGCAACGCCGCTGAGCGCTGACACTTGCCATTTGGAGAGCGGAAGTTGTCCGAAGCTCCCCCGAAGAACCGATGGAGGGCACGGCGCGGCGTGGGCGTCAATCCACCGCCGGAAGGAACTCTTTCCTGTCGGCCGTGGCTCGAAACACTCGGAGCGTTCCCCCCGCAACAGAGTCTCGCAATCTCGAGGGGTGAATCGTGAATCGTGAATTCGGGGCATACTGCCCCCATGCAAACCTTGTCCTTCCGCGGCGACGCCTGGCACGAAGGCGAGGTAGAGGGTACCGGCTTCTGCTGGTTCGACATCACCGGACCGGACGACCGGGGGCTCGATGAACTGGCCGAGCGCTTCGGTCTCCACCATCTCGCCGTCGAAGACTGCCGTTCAGAGCTGCCTCACGCCCCCAAGATCGATGACTTCGGCGACTATCTGTTCATCGTTTTGCACGCCGTGGTGGAGACGCCGGACGGTCGCGAGACCGAAGAGATTGACGTCTTCCTCGGCCAGGACTTTTTGATCACCTACCAGGATCGGCCGATCGGACTGACCGGCCCAAATGGCGACCAACCCGCCGCCGCCGCCTTGATGACGGCCCTACGGAACGCCATCGGCGTGCGCCCAGGACCCGATGGCGTCCTGTACGAACTGGTCGACCGGTTCGTCGATGCCATCCTGCCGCGTGTGAACGCGCTCGCCGAACAGCTGGATGCGATTCAAGACGACATCCTGGTCAGCGGCAGCGCCAGCCAGCAGCACCGCGAAATCCTCGCTCTCCGTTCGCGGGCGGGGCGCATTCGCCGCGTGCTCACGCCCCAACTGGGCGTCATCCAGCGCCTCAGTCGCGGCGAATTCAAAGAGATTGCTGAACCGAACCGCGTCTATTTCCGCGATATCTATGACCACCTGGTGCGGACCGACCTTGCCCTCGAGGGGCTTCGAGAGGACGCAGAAGTCGCGCTCTCCAGCTATCTCAGTGCGATCAACAACCGCCTGAGCGAGGTGATGAAGGTACTGGCAGTGGTCGGCGCTCTCATGCTCCCCGGGACCCTCGTCACCGGCGTCTTTGGCACGAACTTCGACAACGTGCCCGGGCTTCACAGCAACTGGGGATTCGCGATCATGGTGGTTGGCATGGCCTCAATCGCCATCGGGATGGGCACGTACTTCAAGAGAAAAGGCTGGTTTTGAGAGTGCTTCTGTAAATACGCTGCGCGAACCCCCCTGCCGATGATCCCGGGGTGGGCAAGATCGGTCTCCTCGTCGTGGTGCTTGCGCTTTTTGGCACTGTGCGCTGCTACAACGCGGACCTCGCGGCTTCGCTGGGCGGGTTGCCAATTGTCGGGCCGATGGTGGCGCCGCCGGCTTCCGCGCCAGCCTACGTCAACGCCATCGGTACGCCGGTCGCCAATGCCTTGCCCGAGGCCGACTTCGCAAAATGGTTCCCTGCCGAGCCCACGGCCGATCCCTACAACCCTGCGCTCTGGAACGGGGTCGAGGCATACATGACGGCCGCTGGCACCCAGGCCGGCTGGGCTGAGGTCTGCAAAAAGATTGCAGGCGCAGTGGGAGCCGACCGCGCGGCGAGCCCGTTGCTCGGCGCCCTGGCCTGTAGTGATGACGGCAGCGTCACCCAGTTTCAACGTTTCGCGGTAGAGGTGATGGCCGCCCGAGGATCCGTCGCACTCTGGTTGACGGGCGCGCCGGGGGGCACACTGGGCGCCATCCAGGGCCGCCAGGGCGAACTGCGCGTGCTCTGCACATCGTCGCTAGTTTCGAGGCAAGGCATGGCCAACAGCCCGTGGCCGGGGGCCTGCGCCAAAGCGCTGGACATCGCTTATTTCACGAACGACGGCGCCACCACTTTCGCCGCGCTCGGCGAGGCGTACAGGATCGCGGCCACCGAGATCGCCCGCCTCGACCCGACGATCGACCAGGCGCCGGGCTACTTCGGCGCCCCAGTGAAAAAGTAAAGGCTCACAGGACGCCCACTGTGGCTGCGCCCGTGTACCCTAGCCACGTGGCTCTGCTCGAAACCCTCCAACTGACGAAGCGCTACGGCACCATCGTGACCGCCCTCGACAGCCTTTCGATCACCCTCGAACCCGGCATTATTGGATTGGTGGGCGCGAACGGCGCGGGCAAGAGCACACTGATCAAGATCCTCCTCGGCCTCCTGGAACCAACGAGCGGCGGCGCCACGGTGCTGGGGTTGGACGCCGCCACCCAGGGCCCCGAATTGCGCCAGTTTGTGGGCTACATGCCCGAGCACGATTGCCTGCCGGGCGATGTCAGCGCCACGGAGTTCGTCGCCCACATGGCTCAGGTCAACGGTCTGCCAAAGGCCGCGGCGCGCGAACGAACCGCCGAAACCCTTCGCCACGTGGGGCTTTTCGAAGAGCGCTACCGCGAGATCCGCGGCTATTCCACCGGCATGAAACAGCGCGTCAAGCTGGCCCAGGCCCTGGTCCATGACCCGCGCGTGATGTTCCTCGATGAGCCAACGAACGGCCTGGACCCCGCCGGCCGGGATGAAATGCTGGACCTCGTGCGCCGCACCGGCAAAGAGTTCGGCATCGCGATCATCATGGCCTCGCACCTTCTCGGCGAGATTGAACGCGTCTGCGAACACCTCGTTGTCATTGATGGCGGCAAGTTGCTCCGTTCGGCCCCAATCGGTGATTTCACGGGACGCATCCAGGTCCTGGCCGTGGAAGTCGAAGGGGACGCCATCCAGTTCGTCGGGCGGCTTACGCAGCTCGGCCTAAAGGTCAAAGAGGAAGGGCGCCTGCTGCTCATCGGCATCGAGGACGACGCGGTCTACGACCAGATTCGCGACACCGTGGCGGACCTCGGCCTTGGGCTCGTCCGACTCGAGCAGCGCCGCCAGAACCTCGAAGACCTGTTTCGCGCTCCCAGCGCGGAGGACACAAATGTCGTCGCAGTCTGAGGGCGCGGGGAGTATCTACGACCTCGGCTACCGCCACTACGATGGCGCGAGGCTGGGACGGCGTCATTCGGTGCTCTCGCTCTACTTCTATACGTTGCGGGGGGCGTTCGGGCTCGGCCGCCGTTCGAGCAGCAAAATCATTCCCATCGCCATCTCGATCATCGCCTTCATCCCGGCGCTGATCCAGCTTGGCATCGCCTCCATCGCCTCCGGCATCGTTGACCTGATTAAGCCGGAAAACTACTACGGCTATGTGCAGGTTACCGTTGCCCTCTTTTGCGCAGCCGTCGCCCCGGAGATCGTTGGGCGGGACCAGCGCACCCGCACCCTCTCGCTCTACTTCTCGCGCGCCCTCGAACGGCGAGACTACGCGCTCGCCAAGCTGGCCGCGTTCACCACTGCTCTGCTGCTGCTCACACTGCTGCCCCAGGCCGTGTTGTTCGTCGGCAACATGCTGGCCACCAAGGACATCACGCAGTTCCTCCAGGACAACTGGCGCCAGATCCCGCGGATCATCATCAGCGGTCTGCTCATCGCCAGCCTGATGGCATCGCTTTCGCTGGCCATCGCCTGCCAGACGTCGCGGCGCTCCTACGCCACCGTCGCGGTGATCGCCGTCTTCCTCGTGACAACTCCGCTTGCGAACATCTTCGTCCGGGAGGCGGGCGGGATTGGGCACCTGGCCATCCTCCTCAGCCCGTTCGACCTGCTCGCCGGCACTACCGGCTGGCTGTTCGATGCCCGCTCGGACCGCGAGGGGATCGTCTCCATCGCGGACCTCCCGATGCTGATTTACCCGCTGATGACGCTCGCCGTTACCGCTATTACGACCGCGCTGATCCTTCGCCGGTACGCCCGGATCGCCGCGTGACGAGCACAATCGAGACGCGACCTCCGGCCGTTGCCGCGACCAGCGCCCCACCACCGATCGAGGTCACGAACGTCTCCCGCTGGTACGGCAACATCGTCGCCGTGAACGACGTCTCGTTCTCACTCGAGGCCGGCGTCACTGGGCTACTTGGCCCGAACGGAGCAGGGAAATCGACGCTGTTGCATATGCTCTCGGGGTTTCTGGCGCCGTCGGCGGGGACGGTGAACGTTCTCGGCGAATCCGCCTGGAAGAACCCCGCGATGTATGCCCGCGTTGGCCTGGTCCCAGAACGCGAATCTGTCTATCCATTCCTCACCGGCTACGAGTTTGTTCTCCTCAGCGCGAAGTTGCACAAGCTTCCCAACCCGGCGGCTGCCGCTGCCCGCGCGATCAAGCGGGTCGAGCTCGAGTTCGCGCAGGGCCGGGCGACCGGCGGCTATTCGAAGGGAATGAAGCAGCGCGTCAAAGTAGCGGCGGCGATTGTCCACGAACCTCCGGTCCTGCTGTTGGACGAGCCATTTAACGGCGCCGACCCCCGCCAGCGGCTACAGATGATGGCGATGCTGCGCGAGATGGCCGCCAGCGGCACAACGATCGTCTTCTCCTCGCATATCCTCGAGGAGGTTGAGCGCCTCGCCGAAAACGTCCTCGTGGTCGTTTCGGGGCGGCTGGCGGCCTCCGGGGACTTCCGCCACATTCGGCGTCTGATGACAGACCGCCCGCACACCTTCACCGTCCGATCGAGCGATGACCGGCGTCTCGCCGCCGCGCTCGTAGCCGACCCGGCGATCTTTGGCGTCGAACTGCGGGACGACCGGCTGAGCGTGCGGACCTCTGATTTCGCCGAGTTCACCCTCGCCGTTCCGCGCATAGCACGCACCGCCGGCGTCACGTTGCACGAACTGCTGCCCACGGACGAGTCCCTCGAAAGCGTATTCTCCTACCTGGTGAAGCGATGAACCTGGCGATCATGCAACTGACCGCGCGCCAGATGTTGGGCCAGAAGCGCAGCGTCCTGCTCTTCGCTTCGGCCCTCATCCCCGTGCTTATCGCGATCGTCTACCGGCTGAGCGATATCCGGAGCGACACGTTCGTGGTCCCTGGCACGGGCCAGGTACTCAGCGACCAGCCGCGTTGGGTGGCCGAGGTGTTACTCAAACAGCTGATTGTGGGCACCTTTCTGCCCCTGGGCGCGCTGATCTTCGGCACGGCTGCCATCGGTTCGGAGATTGAGGATGGGACCGCCGTCTACCTGCTTTCAAAGCCCATCCCTCGATGGCAGGTTGTCGCCTCAAAGCTGGTGGTCGCCTGGGGGGTAACCACCGCCCTGGTCCTGCTGGCGACCATCGTCTCGACGGCGATCGCCCTCGACCACCCGTTCGACTACCGGATCCTTGTTGGCTTTTCGATCGCCGCGGCCGCTGGCGCCCTTGTGTACACCGCGTTTTTCATCCTTCTCAGCATTGCAACCAGCCGCGCGCTGATCGTTGGCCTGCTCTACGTCTTCATCTGGGAGGCGGTGCTCACCCGGCTCTTCCGTGGCCTGCGCTACGTGAGCGTGCGTCAGTACACGCTGGGCGTAGCTGATCGGGTAGTCAATGCACCCAGCGCGATCTTCACCGCTGACCTCAACGGCACCATAGCCATCCTCCTGGTGCTCGGCGTGTCCGCGCTGCTCTTTGTCTACGCCGCGCGCCGACTTTCCGTCTGGGAGATCGGCGAAAGCAGTTAAGCAGTTAGCTAGAGCAGCTGCTGGTCCATTCCGTTCGGACGGGTTCTAGAGCAAGCTGGCCGTTCTTGGCCATGATGGCGTCGCTGAGATTCGTGACCGTGATCTCGATGTGATCCCGTCCCACCTGCGGCTTCTTACCACCACTGCTGACCTGTACCGTTGTCACGCATCCAGCATACCCGCGCTCAGGCCCCCAGGGCCCTCGCCAGAGTCTCCAACGCCTCGAGCGCTTCCTCCGTGGAGCGGAGCATGACGTCCGCGAGCTCGGCGATCTCGGCCGGGGTTTCTTCGCCGCCGGAGACTCCCGCGAGCAGCACGTGCGTACCCTTCGCGCCAAACGTCAGCGCCGCTCGGAACATGCCCACATCGGTTGCGTCGTCGCCCATGACAAAGAGTGCCTTGGCGCGCACCTGGTTGACCAGCGCCGTGAGCGCCAGATCCTTGCCACCGCGAGCATCGGGCAAGACCTCAAGCACCATCCGACCCTCGCGTAGGCGCAGGCCTTCTGGCAGATTGTCCAACGCCTTGCGCAGGGCCGCCTCCAGCTCTGGCGCGCGGCGGAAGTGGAACGCCGTAGAGATCGCCTTCCGTTCGATGTGCAGGAACGAACTTGGGGCCATCGAGATCACGCGCTGTTCGACCAGCTCGAGAGCCGCGCTGAGAATCACCCTGTCCACCCCCGGCAACAGGTCGTTCTCGAAGGACGCCTCAAGCCCGTGACTGCCGACCACGATCACGCCCGCTACCGGGACCATGCGGCGCGCCGTGTTCAAGTCCCGGCCTGTGATCACGGCTACGCGGGCCGCAGCCGAGAGCCGTTCCAGGACAGCTAGCGCCGCGGGCGAAACGCGCGCCATGGACGCCTGCTGCACAATCGGCGCCAGCGTGCCATCGAGGTCAGTGGCGATCAGCAGTGGCCCTCTTGCGGTCGCAAGGGCACGGATCTGTTCGATTGCGGCGAGGGTCAGCATCTGCGCTCCAGGTCAGTCAGGAATCGCGTCGCCCAGCTGAACGCGTCGTTCTCACGGATGGCCGTGACCAGTCTGTCGCTCACGCGGCCCGGGCGTCCGCGCAGTGCTTCGACCAGGGCCTGGGTCATCGCCTCGTGGTCCAGCGGGTCCACGGGTACCAAACCGTCGCTCTCGAAGCCGGCAAATGCCTGGGCAACACCAGCGTCGCGCCCGGTGATGATCACCGCCCGCCCGGCGGCCGGCTTCAGCGATTGGGCGATGGCGGCCTGTATCGGGACCAGGTTGAGCCCATCTGAAAGCGACGATGTGAACACGACATCAGCGCGGCGCTGCAGCCCGATGACCTCGGGCCAAGCGAGGACAGCCTGGGTGTGGAGAAACGGGCAGCCCGCATCCTTCGCCGCGTTCGCCGCCTCATCGGCGGCGGACTGGATGGCCGCCGCGAGGCCCGCGTAGGCGCTCACTCCGGCCCGAGTGGGCGCTGCCACGCCCACATAGGCGAACTTCGCGCCGCCCCGGTAGGCCGCGGCGATCGCCTTCAGGCGCTCGGGGATGCCCTTTGTGAAATCCGCCCGCTCAAGCCCAATGACCAGCGGCAGCCCGCTTTCGACTATGCTCTCCATGCCGGCTGGCGGCGGCCCGTCGGCGGCAATAGCCAAAAGCTCATCAACGTCCACGCCTACCGGGTACGACCCTATCGATACGCAGCGGCCTTCGAAACGAAGCGTCGCGCCATCGGTCACGGCGCCACAGAGTTCTTCCGCCGCGTGAGCGAACCGCCGCACGTCGGCCTGCGACTGGAAACCAGCCAGGTCCGCCCCCAGGATGCCCGCGACGAACTCGCTGAAGTGACCACGCGCGGCGACGCCCAAGTACCGCGAGGCTACCTCCAGGTCCGGAAACGGGGTGTGGAGAAAGAACCCGATCCGCCCGGGAAACCCGCGATCCCTGAGCAGCGACGGGACGAGAGCGAGCTGATAATCGTGCACCCACGCCGTGGGATGGGCGCGTTCCCCCGACCCGCCTTCGGCGAAGCCCACGTTCACCGCCCTATAGCTGGCCCATTCCACCTCGGTTGGCGCCGCCGGGACGGGGTAGTAGTCGGTTAGCTCGGGCAACGGCCCGCGCACGAGGTGGAGGAGAGGCCAGAGGAAGCTGTTGGCAACCGCCCCGTAGTGGCCTGCCCACGTCTCATCGTCGAAGAATAGGCGCCGGTGGCAAACCGGACCGCGAAACGATGGGATGAGCTCGAAACCTTCGGAATCGACCCAGTCGCGGTCGAACGTCCCGCGACCCGCACCGATCCAGGTTGTGCCGGAGTGGCCGTCCCAGGGGGCGATGACCGGCCGGACCGCGGCGAGCAGCCCTCCGTTCGCGGCCGCACTCGGTTCGGGCGCGCCGCGAGGCACCTCGTGGTCGAGGTAGGCGCGGTTGGCGAGTATGAGTGCGGCGGTGGTCATCCTTTCAGTATACGGGCGGGGACGGCGGCTGTTCGCAGGTTCGAACGTCACTCGCGCCGCCGCTACGATGTGCCAATGCGCATCCTTCGCCTGACCAACAGCACTGACACCCACTCCGGCGTAGCTCCGGAGATGCGCGCGACGGCCGTCGTGGAGCGGGTGGTGAGCGCGGCAATCGGCGAGGCCGTGGAGTCGATGGTCCGCCCGATCTGGCCGACGCCCGACTTACCCAGCCACGTGGATCGCTGGATTAAGAGCTTCCAGCCTGATGTCGTTTTCCTGCGTGCTGCGTCCTTCTGGTGCACGTACGAATCGGTCCCGCTGCGGATTGAACGGAGGATGGGACGCTTTGGGAAGCCGTTCGCCACAGCCGGGCTGCGATTTGGGGACCGGCCATGGCTCGTCGATCGGCGCTCGTTCAAGTTCGCCCGCCAGGCTGTTGTGCGGGCGATCGGCGGAGAGCCGCATTTCACCCCAGAGCAGGCCAGCGGCGTGGTCGCCGAGGTGCTGCGTCGCGCCGTCGCGCGCGAATCGACCGTCGCGGTGGTACGCGGCCCCGCGCAGTTCCACAACAGTGCCGGGACTCGCGCTGGTTATCGTCGCGCGCAGGCCAGGCTCACCACGTTCGATGCGCTCACCGCCGAGGCTTGCCGGAGACTCCATGTGCGCTACGTCCCGGCCGCTGGCACCAACGACGGGCGTTCGTACCGCCTGGAAGACGACCTCCACGACACCGAAGCCGCGCACCAGGTGATGGGCGAACTGGAAGGCCTGGTGATCGCTGAGGAGTGGCTGGCCACACACCGAAAGTAAGGCGCGCCTGAGCATTGGGTGTTCGAAAGCCAAGTGGCCAACCGCCGCCAGTTCGCTCAACGCCCGCTAGCGTCCTGAGACGACTGACCGTTGGATTGATCACATTTGTGCTGGCAAGCGTGAGGTCGCGCCGTCCGCCAACCGCCAACCACCGCTGGTTTGCCCAACCCCCGCTAGAAATACGCTTCGGGCCGCTTCTCCGGAGAGGAGAGCGCCGGCCAGCTATTCCCATCCAGCTTCAACATCGCCGCGTACTTGCGGGCCGTCTCCAGCTTTCGGGAGTCTCCGGTCTCCCGGTATTCGTTGAAGGCGTCCAGCATCTTGTCCGCGATGATGTTCATGTCCATGCCTAACACGTACTGGCCGGACATCTCATTCAGCGCTTCGACGTAGACATCGAAGAACTGCGCCAGCCGGTGGAGCGTCGCCCGCTGCCGGACCCATTCGGCAAGGTCCTCGCCAGCCGCCATCTCGTAGTACCGGCGGCCAAGGGTGACGAAGTATTTCGTATCAACCAGCGGTGCGCCGCCCATTCGACTCGCGCCGCGCTTGCGCCCGAGGCTCTGCGGAAAGACCCCCGAAAGGAAAAGCGCGTTGTCCCCATACTTCCGGTACGCTTCGAACGAGTTCTGAAACGCGCCACTCGGGTTCGCGGTTTCTTCCATCAGGTCCGTGAGGTAGGGCAGGAAGCCGTGGTTGCGGTCCAGCGAAAGATCGCCCGTCTGTAGGTAGCGCTCCAGCATCCGCCCCAGGTAGCCAAGCGTTTCCGCGTCGCGGCTGCGGCGGTTCACGTAAAGTACCTTGATCAGGAACAGGTCGATGATGTCGCTCAAGCGCAGGCTCGATAGCTCACCGATGTCGTCGTAGAAATCGTTAATCAGCTGGTCGACTTTTCGCGCAAACGCGCTCGTCGCAACGTTCGCCCCGTCGTTCGCGCGGATCGTCTCGCGCAGGATGCCGATGTCCTCGGCGACAAGTTCGGAGTTGACCACGGTCGGCCTCCCAGATCAGGGTCTCCTGTGTGTGTAGTTAACGGCAGACTGGTTCGTCAAGTAGATAGGGAAAGCTCTCGAATCTAGCGGTCGTGAACTGCAATGGCATTGCCGTGTTCAACGTGCCGCCGGCAACTCCTTGCTCGCCGCGAACACATCTCCCAAGATCTTAGCGCGCGTTGCGCCCGTCACGAAGGTGGGCTTGTATTTGTCTTCTATCTGATAGGGGACGAACCGTACGGCAGCCAGCTGCTTGCCCCAGAACGAAGCCTCGAGGATGTAGCCCTGCGTGTGCTCCGGAGTGTGCGTCTGATCAAAGATGAAGTTGCCGAGCGCATAGGCCATAAACGAACTCTCGCCGAACTCCACCGCCTGCACCCAGTGCGCCTGATTGCCGACAACAAGGTCCGCGCCCGCGGCGGCCGCCGCACGAATCGCCTTGATGCTCCGTTCGCTCGGCGCATGCGTGTCTTCCGTGCCCGACTGTACCTGCACGATGACCACATCCACCCGCGTCTTCAACTCCCGGATGCGCTCTTCGAACCGCGTCAGGTGCAGCTTGTCAGCTGATTGAAAGAACGCCGGCTCGGCCGGGCGCGAAGCCTTTTCGTCGGCGTAGCTGTCGTCCAGGGGCGCCGTCCCCGGATCGGTCGCGGTGGCCTGGAGGTCCTCGGCCGCGATGTCATCGAACCCCAGCACGCCGAACTTCGTGCCGTTCACGTCGAAGATCGCGGGTGTCAACGCCTCCTCGAGGTTGCGCCCGCCGCCCACCACCTTGATGTTCGCCGCCGCCAGCAGCTCTAGCGTGCGTAAAAACGCCTTGTTCCCACAGTACGTTTGGCCGCAGTCGAAGACATGGTTCGTGGCCACCGTCACTTCGTCCAACCCGGCCAGCGTCAGGGCGGCCATCACCTCCGGTGGCGAGGTCAGGTTGGTGGTCTCGATGCAGCCGTTCGGCGTGCCCACATCCTGGATGCTGCCATCGAGCGATCCCAGCGCGAGGTCCGCCGCTGCAAGGTATTCGCCTACCGGCCCGCGCAAGGCCGCCGCCCAGTCACCAGTCGCGCGAATCTGCGTCAGTGAACAGCGCGATTGAAGGATGTCGCCGGTGGCCACCACCCGCGTGACCTTCGGTAGCGGCTCAGCGGCAACTGCCCGCAGGCCGGCCAGCGCATCCTTCGCTTTCCCGGAGTTGGCCACAAACGAGATCCGCTCCACATACGGCCAGGCGCTGGCGTCGCCACGCCCACGGACCGGGTCGACTCCATCGAGCGCGACCGCCGGCTGGCCGAATCGGACTTCGCTCAGCGGCGCCAGCGCGATCATCCCCGAGCCAAGGGTCATCGCCGCTCGTAAATCCGCATACGTGCCAAAAGTCGCGGCCTCCGAGGTATTCCCCATCCACTGCTGCAACAATGCCAGTCCAGCAGGGTCAGCGGTCGGCACCACAACTCCACGGGCCACCTTTCCGGGTACGCCGCCAACCTCCGACCAATTTGTGATCGCGCCCCGCAGCAAGCCGTCTAACTGCGCCGCCGTGAGCGCGTCAACTCCGCTCCCCATGGCCGCCACCGGCACGAAGATGCGCGTCACCACGGCGGCATCGCCACCCGGGACGAAAGTGATATCGGGCTTCTGAGCGGCGCTAACCACCTTCAATTCAGCACCCGACAGTCGCGCGGGCAGCGGCCCGGCGTACGTAAGCGAGAGATTTGCGGGAAGCGTGGCGGCCGTCCCCGGCGGTTCGGCGGCGCCAACGCCCGCATCCCCTGAGCCACCGCCATCTCCTGGGTGCACAATTGCCGTAGCGAGAGCCAAAAAGCTTGCGGCGACCGCTACCGCCGAGAGGACGAAAGCCCCAAACCAGGGGTTGTGCCGGTCAAACCATGCACCGCCCATATGCGCGCATGATCTGCGCGCCCACCCACCACGTCAATGCGAGTCCGGGCGGAAGGGGGGTTGAGGGCCACCGCCCTACAACCTCAACCCTCGCATTCGGAACTGAACGCAAGCACCTGTTCGCTCATGCCCCCGGCGCTGGCTCACCCTTTCGATAGAGCCCTTCCTGCGCGACGCTCGCCACCAGCGTCCCGTCCCGCCCGTACATGTGTCCCCACGTCAGAGCGCGGGCGCTGTGGGCGGCCGGGCTGTTGGTCACGTAGAGGATCCAGTCATCGAAGCGCGGCGGCCGGTGCCACCACATCGCATGGTCCAGGCTCGCGGTCGCGCCACCAGGCATCCACAGCCCGTAAGCGTGCGCCACGGTCGCGACCATTCCGCTGTCGCTCGTGTAAACCATGGCCGCCGCGTGGATCAGCGGGTCCTCGGGCAACACCGACGACGGCTTCGCCCACACCGCTCGCCGCGGCAAACCGTCCGGACCCTTGTGCTGGGCATCGACTGACCCGGTGCGGATGTCGATCGGGTTGTTCCAGCGCGGACGGCGGCGCGACGCTTCCGGTTGTGGTGGCAGTTGCAATGCCTCCCACCACGACTTTTGGCCCTCGGGCGCGGGAGCATCGGGCATCGGCACCTGGTGAGAGATCCCCTCCTCGGGGGTCGTAAAGCTCACCGACGCTTCGAAAATCGTGTGGCCGCCCTGGATCGCCGTCACCCGTCGCGTCAGAAAGTTCCGTCCCTCGCGGATCCGCTCGACCATGTAGTCGATCGGCTCGATCGGCTTCCCCGCGCGCAAGAAGTAAGCGTGCAGCGAGTGGATCGTGCCGCGATCGGTTGTGTGGCCGGCGGCCATCACCGTCTGGGCCAGCACCAGCCCACCAAACAGCCGCCCTTCCTGTTGGTCCACGTCGCCGCGGAAGCGGTCGTAGTCGGTGGGCCGCACTTCCATCTGACGCAGCATCTGCTGAAGCGCCTTGTCGGCTGCTTTCTCGGTCACTCTGGGCTCACTATCTGGCGTTGGGCGCATCTGGTCGCCCCGCCGTTGTCTTGTCTTGCGAGCATACGGTGACCCTTTCGCCCGGCCAACGTCGGGCGAGGCAAACGTCCCATCCTCTACACTCGAATCACCACTCCCCGGAGCGCGCAATTGACCAACCGCTTCGCCACTATCAACGGCTTCCCGTTGCGCTACTCCCTCGAAGGCGAGGGTCCGCTGGCGATCTTCGGCCACGGGCTGATGGGCTCACTCGAGCAGGTGACGCCCGCTGGGCGCGAACTCGATGCCCTCCTTGCGCGCGTTCGCCTCCTCACCTACGACGCCCGCGGACACGGCCAATCCGGCGGGCCCGAAGACGCCGCCGAGTACACCTGGGAGCACATGGGCCGCGATATGTCGGCCCTCATCGACTTCGCGGGCGAAGAGCAGGCGATTATCGGAGGCGCCTCCATGGGCGCCGCCAGCGCGCTCTGGGTCGCGATCGAGCAGCCCCAAAGGGTCAAGGCGCTGGTCATCCTCATGCCCCCGCCCCTCGGCAACGAACCGATGCGCGCACCGGCCGAAAAGCAAGAGATCGCTGTCCTCGACCTCATCTCCGCGGCCGTCCAGAACTTCGGCATCGAAAAGACCGTGGAGATCGCCCGCAACTTCCCGGGCTTCGCCGCCAACCCGGAGGAGGCGGACGAACGCGCGCGGTGGCTGCTGAGCCAGAACCCGCTGACCCTTCTCTATGCCATCCGTGGGCTGGTGGCCGCGCCGTTCCACCACCCCGAGGCCTATCGCGCGATCAACGTCCCCACGATCGTCGTCGCACACGAAGGCGACGGCCTGCACCCCTCGCGCTCCGCCCGTCTGCTGGCCGAAATGATCCCCGGAGCCATCCTCAAGATCGCCCCGCAACCGGACTATTGGCAGCAGCACCCCGCCGAGTTCCTCGAAGAGATGACCAGCTTCCTGGACGCCCTCGACCGGTAGCCGTGCGACGGCCGGCGCTATATCCGCCGCTGGACGTGCAACAGATATTCCTTGCGGTCCAGAGGATTGTTGTCCGAGCGCGGCCGGGTGGGGGCCGCGCCGCGGATCGGTTCGTAGCGCTCGAAGGCGTACTCCAACACGCCTTCACCGCGGGTTAGCCCCGCCAACTGACGCTGCAATTCGTGGACACGGGCGGCCGGAACTTCGCCCTCCATGGCGTACAGGGAACCTCGCGTCTCCTGTGTTTTCGGGACCGCGTCCAGGTGCGCCAGCACCGGTGCCAGCGCTCCGAAAGTGTCGGCGGGTAGCTCGAGATGGAAGCGGTACATCGGCTCGCAGACCACGGTGCCGGCCTGCTCGAGCGCACGCATGAGAACCAGCGGTGTGAGCTTCCGGAAGTCGGCGCCAGTGCTGCTCGGGGCTCGGTAGCCGCAGTCGGTCATCGTCACGGTGCAATCGGTGACCTGCCAGCCTAAGAGTCCGTTCTGCAGCGTTTCGCGGATGTACTGCGCCATGAAGTCGCTGAACGCGTTGACGGTCTTGTAGATGTACAACGGCACCAGACGAACGTCGACGTCCAGCCGAAACTCGATGCCCGAGTCGATCGGCGCAGGCTCGATGCGCAGCCCCACCGTGGCGAGGAAGGGATTCGAGCTGCTCGGCGAGCTGTGCCCGGTGACGTTCGTTTTCGTCTTCGCGTGGAGGACCTCCCCGGCCTCGCCCCCGCCAGTCGGCCGTTCGATACAGATCGTCGTCGTTTCGCGAAATTCGACTTCTATGCTGAAGTCGTTTTCAAGCGTTGCCTGGATGACCTCTTTCTGTACCTCGCCGTAGAGTGAGACGTATACCTCTTGACGAGAATCGTCCTGTCGCAGGTTGATCAGCGGGTCCTGTTCAGCCAGCCGGGTGAGTGCGACGTGAAGTGCACCTTTGTTGGCGGCGTGGCGTGGGACGACGACGCTCTCCAGCGTTGGCGGCGCGAAGTAGTGGCGTTCAGAAGAGATTGGCGAGATGCCGAACGTGTCGCCGATCTGGACTTCACCGAGACCCCAGAGCTTCCCAATCTGTCCGGCGGCCACCGCGCCACGCTGGACCGCGGAGCCACGCTCGAAGACGCTGATCGCGGTGACTTTCCCTTCGTTGCGCCGGTGGAATCGCAGCCGATCTCGCGTTCGCACGGTACCCGAAAACATCCGGGCGTAGGCGATCTTCTCGCCGGCCGGACCGCGTTCGATCTTGAAGACGGCACCGGACGCGACGCCTTCGGCATCGCCTTCGACCGCTGGAAGCAACTCCCGGATGCCGTCGATCAACGAATCCACGCCGGCGCCAGTGATGGCCGAACCGAAGAACGCTGGGTGCACCAGCGCCTGTTTGCTTTGTGTCGCAAGCTCGCGGCGAAGCATGCGATGCGTCACCTTCTTCGCATCAGCCACGTACAACGCGAGCAGCGCATCGTTTTGGTCAGCCAGCAATTCGGCGAGCCTCGCCGTAAACCGACCATCGTCCGCGCCGAACGGCTTGAAAACCGCACTGCGAGTGCCCAGCCCGTGGACCGACCCCACCGCGATGACTGCCGGCGTGAGCTTCTCCGAGATCTCCCGAAGCACACGGCCGGAATCCGCGCCGGCGCGGTCGATCTTGTTCACGAAGATAAGGGTGGGAATGCGCAGCCGCTGTAGCGTCCGCATCAACACACGCGTCTGCGCCTGTACGCCCTCCACGGCGGAGAGCACCAGCACGGCGCCGTCGAGCACGCTCAACACCCGCTCCACCTCGGCGATGAAATCCGGGTGGCCGGGCGTGTCGATCAGGTTGACCGTGACGTCGCCGACAACGAACGAGACGACCGCAGCTTTGATCGTAATGCCGCGTTGCCGTTCCAGGTCGAGGGAATCGGTTTGGGTACTGCCCTCATCGACGCTCCCGATCGCATCGATCACACCGGCGGCGTAGAGCAGCCGCTCGGTCAGGCTTGTCTTACCGGCGTCTACATGCGCCAAAATCCCGAGGTTTAACGTTCGCACTAAGCATCGTGTCCCTAATACAAAAGGCCGTAATGGTCGTCTGGATGGGCATGGATGCTTTCAAAGCGCTCTCCTCGTTCGAACAGTTGATCGCCGACATAACAGCACGGCGCCACCGCGCGCGTCAAACCTTTGCTTCCCAAGTCGCGACACCGGGTTCGCATGACGTACCACCGCCGCCCACCCCCAGTTTCCCACTCTTTGTGTTCTAGAGGATATTATGTCGCCTATTAGTCCTATTCGTATCCACACGCAAATGCTAACGCGAATACGCAGTTAGTTGTTACCGCACCCCCGCAACCCTATAATCCGCAGAACGGCATATACGGGTGAACTATGAAAGTCCAGGTCCTCCAGGAAAACCTCCAGCGCGGTCTCTCCATCGTCGGGCGGGCGGTGGCCACGCGCTCCACACTTCCAATCACGGCGAACGTCCTGCTCGCCACCGATAAGGGCCGTCTGAAGCTCGCCGCCACCGATCTCGATATCTCGATCAGCAGTTGGGTCGGCGCGAAGATCGATGAAGAAGGCTCGACGACGGTCCCCTCGCGGCTGATCAGCGATTTCGTTGCCTCCCTCCCGCAGGCCACGGTGCAGCTCGAAATCGCCGACCGCAGCCGCCAGATGAAGCTCGAGTGCGCCCGCAACGAGTCCACGATCAACGCCATGGACGCCGAAGACTTCCCCCGCGTCCCCGAGATCCGCGATGGCACGAGCATCCAGCTCGATCCCAAGGCCATGCGCCGTGCCATCGAACGCGTCGAGTTCGCCGCCGCCAGCGACGATTCGCGCCCCGTGCTCACCGGCGTCCACGTCAAGACCGATGGCACGCGCCTCACCTTCGCCGCCGCCGATGGCTTCCGCCTCGCGGTCGCCGATGTGACGCTCGCCAGCGCGCCCTCCGAATCGATCGAGATCATCATCCCCGCCCGCGCCATGCGAGAACTCGCGCGTCTGATCAACGACGTCACCGAGCCCGTGGAGATGCGCGTCAACCCCCAGCGCACCCAGGTCCTCTTCGCCCTCACCGACACCGAGATGGTCGCCCAGCTGATCCAGGGCACCTTCCCCAACTTCAGCCAGCTCATCCCCGCCGAGTTCACCACCCAATGCACCGTTGTCGTGGACGAATTCAAGCGCGAAACGCGCATCGCCGCCATCTTTGCGCGCGACGGCAGCGGCATCATCCGCCTCCAGATCGCGGCGGGCGAAGGCGGCATGCCCGGCCAGCTCACGGTCAGCGCCCGCGCCGACGAAATCGGCGACAACGAAGGCAAGATCGACGCCGAAGTGAGCGGCGACGCGAACAAGATCGCCTTCAACAGCCGCTACCTCCAGGACGTCCTGAACGTCCTCGGCGGCAAAGTCGCCCTACAGATGACCAGCCCCTCAAGCCAGGGCGTCTTCCGCCCCCTCGACGAGCCCGACTACGTGCACGTGGTAATGCCGATGTTTGTTCAATGGTGACTAAGTCCAGATTCTGAAGTGACTGCGAGACCGGTATTGACGCCTCGATGACGGCTCTGTCGCGGCAGGCCTTCACACGAATGTCGAGCGCGCGCAGGACCAACTCCCGGTTGAACCGAAGAACTACCATGTGTCGAGGAAGGTGCGGCGGCCGCGGCGGAGAGGCTCAGAGTTCGGAACGGACTTCAAGCCTTCGGCTATCCAGCGTCGCGTCTCTGCCGGGTCGATCACGTCGTCAACGCCGAAGACGGACGCGCTGTTGAGCGCGCTTCCTCTCACGTAGGCTTCTGCCACAAGCCGCTCGTACTCCGCGGCCCGAGCGTCCACGTCTTCGATAGTCGCGAGGCGGTCGCGATGGGTCAGAAGCACTCCAGCCTCGACGTTCATTCCTCCGAATTCGGCCTCAGGCCAGGCGACGGTGAAGACTGGCGCTCGCGAAGTGCCCGTCATCACGGCCAGCGAACCGAGGGCGTAGCCTTTTCGCAAGATCACGCTGAAGCGTGCGCTCTCAAGGTTTGCACCAGTGACGAAAAGCCGACTGCAGTGGCGGACGAGGCCAGTCTTCTCGACATCCGGCCCCACCATCATTCCCGGCGTATCGACCAACGCTATGATGGGGATGTTGAACGCGTCACACAGCTGCCAGAAGCGAGCAACCTTGTCCGAGCCGGGGCTATCGATCGCGCCCCCAATGAACGCATTGTTGTTAGCTGTCAGGCCGAACGGATGCCCTTCGATGCGAACGAAAGCCGTGATCATACTGAGCCCAAACTGCGGCCTCAACTCAAGGACGGATCCGACGTCCGCGAGAAGCCCAATGAGTTTCCGGATGTCGAAGCTGCGGAGCCGGTTTTCGGGGATGACGTGGCGCAGGAGGCGTTGGTCGGCGGCTTCCCAATTGGCTATCGAGCCCTGGAAATAGGAAAGGCACTTCTTGCTCGCC
>JBDSJC010000238.1:0-4827 GCA_039917655.1 Tepidiformaceae bacterium
GCCGTTCCCGTGGCTGTCGCTGTGGGGGTGGCCGTTCCCGTGGCTGTCGCTGTGGGGGTGGCCGTTCCCGTCGCTGTCGCTGTGGGGGTGGCCGTTCCCGTCGCTGTCGCCGTCGGGGTGGCCGTTCCCGTCGCTGTTGCCGTGGGGGTGGCCGTTCCCGTGGCTGTTGCCGTGGGGGTGGCCGTTGCAGCTGCGTTTACCACGATCTTCCCGACCATCTTGCCCGCCGCGATATTCGCATCAATGTTCGCGAGCGTTGCCTCGGACGGGTCTGAATGGATCGTGCAGTAGTAGGTGTAGATCCCTCCTGCTGCTGGGGTGACCGCGAAGGGCGTGCTGGCCGCCATAGGCGACGGCGAGGCAAATGAACTCCCGCCGAGTGGCACCACAGCGGATGTCGCATCGTGGCTGCCGGCAAATCGGATGAAACTGACCGTGTCACCGAGCGGGATTGTCACGGATGCCGAGTTGTACTCATTCGAGGCGGTGGTCCCGCCGTTGGTCTGCCCCACTTGCACAGTGGTCGTAGCGGCTTTCGCGGCATCGCTCCCAAAAATGCCCACGCCAGCGATCAGCGCGATGAATGCAAGCAACCCAAGTGCCGCCAGCTTCGGAGTGCTTATCTTGGTATTATTCTTGTTCATGCTCTCAATTTCCTCTGCTGCGTTCAGCGCTGAATCGATACAGAAACGCCGCCGCAATTTGTGAAGGTTCGGCACGGGCGAGTTCGAAACCGTGCTTGGATTAGATGGTCGGGTTCAGTAATTTATTTCGCTTCCTGGGACCCCCTTTCACCACTCGGCGATCGCCGAAGTGAACACCCCGATAGTACGAGCGCCTTGTGAAACCATGCGGGCGCTTTTGTAAACGCCGTGCAAATTCCCTATCTTTACTGTGCGCCAATCAGTACATCCTCGGCCTGCCGGAGTGAGGATGTTCTGGTTGCCCCTTCAGGAAAGGCCGCGGAAAGAGCCCATCTGCGCGAAAGCTATGCGACTTAAGTCGCGTTTCCGGAATCGCGGAATGGCTAAAGTTTGGTTGCGGTTGCGACGAGAAGACCGGCGCGAGGACGATGAGCGCGCTTTCGGCGGCACAGCGTTCAGCGCGGCGGCAATCCGTTGCTGGTGGGCGGGAACGTATAGAGTGCAGAGATGCCGCGAGGTGGAACCCGCGCGTTAGCGAAAAGTGCCGCCGTTCGGCGCCCCGAAGGATGGGTCGCCTCCGGATGCAATGGACAGGAGTCGTGGCGATGCTGAGAAGGTTCGCGCCCCGGCGGAGATCGGCGGAGTCAGGAACGCCTGGGGCTGGGCGGTCCTGGGTTGCGCATCTCAGGGCCGTAGCCAGCCGTCTCAGCCTCACCCAACGTTTCGCGCTCGCCTGCCTCGTCATCCTGGTCACGGGTGCAGCTGTCATCGGCCGGTGGGTGTCGGGCGAGATCGAGTCGGGCGTGATTCGGCGCACATCCGCGATCACCGCGCTCTACGTCGATAGTTTCGTAAGTCCGCATCTCCAGGGAATCGAGGCAGGCGGGAGCCTCACCGAGAGCGACACGAAGACGCTGAGGGGCCTTCTCGAAGGCACGCCCCTGGGCGAGAAGATCGTCTCGTTCAAAGTCTGGTCTACAGAGGGCGAGGTGCTGTTCGCGACGAACCAGGCGCAGGTCGGCCAGCGATACCCGGTCTCCAGTGACCTACGTGTGGCCCTGGACGGCTCGGTTCACTCGGCCCTCTCGGCCCTCGACGAGGTCGAAAACCGCCTCGAGCGAGAACGGTGGAAAGTGCTTGTCGAGACCTACCTGCCGGTGTTCTCCCATAGCGGCGACGGAACCGTCACTAGCATCGTGGAGTTCTACCAGCTTCCGGATGAGTTGGTTGCGGAAGTGCGCAGGTCCCAGCGCGATGGCTGGGCGATCGTGGGGACAAGCACCGTAGTTATGTACGTCCTGCTCGTCGGACTGGTTGCCAGTGCAAGCGGCACAATCACCCGCCAGAATCGGAGTCTGAAAACGGCGTTCGACCAGCAGGCGACCCTCGAGCAACGCATTCGAGGATTGAATCAGCGCTTGCGGCGGGCTGCTGGTGCGAAGGCCCAAACCGATGAACAGGTGCTGCAGCGGATCATGCAGGACCTCCACGACGGCCCGACGCAGGACCTCTCCCTGGCGCTCCTCCGCTTCGGCGAACTGCACCGGCCAGGGGCTACGCCCGAAGAAAAGGAGAGCATCGAGACCGTGGAGTTCGCGTTGCGTCACGCGCTCGAAGAGGTGAGCGACATCACGACGGGGTTGCGCCTGCCGCAACTCGACGGGCTCACCTGGGGGGAGACAGTCGATAAGGCGGTGGTCGAGCACCAGCGGCGCACTGGCACTGTTGTTCATTGTGAAGCGGCGGAGGTTGGTGAGGATCCGAGCCCCGCGCAACGGATTGCCGCCTACCGCATTGTGCAGGAAGCACTGAGCAACGCATCACGCCATTCGGGGACACGGGAGCAGTGGGTCAGGTTGGGCGGGGATAGAGATTGGGTGACCCTGACGATCAAAGACCGCGGGACCGGATTCGATGTGGGCGGCGATTCGCCGACGCGGACCCGCCGCGCGAGGCTGGGGGTACAGGGCATGCGCGACCGGACCGAACTCCTGGGTGGTACCTTCTCTGTCACGTCGGCGCCCGGACAGGGCACAACCGTGGAAGCGCGAATCCCACTCAGGCAGGGAGACGAAAATGTCCGCTGACCTGCGCATACTCGTCGTGGACGATCACCCGCTCTTTCGCCAGGGGGTTGTTGCGACCCTTGCCCGCGAGCCAGGGTTCGCAGTGGTAGGCGAGGCTGAGACGATCGAAGAGACGCTGGTGAGAGTCCGGATTACGATGCCCGACATCGTCTTGCTGGACGTAGCCCTGCCGGACGGCAGCGGTGTCGATGCAATTGCCTCCATCCTCGCCGCCTGTCCGACAACGAAGCTGGTCATGCTCACCAGCGCGGACGATAGCGACACGGTGCTCGACTCGTTGCGGGCCGGTGCAGTCGGCTACCTCGTGAAAGGTGCCGCCGGGGCGGAGCTGATCGGGGCGTTGCGGGCGATATCCCGTGGCGAGGGCTACACATCCCCGCGGATTGCGTCCCGGCTGTTGGCTGAGGTTGCACACCCTCGGACCTCCCCGGGCGAGGACCTTACGCCGCGGGAGCGCACCGTGTACGAGATGCTTGGTCAGGGTCTCACGAACCGCGAAATTGGCGCGCAGCTCTTCCTCAGCGAAAAGACCGTCAAGCACTACGTCACCGTGGTGATGCAGAAGCTGGGCGTGCGCAACAGGGTTGAGGCTGCCCTCCTCGCCTCGCGCGAACGGCGCCCCAGGCGGCCGAACTAACTCCGGTCATTGAGCGGACTGCTCGAGTTCAACGCGCGGAGACGGGCAACGGCGACCACCAGGAATGCGACGATCGTCGCACGGCCATCGCGACCAAGGTGGATTCGCAGTGGCGGTTGCCAGGGGCGAACGTTGTGTCTGGCGCCGCGGCTCCACTCCGTTAAGGAAGCACGAGCGCCAGGGGTGCACGAACATGAAAGCCGTTGACAGGGTTCGCCCGCCCGCGCCGATGTTTGCGGGCGCGCCAGCACCGGCCCCCGCCCGGCTGCGCGGCGCTGCGCACATGGCCGAAGTGCTCAGCCTCACCGCAAGGGAACGGGACGTGTTCGAGATGGTGGGTTTGGCACTGACCAACCGCGAGATCGCTTCCCGGCTCGGCCTGAGCGAGAAGACGGTGAAGAGCCACATTACAGGGGTCATGCGGAAACTCGGTGTGCGCAATCGCGTGGAGGCAGCGCTCATTGCGGCGCGGCAGAAACGGCCGGGCGGCGCAGTTCGCTAGCCGCGATCGGCGTCGAGGGGGAGCGAAAATTCTTGCTCCGCGGGCAGTTTCGGCCGCTCGCCCGACTCTTTGGACTGCGACCTTGGTCGCACATGGTTCACGACCTTGGTGGGTTCGTTTGGCCCGTGCGCGGGATGACGATGGAGACGGAATACCAGCGAACTCGTTGGTGATATCAAAACAGCTTTTGGAGGCGCCGCGATGCCGAATTCACTTACTACTCCCCGCCGGACGAGGAAAGCCCAGGTTGCGTTACATACGATCGGGCTCGCGTTGATGGCGGCCGCGATGGGCCTCGCTGGCGTGGGTGCCCTTCGCAACAACGTTGCCGTGGCGGCGCCAACAACGACCACCGTGCAGGTTGGCCAGACCAACGGCGGAAGCACGTCGGCTAACCAGTACAACTCGGCATCCGTGACAATCCCGCTCGGCGACACGGTCAGTTTCATCCGATTTGCCGGCAGCCACGATGCGACATCCGCTGTGGTGCCACTCGGCGGGAGTTCATTTGTCTCGCCGTCGCCTATGGCGGCCAGCACGCCCTTCGCGGTCACCCCAGCAGCAGGAGGGATCTACACCTACTACTGCACAATCCATTCGGATCCCACCGAAGCAACGCTCGCGAACATCGATGCGAATATCGCGGCGGGCAAGATGGTCGGGAAGATCGTTGTGAACGCGCCAGCAGCGCCGACGGCCACACCAACGGCAGCCGCCACGGCACCGCCGACAGCCACTGCCGCGCCAGGCACGGCAGTGCCCACCGCAACGACTCCGGCCGGGGCCACAGCCACGCCGACGGCGGCCGCTACCACGCCGCCGACTTCGACAACCGCTGCGACGGCGACCCCGGCCAGCACGGCCACCCCAACCCCAGCCCCGCCGCCCCCAGCTGCGGGCGATATACAGATCATTGACTTTGCCTTCTCGCCGACGGCCTTTTCAGTCGCTCCCGGC
>JBDSJC010000239.1:0-5437 GCA_039917655.1 Tepidiformaceae bacterium
TGAAGTCGTTGTGCATGACGAGTTTGCCTTCAATCAGGTCGCCTTGATCGACGTACTTCTTTTCGCTCGTCGGGGCGTGGACGAGGACTGCATCAGCGTCGCCCTTCTCCGCCATGGTGAGGGCGGCCCCGGTGCCGACGGCGATCACCTTAGTCTCGATGCCGGTCTGCTTCTGAAAGAGCGGCACGAGGACATCCAGCAGGCCGCTATCCTGCGTGCTGGTGGTGGTCGCCAGGATCATCGACCCGCCGATCTTGGTCGGCGCCGCGCTGGGGGAGGGTGCGGCGGTGTTGGTTGCGGCTGGCAGCGTGGAAGCCGGCTTTGCGCTATCCCCGCCGCAGGCAGCCAGGGCGAACGCGGCTGTGAGGAGGGCGAGGGCGGCGAAGCCGCCGCGGAGGAGGTTGGCAAAGGTGTGTTTCGACATGCTCGGCGGAGCATAACGAAGAAGGCGCCGGCATGCCAGCGCGAGCATAACGGCTTGTGCGGGCCTTCTCGCCGATCGCGCGCTATCGACCTTCGAACACCGGGTCGCGCTTCTCCATGAACGCTTTGCGCGCTTCGCGTCCGTCGGCGCTGCCGAAGGCTCGCCCGATGCTTGAGATTTCGAGCCTCAACTGCGCTTCTACGTCGATCGAGGTTGTCGCTTTGCCGACGGTGCGCTTCGTCAATCGGGCGGTGATCGGCGAGACCTGGGCGAGCTGCTGGCAGTACTCCTGGAGCCGTGCCTCGAACTGGTCTGCCTCCACTACTTCGCCCACGATGCCGAGGCGGTACGCCTCATCAGCATCGACCGTGCGGTTTTCGAGGAGGAAACGCATGGTTTGTTCGTAGCCGATGAGCTGCGACAGCGTCCATGTCATACCGCCGTCCGGGGAGCCGCCGATGCGCGGGTAGCCCGCGAGGATGCGCGCACCGCGAGCCATGATGCGAATATCAGCCGCCAGCGCGAGCGAGAGTCCACCGCCCACGGCCACGCCGTTGATCCCCGCGACGATCGGCTTGTCGCAGCGTTGGCGGAAGGCAAGCGGGAACTGGCTGATCCAGCCCAGGTCGTCGAGGTAACGGGTCTGTTCGGTCAGCGGCGAGTAATCGCCGGCCCCCTTGAGGTCCAGGCCAGAGCAGAAGGCGCGGCCTTCGCCCGTCAGGGCGACGACCCAGACCGAGTCGTCCTTTGCTGCCTCCTCGACGGCGGCAACGATGCCCCAACCGAGTTCGAGGTTCAGCGAGTTCATGGACTCTGGGCGGTTGAGACGGATGGTGCGTACGCGCCCCTCATTCGAGATCTTCAGTACATCGGACATTGCCTTTACTCCCGCGGGGTGTGCGGTCGAGTATACCGGGCCCCCGGCCGGTCCGTGCGGAGACAGGTGCGGGACCACCACGATGCGTGAACCGCCGTTCCTTGTAATCATGGCTCCACCTCCCCCTCTGGACCTCAACGTGCACACGGATTGCCCCTCACCAACCTGTTGCGGTCACGCCTGATGGCGCAATCCGGTAACGGGACGCCGACGTCTTCGGTCGCACCCGCGGCGTCGGTGTTGGCGGGCGCCTGGAAGCGGAACCTGGCGTTCATCTGGATTGGCGTCTTCGTAGGGCTGCTGGGCGCGAACTTCGTTTTCCCGTTCATCCCGTTTTACATCAAGGAGCTCGGGGTCTCGGATAAATCGCAGATCGCCTACTACACCGGGCTTTCGGGCAGCGTCACCGGACTCTCGCTGACGCTCACGGCGCCGCTCTGGGGTGGGCTCGCCGATCGCTACGGACGCCGCCCGATGTTCATCCGGGCGCTCGTCGGCGCCGGTATTCTGATCGCCTTCATGGGGATCGTGCAGGCGGTCTGGCAACTGATCCTGCTGCGTTTCCTGATGGGCGCCTTTGCCGGGACGATGGGTGCGGCGGCCGCGCTGGTGGCCGCCACCACGCCGCGGGAACGCGTCGGCTACGCCCTCGGCACGCTCCAGACCGGGCTGTTCACAGCGAACATGCTCGGGCCGGTGATCGGCGGCATCGTGGCCGCCAACCTGGGGATCCGCGAATCGTTCATCTTCTGCGCGGCGCTCTATCTGATCGCTGCCGGACTCGTCTTCACCTTCGTCCACGAACCGAAAGAGTCGATCGCCGTGCGGCCCGCGGACGGCGGAAAGGGGCGCGGAGGGAGCTTGCTCTCCAACCTCAAGACCGTCGTCTCGGAGCGCCAGATCCTCCTGATGATGGGGCTGCTCTTCGCCCTCTGGCTGAGCACGACATTCGTGCGCCCGGTGATGCCGATCAGCATCGACGACTTCGCCGAACACCCCTCCAGTGGTGAGGACCGCGTGACGCTCGCGCTGCCGTTCGGCAGGTTCGAACTGAGGGAGGAGGCAGCAACGGGCATACTGTTTGGCATCATTGGCCTGACGAGTACGCTGGCCGCCCTGTCGGTGGCCCCGTTAGGGCAGCGCATCGGCTACAAGAACTGCGTCGCCGGGGCAGCCATCCTGACGGGTGTCCTGTATCTGCCAGTTGCCCTGGCCGGCAGCTTCGGCATGTTCTGTTTGTTGCTCGGTGCGGTGGGGCTTTTCCAGGGCGCTATGGTCCCCGGCACGAATGCGCTCATCGCCGCCAGCGCACCGGACGGCATGCAGGGCAGCGCCTTCGGGCTGGCGGCGAGCATGCAGTCGCTGGCGCTGTTGATCGGGCCCCTTGGTGGCGGCTTTGTCTCCGGGCTTGTGGGCATCGGCGCGGTCTACGTCGTGATTGGGGTGATCCTCATCGCCGCTTCGGTTGCGGCGTATGCGTTCATCCGGGAGCCGGAAGTGTTCGCCCGGGGCTGATTCACGATTCTGCCTGCCCACTGCCGGCGTGCCGTCGTGCTGCCTGGCGGGCGGGTGGTTTGTGCCTGGGCCAGGGCCTCCGCTCCCGGGCGGCAGCGGCTCGAATGGTGCTATGACTCTCGTGACGAATCGATCGGTGGCAATGGCTAAGCGTAAGATCGCCCTCGGAGGTGGCGCATGACGGGCGGTCCGGGGGTTGAAGGGCCACCGAAGGGGCGGTTGCGGCGAATCGCCACCAATCGCTGGCTGATCCAGATCCTGATTGTCGGCCTGCTGCTCGGCGTGGCGGCGTGGCAGCTCGATTTCAAGGAGCTTGGCCGCGCGTTCGCGGAGGCTGAATACGGCTGGCTCTTCTTCGCGCTGGCGGTCTACACCGGCTCGCGCGCTGTGCATGCCTGGGAGTGGCAGATCACGCTAACGAAAGTTGGGAGAGCGCCTTTCTTCGGGCTCTTCGGCGCCACACTCATCGGCACCCTGGTGAATGCGGTGGTGCCAGCGGCCGCGGGCGATGTAGTGAAGATCCAGATCGTGGCGAATCGCTACGGCCTGCCGCGTGGGGGACTGATCGCCGGCCGAGGCGCCGAGGCGGTGGTCAATGCGCTGATCATGGTGGTCTTCATCATCGTCAGCTTCACGCTGCCAGGCGCTGGCTTCGAATCCAGGAACGTGCTCTGGTTGCTTGCCGCGGGGACGATCCTGGTGTTCGCCGCGGCCGTCTTCGTCAGCCATCGGCTCCCAGAGGCCGCGCCACGGTGGAGCGCGCTGGCGCGCCTCCCCCGGAGGCTGCGTGGCGGGATCGAGAGCCACTGGCCGCGCTTCCGGGAAGGCCTCGAAGTGATGCGCAGGCCAAAGCTGCTCGCCCTTGGGATCGCGCTGAACCTCATCGGTTGGGGTGTCGATATCCTCATCTTCTGGGCCTTCGGCCGGGCTTTCAATCTACAGCTGCCGCTCGCCGCCTTCGTCTCGGTTACCGTGGTCGTGGCGATCATCACAACATTTCCGATTACCTTCGGAAATGTCGGCACGTACGAACTGGCGCTGCTCAGCGCGCTTTCGCTGTACGACATACCGGCCCACGATGCGCTCGCCTACGCCGTCGGCTGTCATCTCTTCAGCACGGTCTTCAACGTCGGGCTGGGGGCGATTGCCATGTGGTGCATGGGCATGCAGCCGGGCGACGTGTTCCGGTTGCGTGGTCCCGCCGCGAAACGGGCAAAGGCTCCGGCGGCGCCGTAGAGCGCAAATCTCCGGACGTTAGAAGGCTGCCACGGCATCTTGCGGAGGGGCTCACAAGCCACGCCAACGGCGATGAGATACGCCTTGGGCGTGCCTCATCGCAGCGTCGCTGAATGTCGTCGTTGATGATTGTCGTCCGGGCAACGAGCGGCCCGCTTCTCGGTTCTCTAACACCTGGCAACTGGTGATCAGCACCGGACAGCGATCGTTACCTTATTGGTGTTCCTCATTGGCTGACCATGCGGCGGACGATTTCGTACATCAGCTCGCACCCCATCTGAAGGTTCTCGACTGTCAGAAACTCGTTGTTGCCGTGGAAGCCGGCGCGCTCTTCCGGGCTGAGCAAGCAGGGGATAAAGCCGTAGGCCGGGATGCCGCGTTCGCGCAGGAAGCGGTTGTCCGTGCCCCCGACGGTCATGCCCGGTACCACCACGGCGTCTTCCATCGCCTCATTCACGACCGACTGGATCGTCTGGAAGAGTTCGGTGTCCCAGGGCACAGGTTGCGGCTCGCCCTGGTCGGGGGAGTAGAGGGCCACCTCGATGCGCTCGTCGGCAATCCGCTCCTTCACCTGGCGAATCCAATCGCCCTTGGTCTGGCCGGGTAGCAGGCGGCAGTCGATGACGGCTTCGCTTTTTGCCGGGATGACGTTCGCCTTGATGCCCGCGTCCAGCATGGTGATGTTGAGGGTGTTGATGAACATCGCAAGGAACTCGGGGCCGCGGCGAATGCGCTCTTCGAGCAAAGCCCGGTCCTCCAGGCCAGGTAGCAGACCGGCGTCCGAGAGGCGCTGAATGTAGGCCGTGGTGTCTGGCGTGAAAGTCAGCTCGCGCTCCCAATCGGCCAGCCGGTTGAGCGCCTTGATCAGGTGCACGGCGGAGTTGTCGTAGTGCGGGCGGCTGGCGTGTCCGGGCGTGCCAACAGCAGTGAGCCTCAACCAGCAAATGTCCTTTTCGTTCGTGGCGACGGTGAAGAGCTTGGCGTCCTGGCCGCCAAAACGGCTGCTGCCGCCACCGCCCTCGCTCAGTTCGAATTCGACGTCCACGACATCCGGGCGGTGTTCGCAGAGCCAGACCATGCCGTACTCGCTGCCTGCTTCTTCATCTGGCACGGCGCAGAAGACGACATCGCGAGCGAGGGCGACGTGCTGGCGCTTGAGGAGGAGGACGGCGATGAGCTGCATGACGCCGCAACCCTTCATATCGACGGCGCCGCGGCCGTAGACGCGGCCATCTTTGAGCACGCCTTCGAAGGCCGGCATCTCCCAGTACCGGGGCTCTACAGGGACGACGTCCGTGTGGTTGCAGAGCATTAGCGGACGTTTCGAGCCGTCACCACGGAGGCGCGCGACGAGCACCTCGCGGTTCGGGGCTGTCTCGATGTAT
>JBDSJC010000240.1:0-7314 GCA_039917655.1 Tepidiformaceae bacterium
AGTTCGCGGAAGAGGTCCATCACGCGGTTCCGGTCGTAGTCCTTCACTCGGCAGTCTTCGAGGTGGAACTCGACCGGCAGATCGGTGTGGATGGTGACGAGGTTCAGGTTCTCGAAGGCCCGCTCCCGTCCGTCGAGCAGTTTCTGCTTGACCGCGCCTTTGGTCAGTTCGATGTTTTCGTAGATCGCCGGGACGCCGCCGAACTGGCGGATGAGGTCGGTAGCGGTTTTTTCGCCGATGCCCTTGATGCCCTCGACGTTGTCGCTCGTGTCACCCTTGAGCGCCTTGTAGTCGATCATGAAGATCGGACTGAAGCCGTAGCGCTCGGCCGCTTTCGCCTCGTCGTACATGACGACATCTCGCTGGTAGGGGCGGAACATGAAAAGGTTGATGTTCGGGCCGATCAGTTGCACGAGGTCGGTATCGAGGGTGACGATCCAGGTCTCGACGCCCTGTTCGGCGGCGCGGTTGGCGAGCGTGCCGGCGAGGTCGTCCGCCTCATACCCGGCCATCTCAAAGATTGGGATGTTGAAGGTTTCGAGCATCTCACGGACGCGCGCCATCTGCGGCAGCAGGTCTGGCGGAGTGGGCCGTCGAGTGGCCTTGTAGGCGTCGCTCGCTTCGTGACGGAAGGTTTTCCCGCCCATGTCCCAGGCGGCAACGATGTGGGTGGGGTCCAGAATCTCGAGGACGTGGAGGAGGGATTCGGCGTAGCCGTAGGTGGCGTAGGTGGGCTCGCCTTTGGAACTGACAAGCGGGTTGGGCACGGAGCCGAGCGCAAAGAAGGCGCGGAAGAGGATGCCGTGGGAATCGAGGATGACGAGACGAGGCTTACCAGCGGTTTTGGGCACGAGGCGATTATACGAGCGGATGGCTGGTGTCGGAGTACCGGAGTGACGGAGTGGCGACGGGGCGCTGTGTAGCAGTTACAGTTTACGAACCCAATAGGGATGAATGGTCGCCGGATTTCAGGCGGAGGTTAACCCTGTGACATGCGCTCTGTGTAAGGCGGACGAACTCTCTCCGGGGCTGACGACGGTGACGCTCCAGCGCGACCCGACGACGGTGGTAATCAAGGGTGTGCCCGCTGAGGTTTGCGGCGCCTGCGGTGAGTACTACCTCTCCGAGGATGTCTCACGGGCGGTGATGGCGTTGGGCGAGGGGGCGGTGGCTCGCGGGGCTGAGGTCGAGATCCTGCGCTTCGCTGCCTGAGGGCGCGGGCGGGGTCGAACTCTACAATGCCGCGCAAGCGCCGCCTGCCATCCTGCTACAATCTCCCCATGCACGTGACGAAGATGCACGGCCTCGGAAATGACTACATTTACGTGATCCCCGAGCGCGAAATGGATTGGCCGGATGTCGCCCGGCGGGTGAGCGAGCGCCACTTCGGCATCGGCAGCGACGGGCTTATCCTCGCGCTGAAGTCAGACGTGGCGGACATGAAGATGCGGATGTTTAACGCGGACGGTTCGGAGGCGGAAATGTGCGGCAACGGCATCCGCTGCGTCGCCAAGTTCGCGGTCGAAGAGGGCCTCGTTTCGAGCGGCAAGGACGTCGTGACGGTGGAGACCCTGGCCGGGATAAAGACGCTTCAGCTCTTTCGTGATGGCGGCGTGATCACCGGCGCGCGCGTGGATATGGGCGCACCAAGTTTCGACCCGGCGGCGCTGCCAGCCAACGTCGAAGGGCCAGGCCCCGTGTTCGACCTGCCGCTGACCGTGGACGGCATCGATCTCAAGCTGACTCTGGTGTCAGTGGGCAACCCGCACGCGATTCACTACATCGACTCGGACCCCGCGGGCTTCCCGCTCGAACGCATCGGGCCGTTGGTAGAGAACCACCCGCTGTTCCCGCGGCGGACGAACTTCCAGGTGGTGCAGGTGCTGGATCGCGGGCATGTGAAGCACCATGTGTGGGAGCGCGGTTCAGGCATCACCCTGGCCTCGGGCACGAGCGCTACCGCCGTGGCGGCGGCTTCGCGTCTGCGCGGCTTCACTGGCGACCGGATTGTGGATTCGCTGCCCGGCGGTGATTTGACGCTGGAGTGGGACGGCGTTGGGTCTGTGTTCATGAGCGGCCCGGCGACCCGCGTGATGGATGGCGAGTGGCTCGAAGGCTAGGGCCAAAGTGCTCACCTCAAGCAAATGGCCGGTTGATAGCGGCCCGACTGGACTGTCGTCCCGGGTAGGATTCTGCTCTCGGCATTGGCGAGAGAGAGGAGATTGGCGGGCTCAACACCGGCTGATCTCGCGCCGCCCTTCTCCTCGAAGTATTAGAATCTCCGCACTCCCAAGCGTGAGGCGCGTTGATGAAGGTTGGATTGCACATTCCCCAGGTGGGGCCGTTCGCGAAGCCCGAGGTGATCGCGCCGTTTGCGAAGGCGGCTGACGAGGCGGGGTTCGATAGCCTCTGGGTGTTCGACCATGTGGTCCTACAGAAGGATCAAGAGTCGCAGTACCCGTATTCGGTCGATGGCAAGATGGGCTTCCCCCCGGCCATGGATTTCCTTGAGCCGCTGACGCTGCTCACCTACCTCTCGGGCATCACCTCGAAGGTGCAGCTTGGGACGAGTGTGCTGGTGTTGCCGATGCGCCACCCGGTGCTGCACGCCAAGATCCTGGCGACCATGGACCACCTTTCGAACGGGCGCGTCATCCTCGGTGCGGGCGTGGGCTGGTGGAAGCAGGAGTTCGAGGTGCTGGGCGTCCCGTTCGAAAAGCGCGGCAAGCGGATGGACGAATGCATCGAGCTGATGCAGGCGCTGTGGCGCGACGACTGGGTGACGTATCGCGGCGAGTTCTATGAGTGCGTGGATTGGACCTGCAACCCGAAGCCCGCCAATGGCCACATCCCCTTGTGGCTGGGGGGCGAAAGCCGCCAACAGATGGAGCGCGTGGGCAAATACGCCGACGGTTGGCACGCCACAACGAAGAGCCTGCCGACATTGCGCGACGACTTTCGAGTGGCGGAGGACGCCGCGAGCAAGGCTGGTCGAGACCCTGGCGAACTAGTGTTGACGCTGGAGGGGGCGGGGGTGATCGGCACACAGCGGATGGCCGAGACGGCGGAGCGATTGGCGGAGATCGCCGAGAAGGGTGTCAGCCACGCGATCTGCGTTGTTAACCCCAAGGAGAACGCCGGTGCGCCCGAGATCTTGCGCCAGTTTGGGGCGGAGCATCTGGGGGCGTTGCAGGGGGTCTGAGGCCCGGAGGCCCCGAGGACTGAGGCCGATGGCTCCCACGAGCGCGCAGTCTCGAGAGTTCAAGTCCTTAGTTGCTGATGGCTCTAGATGGTTTGGTTGACTTCTTTTGATTATTAGGGCATCCTAATAGCGAAGTCTGACAGGAGGCCGGTGCGTGGCCTTTTCGTTCCTCGTTACGCTGCGCGAAGGCGTGGAGATGGCGCTCATTGTGGCGATCCTCCTCGGCTATCTGCGGTCGGTGGGCCAGAAGCAGCATTTTCGCGAGATCTGGATCGGCGTTGGCGTCGCGGCGGTCATCTGTATCGCCATCGGCATTGGCCTGGAGGTGGCGTCGCAAGAACTGGACAAGCGCGTCGTCGAGGCGTTCGAGGGCTTCGCGATGATCTTCGCCGTGATTGTGTTGACGGGCATGGCGTTCTGGATGCGCCGCCAGGCGGGCGGCATCTCTTCGGAACTCCGGTCGCACGTAGATTCGGCGCTGAACAAGGGATCGATAACCGCCCTCGTGCTCCTGGCCGCCACCTCTATCGGCCGCGAAGGGTTGGAGACGGTGCTCTTCCTGTTCGCGGGTTCCACAACAGGCACTTCGGGCGCGGAGTACCTGCTGGGCGGCGCCCTCGGCTTCGGCATGGCGGCGTTCATCGGCGTTGGCATCTACCACGGCACTTCGCGCATCCCGCTCAAGCCGTTCTTCATGGCCTCGGGGATCGTGGTTATCGTGCTGGCGGCGGGGTTGCTCGCGAACTCGGTGGTGAAGCTGTACGAAGCGGCGCTGATTACGAATCTCGGTGGACGGCCGTGGGACACCGAGAACTTCATCTCCATCACATCCACTTTCGGCAAGTTCTTGGCCACTCTGCTGGGCTACGATTCCGCGCCATCGTTCACCCAGATCGGGCTCTACTGGGGCTACCTGCTGGTGGCGCTGGCGGTGTTTATTTTCATGCCAATTAGGCGGCCTTCGCCGGCAAAGCCCGTGGGGACGCCGCGGCTTTCGGAACCGCCTCCGGCCTAGCCACTTCAATCCATCCCGTTCATTGGTCTAACTTCTGGAGGCTCACCGTGTCCCATTTTCGAACCTTGTCTGTAGTCCTTGCGGCATCCGTGCTCGCTTCTCTGGCCGCCGCTTGCGGAGGGGACGGTGGGCCGCGGAGGATCATCGCCATCACCCAGACCGACGACGGTTGCACCCCCGCGAGCATCGAACTGACCACTGGCGAGAAGGTGAAGTTCGAAGTGAAGAACGACGGGAAGAAGGATCGCGAAGTGGAGGGCATCGACGGCACGAAGCTGGAAGAGGTGCTCGTCCCCTCAGGCCGTACCCGAAGCCTCGACTACACGGCGCCTGGCGCCGCCGGCGCTGGCAAGATCAAGTGCTACATCCCGGGCGGCAACACCACGATCATCGACCTCGCGATCTCAGGTGCGGCGAAGCTCGATGGTGAGGGAGTGCACACCACGGACAACAGCCTGAAAACCACCAAACCAGCACAGGACACCGTGAACGTCAAACTCGTCAGTTTCAAGGTCGACACCGACAAGCTTTCCGTCGCGAAGGGCGCAACGAAATTCGTAGCCATCAACGCGAGCAAGACGGATATGCACGAACTGGCAGTGCTGCGCGTGAAGGACGACAGTTCGTACGAAAACACAGGCGAGATCGAGGACATCGCCGCGGAGAAGTCGGGCGAAATCACGCTGGACCTGCCAGCGGGCAGGTATGTGCTCGCCTGCCTCATTGTCCCCGGCGAAGCAGGCAGCAAAGAGGACCACTTCAAGTCGGGGATGAAGCTGGATTTCGAAGTGAAGTAGGGCTGGTGGACATACAAGGGGGGTGACGGTCAGCGCGCAAGTGCTCACCCCCAAGTAGGAATTTCTGCTCTGTCACGGCGTTGAGGAGAGACGAGATTCGATGGTGGCCGAATTGCGCGAGTGGGCGGGGGTGGGCTGGGCCTGATGGTCCGATTGGGGCCTCAAACCGCGTCATACCGGCCACTCCCCCTGAGCGATTCAGTTACCGGTCTCAGGGCCGGTGCACTGAGCGCTGAGCGCGCCCAAAGCGCCAGCCAACGTTCGGAGATTCCGTATTTTTCGTCCTTTAGCTCCTCAGTGCCGCGACTCCCACTCAGTCCCCACTCCGGCAGCCGGGCCGGTGACATCCCCAGCGGGACGCGGCACACTACCGGCACCAACGTGATGAAACGGAAGCAGACCAGATGTACGAACAGATTCTGACCGAACAGCGCGGACGCGTGCGCATCCTCACCCTCAACCGGCCCGAGCGGCTGAACGCCTGGAACGAAGTGATCCACTCCGAGCTTCGCGACGCCATCGAGAGCGCGAACGCAGACAACGAGGTGGGCGCGCTGGTCTTCACGGGCGCCGGCCGCGCGTACTGCTCCGGCGCGGACGTGGGTGGCTGGGCGAACCAGATTCAGGGCGGCGGGACGCGTGCCTCGGCGACCGCCGGCGAAGACAACTGGAACGTCTTCCTCCAGCGCATGCCCAAGCCCACCATCGCGGCGATCAACGGCGTGGCCGTGGGCGTTGGCATCACCCATGCGCTGCCAATGGACATCCGCATCGCCAGCGATACCGCACGCTTCGGCTTCTTTTTCGTGAAGATGGGCCTCGTGCCTGAACTCGCCAGTTCCTACTACCTCTCGCAACTTGTCGGTACCGGGCGGGCGATCGAATGGTGTCTGACCGCGCGCATGGTCGGCGCGGCGGAAGCGAAAGATTCGGGGCTCGTGAGCGAAGTTGTGGCCCCGGACCAGCTGCTCAACCGCGCCGTGGAGGTCGGCGAACTGATCGCCGCGCAGCCGCCGGAGGCCGTCGCCCGCGTCAAGCAGATGTTCGCCGGGAACGCCACCAACAGCGACATCGCCGCAGTCATGGCGATCGAAAACGCCGCCAACGCCGAAGCGCGCCAGGGCCCGGAGCACAAGGAAGCGGTCGCCGCTTTCATGGAGAAGCGCCCGGCGAGGTTCTAGGGGCCGACTTAAGCACTCAGCACCAAGACACCGCACCAAGCACTCAGCACCAAGCACTTTGACCCCGGCGCGGAGTACACTGCGCCCAACTTTCTGACGAGGTGTCCTCATGGCCAAAGCGACGATCAACGGCGTTGAACTCTTTTACGACGAGCACGGTTCCGGCGAGCCGATCCTCATCCACCACGGCTACACAGGCTCCCACTACACCTGGGATGACGTTGTTCCCCACCTCGCCGACCGCTACCGAGTCTTCCGCATGGACTGCCGCGGCACGGTGGACAGCGGCCACCCGGCGGACGGCCACACCATCGAACAGTACGCCGCCGACGTCATCGGGATGGCGGACCACCTCGGCCTGTCGAAGTTCACCTATGTCGGCCACAGCATGGGCGGGGTCATCGGCTACGAACTCGGCCTGTCCTACCAGGACCGGCTTAACAAGCTGGTGGTGCTCACGCCGGCACCGGCCGACGGGGTCCAGGCGCCCCCCGAGATCCACGCTCGTGGCCGAGCTCTGCGCAAAGCGGAGGACGTCGAAACCATGGTCCGGGAGAGCATCGCGCTGGCCGCGCGGCCGCGCCCGCAGGCGTGGTACGAAGAGGACACGCGCCGCCGCCTGAAGATCTCCGATGCTCACTACGACCAGTCGTGGGACGCGCTCTGCAGCTACCACAAAGGCGACCGCCTGGGCGAAATCACCGTCCCCACGCTGATGATCGCCGCCGCCGCGGACAGCCTCCTGACGGCGAACCTCGCGGACTTCGCGCGGCTCGGCAACGCGACGCTGCACGTCTTTAGCCGGGTGAGCCACGGCGTCCCGACGGAGGTTCCGGAGGAGCTGGCGAACGTGATTGCGGATTTCGTGGAGCATGGCGTGGTCACGGCGGCGACGCTCCAGCGCGGGCTACGGGAGATGGCCGCGGCACGGTAGCACCACGGGAAGAAAGAAGCGCCATTGTGGGCCCGCGCCTCACCCCCGTCCCCTCTCCCTCCGCAGTGAGAGAGAGGGACGGGGGTGGGGGCCGGACGTGGCGACCAGCCGCTGACTTTTCCAACTGAATACTAGCTCGCGGCGCTGCTCATCGCCGGTGGGCGCTGGGCGTCTGGTACGTCCTG
>JBDSJC010000241.1:0-6885 GCA_039917655.1 Tepidiformaceae bacterium
GCCGTCGAAGCGTTGTTCGACGACGGCCCGGCCCCGAGCGCCCATCGCGGAAAGCTGTACGCGTTGCGCCTGAGCCCCGCGAAGCGCTGCCGCCAGGGCCGTCGGCGTGGGTTCGATCAGCCAGCCCGTATCACCCGGCTCGACGATGTCTCTCGCGCCGCCGACGTCGCTCATGATCACGGGGAGGGCGCTGGCCATGGCTTCGATGGTGGCGATGCCGAAGCACTCGGCCAGGGTTGGAAGTACGAACAGTTCGGCGCGGGCGTAGAGCGCTTTCAGAGCCTCGGAGTTCGGCTCCGCACGGTGGACGCGGACGCCGGGGGGAAGTTCGCCCACCTGCTCTCGCGTGACGATGTCGAGGGTTAGCTCACCGGTCGGGAACGTGCGGAAGACGTCGAAGAGCATCTGCCCACCCTTACGGGCGAAGTCGCCGCCAACAAAGAGGAGGCGCAACGGGCCTTCGGTGTCAGTAGAGTGATGAGGCGTCCATTGATCGAGCGAGATGCCTGGCGGCGCAACGCGGATGCGAGAATCATCGATGCCCTCGGCGCGCAGGCCGTCCGCGGCCCAGTTCGACCACGGCGTGAAGAGCGTGACCGGCGACCAGATCAGGCGTTCTTGGAGTTGCGAAAGCTTGCGTCGGAAGCCGGTTTTCGGCGGCCGGTGAAAGTAGTGCGGGGCCATCGATTCGAGCTGCGCGTCGGTGGCGTCCAGGTCGAAGATGACCGGCCGTCGCCAGGGCCCGAGCTGGAGCGGTGCGTAGACCGCCAACTCTTCGCCGCCGGAGGTCCAGATGACGTCGGGTCTCGGAAGGGAGACCATCGGTCGCGCCTCGAACACAGCTCGCGCGCGCCCTTTGAGGCCTGCGGGGACAAGCGGCGTCCGTTCGAGCAGACCGCGTTCATTCCAGCCGGAGATCGTCCGAAAGGAGGCGCGGATACGGGCGTCGTCCTGGGCGTGACGGCGCAGATTGGCGAACCGCGTGGCGTGGCCGGCGTACGTGGAACCGAGAAAGAGGACCGAAGGGCGCGGGTCAGCCACAGCGTCTCCTGATGCCCATGATCAACCGCGGGGCGACGACTTGGCGTAGTCAACGGTACGCGGGTAACGAACGCGTTGAGGGGAGGCAGAGATCGGTGCACCCGTTCTGCCGGGTGGCGCTCCAAACCAACCGAGCGTGGACACGGCGAACGGGGAGCCAAACCCCCAAATCAACCGCCACTCAACTCCCGACGCGTGTACTCAACAGCGTGGCGACCGCGCCGAATTCCGGCGCACGACGCCGAAACTTGGCAGTCGGAGCTGGCTAGAGAAGTATGCCGGGAACTGATAACTCAAACGACATCGCAATCGTGGGTATGGCCGGCCGATTCCCCGGTGCACGCTCGGTTGGCGACCTCTGGGAGCTCGTGCGCAGCGGCGGGACCGCGCTCCAGGTGAGGACGGCGGACGAGGCGGTCGCGGCTGGCGTCCCCGCATACCTCGCCCGCGATCCACAGCACGTGAACCTTGGGACCGCGCTCGAAGATGTCGAGGCATTCGACGCATCGTTCTTCGACATTGGCCCCCGCGACGCCGCGATCATGGACCCGCAACACAGGCATTTCCTCGAATGCTCATGGGAAGCGCTCGAAGATGCCGGCCACGTGCCCGAAAAGTTCGACGGCGCGATCGGGGTGTACGCCGGCTGCGGCATGAACAGCTATCTGCTCAACAACCTCCTCACCAACCCCGATCTTGTGCAATCCCTCGGGATGTTTCTGCTGCGGCACACGAGCAACGACAAGGACTTTCTTTCGACTGGCGTTTCGTACCGGCTGAACCTCAAGGGTCCGAGCGTGAACGTGCAGACTGCCTGCTCAACGTCGTTGGTGGCAATTCACCTGGCGTCACAGGCACTGCTCAACGGCGAATGCGACATGGCACTGGCCGGCGGCGCGACGATCGAGGCGCCGCAGGGGCGGGGCTATCTGTACCGCGAAGGCGAGATCCTGTCTCCCGACGGCCTCTGCCGGGCGTTCGATGCGCAGTCGAAAGGAACTGTGCTGACCAGCGGGGCTGGGGTTGTGGTGCTCCGCCGACTGGCCGATGCAGTGGCCGATGGGGACCACATCCACGCCGTTATCAAAGCTTCCGCTATCAACAACGACGGCGCTGGGAAGATCGGCTACCTGGCGCCGAGCGTGGATGGCCACGCCGCCGTCGTAAGCGAGGCGCTGGCGTTGGCTGGTGTCTCACCGGACTCCATCCAGTACGTCGAGGCGCACGGGACGGGGACCGCGATCGGCGACCCGATCGAGGTCGCGGCCCTGACGGCGGCGTTCCGCGAGAGCACGCAGCGCACTGGCTTTGCAAGGCTCGGCTCCATCAAGCCGACGATCGGCCACCTCGATACGGCGGCCGGCGTGGCGAGCGTAATCAAGACCGCGACCGCACTCAGCGAGGCGGTACTCCCACCGATGACAAGCTTCACGGGCCCCAACCCGCTAATCGGAATCGGCGCGACGCCGTTTGCGCTCAGCGGCCTAGCAGAGCACTGGCCGCGCGGGTTGGAGCCACGGCGGGCGGGCGTCAGTTCGTTGGGTGTGGGCGGGACGAACGCTCACGTCATCATGGAGGAGGCGCCTCCATTTCAGGGCGGCGGCGACGAATGGTCAGGTTCACAACTGATCGTACTTTCCGCAAAATCAGCAGCCGCACTCGACCGAGCCAGCGTTCGCTTGGCGGGTTTTCTCACCGCTCACCCTGATTCCAGCCTGGCGGATGTCGCGCACACCCTGCAGAACGGTCGCGCCGAGTTCGCTCACAGGCGAGCCGTTAGCGCCCGCACGACCGGCGAGGCGGCAGCGCTTCTCGGTGGTTTGGACGCCCGGCGGGTGGCCACCGCGAAAACTCCGTCTACCATTCCCTCGGTGGTCTTCATGTTCCCCGGAGGGGGCGCCCAATACCCCAACATGGGCAGCGAACTCTACGACCAGGAGCCCGTCTACCGCGATTGCATCGAAGAGTGTCTAGCCGCTTTGGACGCCGAGCTTTCGCAAGCTGTTCGAAGCGTGATGTTCCCTCCGGTGGAGTGCGAAGGCCCCGCAACGGCACGCATGGCTCTGCCGTCGCTCCAACTCCCCGCGATTTTCATGACGGAAATGGCCCTGGCCCGGCTCTGGATGTCTTGGGGCGTCAACCCAGATGCGATGACAGGCCACAGCCTGGGCGAGTATGCCGCCGCATGTCTGGCTGGCGTTATGTCGCTTCCGGACGCACTGTCCATCGTCTCGCTCCGTGGGCAGATCATGGAGCGTTCAGCGGACGCCGGAATGCTGAGCGTCGCGCTTTCGGAGGCCGACCTGTTGGCCTGCATGCCGGTGAGTCTTTCACTGGCGGCCGTCAACGCGCCCGAACTCTGCGTCGTATCAGGCTCAGCCACAGCGATCGACGAGTTCGAAGCCGAGTTGACCACCCGCGAGATCCCCACGCGGCGGATCAAGATCAGTGGCGCCATTCACTGTAGCCTCCTTGATCCGTTCCTCGCGGAGTTCAACTCGCGGGTCTCGAGCGTCCAATTGTCGGCACCAACGATTCCCTACATCTCGAACGTCACGGGCACCTGGGTGCGCAGCGAGGATGCCTGCGACCCGGCGTACTGGGTCCGTCACCTGCGGCACACTGTGCGCTTTGCCGACGGACTGGCGGAACTGCTTGGCGAGCCGAACCGGCTCCTGATCGAAGTGGGTCCCGGTGGGACACTGACCGCGCTCGCCCGGCAACAGCGTCCCGGACCGGCCGCCTCGGTTTCATCCTTGCCTCATCCGCAGGACAACGTGTCCGCGAGCGAGCACATGCTGCTCTCGCTAGGACGGGCTTGGACCGCTGGCCTCGCAGTGAATTGGGACTTGCTCCAGCCCAAAGGCCAGCGTCGCCGGGTGTCCCTGCCCACCTACCCGTTCGAACGCGAGCGGCACTGGATCGAACCGGGGGCAGGCGCCCTTGCTGCTCCCGAGGCGGCGGTCGCAACGCGTCCATTTTCCGAATGGTTCTCGACCCCCGAATGGATCCTTTCACCGCTGCGGTCCGCGCCTCCAGAAGTGGCTGCGGGCGAAAGGGCGCTCGTGCTCACGGACGAAGCGGGCACCGCGCTTCCGATCGTCGCCGCACTCAAGAAGCGCGGCTTTTCCGTGGTCACCGCCACCTTGGGCGGCCCCGAAGCACCGTTTCTGAAGCTCAATCCTCACGAATACCGGCTCAACCCGGGCTCGCGGCAAGACTACGAACAGCTGCTTGAGCAACTCACCGCTGACGGTCTCGTACCGACGAGCGTCGTCCATGCGGGCGGCATCCTTACCGACCGGGAGCGTGCACAGCCGCGGTTGGCGGCACTCAGCCTCGCTCGGGAGCGCGCGTTTCTGAGCCTCATGTTCTTGCTGCGCTCCCTTGGCGCCGCGACCACGGGCGTGCCCATCAGGCTCATCGCGCTCACCAACAACGCGTGCCGGGTTGACCTCGATAAGGAGGTCTACCCCGACGCCGCGATGGTAACCGGCCCCGTCAGGGTGGCCGGCCGTGAGTATCCTCAGCTGAGCTGCACGACGCTGGACATCAGCCTCGCGCCGACCCATCGGCGCCGCATTGCGCGAACGGCAGGTGCGGTCTCTGCAGAGGTCGCAGAGCAGGTCGTCGCCGAACTCGCCCTAGGTCGTGAGGACCGCGTGGTCGCCCTGAGGGGTCAGCGGCGGTGGGTTCAGACCGTTCGAGAGTGCGCGATGAACACACTCGCCGGAGTGGACGGAGACGGCCCTCGCCCTGGCGGGTGCTACCTCATCACGGGAGGCTTCGGAGGGGTCGCGAGTGCGTTCGCGGATGACCTTGCACGGTTGGGTGCCCGGCTCGTTCTCGTGGGCCGCACGCCGATCGACGCCAAAGCACAGAGGATCGCTGAACTGGAGGCGCTTGGCGCCGAGGTGCTCGCAATCAGCGCCGATGTCGCTGATCTCAAGTCCATGTCAGAAGCGCTCGCTCAGGCGAGATCGCGGTTCGGGCCGATCAACGGCGTCATTCATGCCGCTGGGACGCTGCAGGATGAACTGCTGGACATCAAGGACCGCGAGAGCGCGGAAGCCGTCATTCGTCCCAAGGTTGTGGGGGCGGTCGTCCTCGAACAGGTGCTGGACTTCGCATCCCTCGATTTCGCGGTCCTGTGTTCGTCAACCAGTGCGTTTCTGGGACCGGCGGGGCAGGCCGACTACGCAGCCGCAAACAGCTTCCTGGACGCGTTCGCGCAGCACCGCACGGCCGCCGGTGACAGGCGGACGGTATCCGTGAACTGGGGTATGTGGGACGGCATTGGTATGACGGCCGTGCCCTCTGCTGCGCCGGTCGGGACATCCATCACAATCCGCGAGACCGGCCACCCGCTTCTGGGCAGCGTAGTCCGCGAAACAGCAACGGAAACGTGGTTCGAATCACTCGTCTCCGCTTCCACTCACTGGGTGCTGGACGAGCACCGACTGGCGGACGGCACAGCAGTAATGCCCGGCGCCGGCTACGTCGAAATGGTGAGGGCTGCCGCGCAGGAATTCTCGCCGGGACCGGTTGAGATCCGCAACCTCGAGTTTCACCGCCCGCTCATTGCCAACGAAGCGCAGAAGCTGCAAGTCCGCGCAATCCGCAGTCCGGACCGCGTGGTCATCAGCATCTGTAGCGGCCCAGTTGGAACCGCTGATAGCCAGCTGATCGAGCGGGCGACCGCCACGGTAGTCCGCTGCGCTGACGCGCTCCCCGAACTGCCTGTGTGCGCCTGCCGATCCGCGGACGGGGACACGATACTCCCCGACCAACCGCGTCGAGCGATCGACCAACACGGACACCTGCGATTCGGGCCTCGCTGGCACAACGTCGTATCCAACAATGTGATCGGTGGCGAAGTCATCGCACACGTCTCGCTCGCCGAGGAGTTCCGCCAGGAGCTCGAACTTTTCGAACTTCATCCGGCGATGATCGACATGGCAACTGGCCTGGGACTTCCACTGGTGCCGGGCTACAGCAGCTCGAACGACCTCTACATCCCGTTGGCCTATGGACGGATTCGAGCGCACGCGCCGCTCCCCGCGACCTTCGTTAGTCGCGTCCGCCTCGCGTCATGCCAGGACGTTCACGATACGGTGTCGTTCAACGTGGACCTCACCAGCGAAGTTGGCGACCCGCTGGTGTCGATCGAAGACCTGGTGCTGCGCCGGGTGCAGGACCCGGCTTCGATCAGCGAGCCGGCGAACCGGACTGTTGGCTCCCGCGGCTCTGAACGCGCTCCCAGCAGGCTGATGGTCCTCGGACGCGCACACGGAATCTCATCGGCCGATGGCTGGCAGGCGCTGCACTCAGCCCTCTCGCTCTCCTCGGTTCCCCAGATCGTCATCACCCCGGTCCCGCTCAGGACGCTCGATGAGGCTTGCGCGCGGGATGCGGCTAGCGCTTCCCCCACAACGGCCGTCTCACGGCCGCAAGCGATGACTGGCTTCGAGCCGCCGCGGGATGCCCTTGAAAGGGAGCTGGCCGGGTGGTGGTCCGAACTGCTCGGCATTCGAGACATCGGGGTAAACGACGACTTCTTCGAGCTCGGCGGGCATTCGCTCATTGCCCTCAGGCTGTTCGCGAAGATTAAGCACGCTCACAAGGTCGACCTCGGCCTCGCCACGCTCTTCTCCGCTCCGACCATCGGCAGCATCGCCGAGATACTTCGGGGTGAGCGTGTTGGCGACTACTCCGCTCCCCAGGAGGGCGACCCGGCGCGGGGGCCGTGGCCGTGCCTGGTCCCGATCAAGACCTCAGGCTCGCTCCCTCCGCTATTTTGTGTGCACGGGGCGAAGGGCAACGTGTTGAATTTCCGGGAGCTGG
>JBDSJC010000242.1:0-4237 GCA_039917655.1 Tepidiformaceae bacterium
CGTTTGGGGAATATGGCGGCCGCGTTGCCGTGCTGCTTCTCCTGGCTCTTGCGGACGTAGGCGCGACTTCGCTGGACGACGAGGGCGCGGAACAGGGAGTCGTTGATGAGGACCTTGCTGGCCTCGACGTCGTCGGTGATCTCCTCCTCAGGGTCGGCGGTGGGTTTGCCCTGCGCCTGGACGATCATTTCTTCGAGACGGCGGTCGAGCTCGCGGAAGTGGCCCTGGAGGGAGTGGATACCGAGGGGTGCGGCCTTGAAGTAGTCCTGCTGCCTTCGGGAGAAGAGTTCGATCATGTGCTGGAGGTCACGCAGGGAGTTGTTGACGGGGGTGGCGGTGAGCATGAAGAGCTGCTTGCCTTCGAGCAGGTCGAACATGGCCCGGTAGCGCGAAGGTTTGGTGACCGCACCGATTCCCGCGGTGCCGCGGTTGCGGAAGTGGTGAGCCTCATCGATGACGACGGCATCGACCATTTCGGTCACCTTGGCGAGCTTCGCCGGGTAGTCGCCTCCGCGAAGAAGGTCGGTGTGGTTGAGGACTACCAGATTGCTGAAGAGCCCGCCATGGTGTTCGGGGAGGTACTTCTTCAATGCCGCCTCCCAAACTGGTTCGTTGGCTGCCTTCGGAACGAATAGGGCAACGCGCTTGCGCTCCTTTTCGAGGAGACGCTCGATAACCATTAGCCCCACGAAGGTCTTGCCCAGGCCGACTCCATCGCAGAGGAAAGCGCCGTTGTAGCCAGGCGAGCCATCCGTGCCCGCGACTTTCATCAAGGCCTGATAGCCCTCGCGCTGGTACTGGTCGAGGAGAGGCCAGATTTTTGACTCGGTACGTTCCCACTCACCGATGGTCATCTCGTGGCCCTTGAAGTACTGCTGGAGGGAGCGGGCGTAGACCTCGAAGGGGGTGAAGTCGGCGGTGTGACGCTGGATGACCTTGAGGAGGTCGGAGGTGACGTCCGCGGCGTCGTCCCAGTAGCGTTCGAACCAGTCCTGGAGCTGGTCCACCTCGGTGCGAATCTGGACGTTGAGTTCGACGTTCGAGCTGATTCCCGGGCGAGTGAAGTTGCTGGAGCCGACGAGCGCGCGGGAGCCGATCACGGCTGAGCGGGCGTGGGTGATGTAGGCCTTGGCGTGGAACTTCGCCTTCGAATAGACGCGGCACTGGATTCTGCCGTCATGGAGCGCCTTGATGATGGCGGGCACGCCGTTGAGGAAGTCGTTGGTCTTCTTCTCGTCTTCGACGGAGGCGTCGAGCGTGCGGCTGACGCCGTCGAGGATGACGCGACGGGTGCGGGAAGCGACTTCGTCGCCCATGAGGATGCGGATGTTGGTGAGATTCTGCCATTCGCCGTCGAGGGCGAGGAGGGCGCCGATTTCGAAGTAAGCGGTGGCGATATCGAAAGATCCAGCGATAGCACACCACTCGCGGAGATACTGCCGGACTTTCCAATCGGCCTCGGAGTTATCGACGATGAAGAGGTCTCCGCCTTGAGAGCGCGGGTTGGACATGCGGCGAGCCGCTCCAAATTTGGTTTGTTGGGCGAGCCAAGTTTGGACGGGCTCAACGAACTTGGCAACACTAGAATGCGACAGGCGCTGGCATGGTTCTCGGGGAAGGCGGCACGATGTCCCGATCGTGTCGGTCGAACGTCAGCGGCTTGTGAAAACCGCGCTAACGCCGCTCACGCCGTGCGCGTGGTTCCAGGCCTCAACGAGCGCTTGCCCTTCCCGCTCGCCGAAGAGTAGGTGAACCGCCCCACTAGCGTGAAGTCGGTCGCCAGATTGGTAGAGGTCTTGGCCGGCCACCGGCTCCCGTGGATCGCGGGCTAGGAACGTGAAGTGGAGCTCAGCGGCCAAACGACTCACAGCCCGGTGAACTTCCGCCTCCGCGCCCTGCGCACCCTCGCTCCATCCGAGAAGGTTGCCGCGCACCATAAGAGTGGTTCCCTCGTGAGCGAGGATTCGCCGCACGCAAGCATCCACGGTGCTGATGACTTCCTTCGGGGTGAAGTAGTAGTCCCCGCCAATTGTTCGCACCAGTAACGTCCGAATGCGCTGGAAGAGTGTCGTCTCGGCGATCCTGTTCCTGCCCATCCCGAAGCCCGCGCTGCTGAGCGGCCTGCCCCAGCGACCCAGCTTGCGTTCGAGTTTCAACGGCACCGATTGGTAGAGGTACCAGTAGCCGTTAATGTGGAACACGACCACATCTGGAGCGTAGCGGTCCATCCAGCGATCGACGATGTCCGGGAGATCCGGCGACGGCCAGATCACGCGTAGCACGGTCTCGACGTCTTCGCCGCTGGCCTCCGCCAACATCCGCTGGGCGATGCGATACGAGCGCTCGCCCTCGGCGACGCCGGTCGTGTGGCTGGCGTCGCTGTTGGTCAGTTGGAGAATGCGCATCGTTGCTCCATCGACCGCCGGCTTCCCCGCGGACCCGGAGCGTACGTGGCCCAATTCCGAGAGGCAACTTTTGGGAGGCTGTCCCCAACTAAGAAGACATTGGTGGCACGATCGCCAAATCGTGTTGCTATCGAGTCGTAGTCGAGCAATGTATGGCAGCGATGAACACGATCTCGCAGCAACTAACCGTCGATTCCGACCCGTCTGCCTGGCAACAGGCGCTTTACGCCTTCCTCGCCGAGAAGGAACGCCGCTCCGGCTCCCGGCGCACGGTCGAGAGCTACAGCCGTATGCTCCAGCACTTCTTCGGCCGAGTGGGCAAGACGCCCGAACAGGTCACGAGCCCCGACGTCCTGGGCTGGGCGCATGGCATCGGCCTCTCGGGCAGGACGCCTTCAGCGATCACGATCGGCGCGCGAACCGCATGCCTGAGCAGTTTCTACAAGTTCCTGATCCGCATGAGCATCGTGACGGGCAACCCCTGCGACGCGCTGGAGCGCCCGAAGATCCAGCCGAGCCCGGCCCGTGGCTACACCGCGACAGACGTGCAGAAGATCCTCGCGGTCATCCCGGACACCGTGGCTGGTCGCCGGGACCGGGCCATCGTCCTGACGCTCGTCATGACCGGTCGCCGCCGCAGCGAGGTGATCAACCTGAAGGCGAAAGACGTCACAGTTGAGGACGAACGCGCCTTCTACTCCTATCGCGGCAAGGGCGGTAAGCAGGGGCGACGGGAGATGCCGCGACCTGCATACCTCGCCGTGCTTGCAACCCTCGCCGATGTCGACAAGACGTTGGCAACCATGCAGTCCTCGGAGTCGCTCTGGCAGGCAGGGGCCGCAGAACGTGGGGTGACTTCTGCGACGTTCTACAACCGCCTGCGCAAGTACATGGTGGCGGCTGGCCTCCCACCTACCGGTGTCCACATCCTCCGCCACACGGCTGCCAAGCTGCGCCGGGACGCGGGCGAGTCCATTGAGTCGGTTAGCCAGTTCCTCGACCACTCCTCGTTGGCTGTCACGACCGTTTATCTGCGGCGGCTGGAAGGCGTGGAAGACCTTAGCTGGAGCAAGGTGGCAGAGGCGATCGGGATCTAACCCGGCCGCGAGGTCGCGCCCGTCGAGGGGCTCTGCCGTCCGGGTCCTCGTCCTCGTTGCACGGGCCATGCTAGTCCGGCCTCGGAGGCGAACTTTGCGCACGCGTGTTTGATCTGGTCCGCGTTGAGCGTTCCGTCTTCTTCGTAGGACGCCTCCGAGCCGGCCATCTCAGAGTACGTCTTCGTCGGATCGAGGAGTCGCGTCGCCACCCACGCAGGAACGCGCTGAAGCTTGCTCGGCGACTCCCTTCGCATCTCGCCATTTGCGAGGAACCACTCCCGCGCCGCGCTTAACTGGGGCGCAGCTTCATTGCTTAGCAAATTGCTTTCGGCTTTCTTCAGTGGCCGCCCTAACCGCTGCTCGCACTGCTCTCTAAGGAATCCCAAGGGAGTAACCCAGCGGCGCTCGTCGACCGCACTCCGCACCCGTGGACGGCCGTCCCAGTCCAACATCACACATGGAGCGTCCGCGACCGAAAGCACCTTCGACAGCTCGGCATTGTTCGGGCGTCTTACGATCCTCACCGGGAAGTTCGAACCCAACATGACATCCTGCGAGAACTCTAGGTTGCGTAGCCGCTCGCGATGGAGCGCATACATCCGAGGGTCGGCACCGGGAAGTCTGACGACGATGGGCCGTTCCAACACCTCGCGCGCGCCCGTAGAAAAGATCCCGAGGACGAAATCGGCACCGGTCGACAGCCGGACGAAATGGCTATCGACGATCGCGGGCATC
>JBDSJC010000243.1:0-29192 GCA_039917655.1 Tepidiformaceae bacterium
GCATCGACCCGTCGCCGTCGATGCTCGAAATCGCCCGCCAGCGCGCGGATGACGACGCCCTCGAAGTCGAATTCATCGAAGGCCGGGTCATAGACCTCGCGCTCGAAGAGGGCCACTACGGTCTCGCGCTGTTGCCCGCGGACGTCTTCCTCTACTGCGCCGACGCAGAGGAGCAGGTGGCCACGCTCGCGCTGCTCGGGCGCTGCCTGCAGTTCAACGGCCTGCTAGCGATCGACCTTCCCGGTCCCGCGCTCTGGTTGGACCCGGCGACAAACGGCCAGGCGCTTCTCACCTTTAGTGGCGAAACCGAACCTGGCGAGCACTTCGATGCCTGGCAGGTGCACGAAGATGACCTCGCGCTCCAGACCCGATGGCTGCGAGTGAGCTACGAGCAGGCAGGCGAGGATGGCACGCTCCGCCGCTGGCAGAGCGAACATCAGCTGCGATACGTCTACCGCTTCGAAATGGAGTACTTGCTGCGGTTGGCCGGACTGGCGCAGTCTGATATCTACGGAGACTATGACCTCGGACCACTGACGAACGAAAGTGAACGCATGATCATCATTGCCCGCAGGCTCCAGGGATGAGCGCCCGCATCGCCGTCGATGCGATGGGCGGCGACAACGCTCCCGGCGAGATCGTCGCTGGCGCGTTGATGGCCGCTGGTGGTCTCGGCGTCGAGCTGACGCTTGTCGGTCGAGTAGATGCCATTCGTGCGGAGATGGAAGGCACCACCGAGATCTCCGGCCTGCGAATCGTCGATGCCCCGGATGTCATCGAAATGGACGAACACCCGACGGACGCTGTCCGCGCGAAGCCGAACTCTTCGATCAACGTTGGCCTTCGGCTCGTCAAGAATGGCGAAGCAGACGCCTTTGTCACGGCGGGCAACACGGGGGCCGCGATGACGGCCGCGCTGCTTACTTTGGGCCGCATTCGCGGCATCGGCAGGCCAGCCCTGGGCACCGTCTTTCCGACGGGCGACAACAGAGTGACGATGCTCCTGGATGTGGGAGCGAACGCCGACTGCCGTCCCATCCATCTGATCCAGTTCGCCTACATGGGCGCCGCCTACATGGAACGCGCCTTTGGCATTGCCCAGCCCCGCGTTGGTCTCATCTCCATCGGCGAAGAGGATTCCAAGGGCAACCAGCTGACGATTGAAGTGAACGAAGCCCTGCGCGCGAGCCGCCTCAACTTCATCGGCAACGTCGAAGGCAAAGACCTGACCAAAGGCGTCTGCGATGTTGTGGTCATGGACGGTTTCACCGGCAACGTGGTCCTAAAGACCGCCGAGGGGATGGCCGAGCTGATGTTCGGCGAGCTGCGAAAAGCAGTGGAGCTGACCCCGTGGAACCGCGCCGCGGGCCTGGTGCTCATGTCCGAGCTGCGCAAAGTGAAGCGCCGGCTGGATTACACCGAGTACGGTGGCGCTCAGCTCCTCGGCGTGGACGGCGTGACGGTCATCGGCCACGGCCGTTCCAACGCCCGCGCTGTGTTCAGTGCAATCCGCGCCGCCCGCGATGCGGTCAACAATCGCGTCCTCGATACCCTTCGCGAAGTGGCGAAGGAGATCCCTGCGAAAAAAGGCCTCCAGGGAGCCATCGATACAGACGAAGAATAGCCGCCGCTAACGCACGAACCTCGATCCCCCTCGCCTCTCACCCCTAAAACATCGGCGGCGGATCCATCCCCATCAACATCTTGCCGGCCGCACCAAAGACCGCTGGCGAAGCCACGATGTGCTGGTTGAGGGTCTTGATGTCTCGCAGGCAACGGTCCAGTATGCTTCCCGAATAGAGGGCCGCGCTGCCAGCCAGGTTGTAGAGCGTGTCCACCGCCGTCACGCACTCCGCGTGGACGAAGGCGATCGAGGACCGGAACCGCGCGCGTTGGGCGATTGCCGGTTCGCCGCCCGCGCAGAGCGTCTCCCAGAAGTCGCTCATGACCGCCATCAGGTGGCTCCGCGCGGCGCCGATTCGGGCGTCTTCGCGGGCAAGCGCCGCCTGCACCAGCACGTCGTCGCGCATCGAGCCGCCGCTCAGGTTGTTCTTCTTCGACTCCGCAATTCGCAGCACCTCTTCGAGCGCTGCTCTCGCGATCCCCAGCGGGACCGCCCCCTGGTTGCAGAGGAACATCATCGGAAAGCGATACAGCGGCGACGTCCTCCGCGAGCGGCTTGTGATGAGGCTGAACGTCCGTTCTTGGGGTACGAACAGGTTCTCCACGGCGTAGTCGTGACTGCCGCTCCCGCGAAGCCCAGTCGTGTGCCAGGTGTCGAGAATCTCGCACGCCCCACCGGGCAACATGCAGGAGATGAACTCGGACCGGCCGTTCGCTCCCGGCCGCGGGGCGTCACCTTCGTAGACGAGGCAGCCGCTGGACATCCAGGTGCTGTGCTGGCAGCCGCTGCCGAACGGCCAGCGTCCGCTGACCCGGTACCCGCCCTCCACGGGCCAGGCCCGGCCAAACGGCGCAACGGCGCCGCCGGTCACGGAATCGAGGTCGCGATACATCTCGCGCGCCACGTCCTGGTCCAGCAGTGCGCTGAAGTAGCCGCCATCCGAGCCGATCATCGCACACCAGCCGACGGAGCCATTCTGGGACGAAAGCTCTTCGATCACCTCGATCTGGGTCAGCGGGTCGTTCTCAGGGCCGCCCCATTCGCGGGGCATGGGCATGCGAAACACGCCCGCAGCTTTCATCGCCTCCACTATTCGCAAAGGCATCCGCCGGCCAGTCTCGATCTCCTCGGCGGCGGCTTCAACCATTGGGCGGAGCGCGCGCACCGCCTTCAGCAGTTCTTCTCGTTGTACTGGGACGAGGGATGGGGCCGTCACAAGAGCACCTCCATGAGCGGCGCGAAGAATATCACACTGCGCTCGCCACTATAGCCTCCCCACTATTTCTGACTCGCGTTCGGCTCCGCGTACCGCTCGCCGGTGATCTCCTGCAGCTTCCGCCAATGGTGCTCGGTGGTGATCCGGCGAATCGTCCCGGACCGCGACCGCATGACCAGCGATTCGCTTCGTGCGCCTCCGGCCACGTACTCCACGCCCTTCAGCAAGTCTCCGGTCGTCACGCCACTGGCCGCGAAGAACACGTCCTCGCTGCGCACCAGGTCGTCAATCGTCAGGATCTCGGTCAGGCTCAGGCCGTGCTCCGCGGCGTAGGCAACCTGCTGGGCGTCCCGCGCCCAGAGCCGTCCCTGGAAGTCGCCTTCCATACATTTCAAAGCAACTGCTGAGACAACGCCCTCCGTCGATCCACCGATGCCGAGGAGCATGTCGACCCCCGTGCCTTGCAGCGCCGCCGAGACGGCGGCCGGCTGGTCGCCATCCGTGATGAAGCGGATGCGCGCCCCGGCAGCACGGATCTCGTCCGCCACACCGGTGTTGCGGTCGCGGTCCAACACTATCACCGTCACCTCTTCCTTGGGGATGCCCTTCGCTCGCGCCACCTGGGCGATGTTCCAGGCGATGGGCGCCGAAAGGTCGATGCGCCCGCGGGCCTCCGGGCCAACGGCGATCTTCTCCATGTAGAACAGGTCCAACGGGTTGAACAGCGTGCCCCGCGGGGCGGCCGCAATCACACTGACCGCGCCGGGCCGGCCCTCGGCGGTGAGGCGGGTCCCTTCCAGAGGGTCAACGGCAACGTCCATCTCTGGGCCAGTGCCGTTGCCGACGCGCTCACCGTTGTAGAGCATGGGCGCTTCGTCCTTCACGCCTTCGCCGATGACGATCAGGCCGTCCATGTCCACGGTATCCATCATCAGGCGCATGGCTGCCACCGCTGCGCCGTCGGCGCTGATTTTGTCTCCTCGGCCGACCCAGCGGGCCGCCGCCAGCGCCGCCGCTTCCGTGGTGCGCACCAGTTCCATGGCGATGTTTCGATCGGGGACTTGCTCGTTCCTCACGCAATGCTCCTGATGGTTGTTGAGTTGACCGGGGTGGGGGCGCTGCTTTTCAGGGAGCGATCCCGAGTTCGTGGGCGACTGGTTTCAGTGCCTCGGCGACGAACAGGATGTGCTGGTCCAGTTCTACGCCAAGGTCTGAGGCGCCCTTGATAAGGTCTTCGCGGTTGACGGCCCGGGCGAATCCCTTGTCCTTCATCTTCTTTCGCACAGAGGCCGCCTCAATAGACGAAAGCGACTTGTCAGGCTTCACCAGCGCACAGGCGGTGACGAATCCCGAAAGCTCGTCGCAGGCGAAAATCGCGCGGTCCATCTGCGAGGTGTACTCCATTCCCAGGAACGGCGCATGGCAGAGGATCGCGTAGCGAATGTCTTCAGGCACACCGCGCGCCTCCAACAGCTTCGAACCTTCTTTCGGGTGAAGTTCTTCAGTGGGGTGGATCTCCCAATCGAAATCGTGCAGAAGGCCCGTGATGCCCCACTTCTCGACATCCTCGTGGAGAAGCTGCGCGTAGGCCCGCATGGTCGCCTCGACGGCAATGCCATGCTTGCGGGTGCGCTCCTCGCGGGAGTATTCGAGCAGGATCTTCCAGGCATCCTCGTGGTGCACGGGCTGGCGACTCCTCCGGGGTTGGGTTGCCACGTCCGTGGCGAATTCGCGGCAATCCTAGCAGAGCCACAACTCCGTGGCGCGAAATTCTCTGCCCACGCCGTTAAACCGGCTTTCCGGTGAGGAACATGAGGCCCTTGGCCAGCACCTCGCCGGCGAACACGGCGCCCATGCAGATGTAGAGCAGCCCCGTCGCGCTCTGCATTGCCCGGAGAGGCAGGGTGCGTAACGAAAGCACGGCGAGGATGATCGGAAAGACGATGCCCACACCCACGCGCAGGTAGAAGGCTGGATTCCCGAAAATCCCGACATCCACGGGGCTCGCGGGCGTCGGGGTGATCCGTTCGGGCACCAGGACGTTCAGCAACACGACGACCGCCTGGAAGCCCAACGCCCCGATCAGCACCCACGCCAGATCGCGCAACGGCCACGCCGGCAGTGAGCCTTCCGTCAGGTACCAGTGTCCCCACACCATGGACACGGATACAGCGCCCAGGGCGAGCGTCCCGCCAAGCAGGGCGATGAGTGCGCCGGGGTAGCCCCACGTGGGCGGCGCGAGCATCGCCGCGAACACCGCGACCGCCACAATCCCCGCCAGCGACCCGGCGATCCCCGCCAGCCGCCCGATCGGGTCCCACCCCATGAACACCGAGAACATGTAGATGACGCTCGTCACGATCACGGCGAGCAGCGCCTGTTTCGCCGGGTCGAACCAGCCGCCATCGAGCTTGTAGCCGTCCACGTCGCTCCCGATGTTGATCCCGAGTGCCGTCCAGTAGGCGAGACCGGCAGTCACGACCACGCAAAAGGCCATGGTCATCACGAAGCCGCGAGTTACTCCTCCACGGAGGTCACTTGCGACGGTGATCCAGAGGCTGCCGACGGCCAGCTCGACGAGGATCAAGAGCAGGGTGTAGGGGAGGGCGGCAACGTTCACGCCCCGAGTGTAAAACCGCCCCCCGGTACGGGTTAGGCGCGTCAACCCCGGAGTGCCGATCACTGGGCCGGGCAAACGTCAGTCGGGGGCCGAACGGGGAATCGTGAATCGACGAATCGCGAATTGGTTGGGGTGGGGACGCCTCGGGCTTTCGCCTCTGGCGCCCCCCGCGACGGGGAGGACAATGTCGCCTGGCGTGCCCTTGGTCAGGGGGCCGCCTACTCCAACTAACGGCAACCCCGCATGCTGGCGAAGGGCAATCGCGCGGACGGTTCGGTAGCAATCGAGTGCCTCGGGGCAATAGTCGCTATGTCAGCGCGAAACTCCCGGCCAGCCACCCATTGCTGGCAGCCCATCGCAAGTGAGTCGGCCAGGCAGGTGGCACCGCCGTCCGGGAAGCGCCGGTGGAGCGTTTCCAGCGTGGCTCACGAGCGTTAGAGTGCGAAGCAGATGACTGACACATCGATCGAGCCGAACACCGTCCTCAGCATCGAACTGGCGAGCGGCGCCGTGCACGTCCAGACCGGCGGCTCAGGCCCCGGCTTGCTGCTGCTCCACCACGACGTTGGCCCGATGGGTTGGGGCGCCTTCCACGAGGAGTTGGCGCAGAGGTTCACGGTGTTCGCGCCGGATATGCCGGGGTTCGGTGATTCTCCGCGCGCGGAGTGGGCCCGCCACCCGCGTGACCTCGCGGCGATGATGCTGGCGCTGGCGCGACGGGCTGGCCTCAAGCACTACACGCTCGTCGGCCTCGGGTTCGGCGGCTGGGTGGCGGCCGAGATGGCTTCGTTCGCCGCGCCCGAGTTGGGCGCGCTCGTGCTCTCCGCGCCCGCCGGGATCCGGCCCGACCACGCTTTCATCCTCGACCAGGTGATGGAAGAGCCGATCGCCTATCTGCGGGCCGGCTTCAGCAGCAGCGAAGCGTTCGAAGCACACTTCCCGGACGCCAGCGACAAGGCATTGCGGGCGACACTGGAGCGGTCCCGCGAAACGATCGCACGGGTCTCGTGGAAGCCGTACATGTACTCCTACGAACTGCCCGAGACGCTGAAAGAGGCGCACGTCCCCACGACTGTGGTCTGGGGCGAAAGAGACGCAGTCATCCCGCCCGAATGCGCGGAGCTGTTCGCAAGCGCGATTCCCCAGTGTGAAGTGCGGCGGCTACCCGTCGAGGGCCACTTCCTTGAACTGGAGCACCCCGTGCTGCTCGCCGGCATCGCCCGCGAAGCCTTCGAGGCGGCCACAAGAAAGAGGTAGCTGGCATGTTCATCGGACACTTCACCGAGCGCCCATACCAGGACCCCAAGGCGGCTTTCTTCGGCGCGAGCAAGGAAGAGCTGACCGACCTCGTCCTGAGCAACGGCGACTACGATTCGAATATCGCCCACGACCTCTACAACCGCTACTTCGATGAGAAGCTGTTCGCCGAGCAGATGGGCTTCGATGGTCTGATGCTCAACGAACACCATTCCACACCGTTCACGATGGGCAGCGTCTGCAACATCGAGGCGTCGATCCTCGCGCGGATCACCTCGCGGGCGAAGATCGTCCTGCTCGGGAACCTGTTGGCGGTGCGCAGCGATCCGGTGTTCCTCGCCGAAGAGTTGGCCATGATCGACGTCATTTCGAAGGGCCGCCTGATCAGCGGATGGGTGCGCGGCACTGGCCGCGAAAGCCTCTCGCACAACGCCCAGACTCCGTTCAACTGGGAGCGCTTCCAGGAAGCGCACGACCTGATTATCAAGACCTGGACCGAGCCGGGGCCGTTCCGCTGGGAGGGCCGCCACCACCAACTGCGTTACGTGAACCCCTGGGCCAAGCCCTACCAGAAGCCGCACATGCCGATCTGGGTGCCGGGAGTCCTCAGCTACAACACCCTTGAGTGGGCCGCACGGCATCGTTACCCCTACATCATGACCGCCACCGACGAAGAGCCGACGCGCCAGTGCTTCGAGATCTACCGCAAGATCGCGAACGACAACGGCTACGAGGCGGGCCCGCAAAACTATGGCTACATGGTCAAGCTGCATGTCGATGAGACGCAGGAGTTGGCCGAGGCGACTGCCGAGAAGCTGCTTCAGGGGCCGAGCAACCCGTTCCTCGAAGGCAACCAGGGGACAGTGAAGCCGTGGCTCCAGGCGCTGCCGGGGCTGACCTCTCGCACGAACATGCTGCCGACGGTCTCCTCGCGTGCCAACCTCGCTGGACGCGGTCTATCAACAACCGGCTTCACGCCCGGCAGCTTCAAGGACCAGAGGGCGAAGCGCGGGATCATCGCCGGGACGCCAAAGGCCGTGCTCAAGGAGCTGCGGCTGGCGCTCGAAAACGTGCGTCCCGGGATCATCATGGTCTGGGACGGCGATGGGGCGATGACTCACGATGACTCGATGCGCAGCCTTCGCCTGATGGGCTCCGAAGTCATCCCCATGATCCGCGAGTACGCGAAGGAGCTGGACCTGCCCGGCCCGTTCGAAGTCGACCCGGCGAGCGGCCAAAACCTGCCCGTCGAGGCCGTGACAGGGTAGTTAAGCGGCCGACCGGCCGTCCTGCTGCCATCCGTGATGCTTTGGTCGAGCCCGAAGATTTTCACGCCCCCACCTTGATGATTCGGCCCAGTGCATTGAACGGCGACAACGTCTTGTCCGCCGCCACGGTCACACGTAGACTCCCGCCCACCACAACAGGAGAACAGTACGTGCAGACTCGCGAAATCAATCCGACGCCGTGGCTCCAGGGCTTCAACATCAATCACGGAATCGAAGTCACGAGTGCGCAGCGCGTGCTCTACCTCTCGGGCCAAACCTCCAACGCCGCTGACGGTAGTCCACAACACGCTGGCGACCTTGTCGCCCAATTCAAGCTCGCATGGGCGAACCTCAAGGACGCCCTGGCAGCCTCTGACATGGCGCCTTCGAACATCGTCCGCCTGAACATGTACACGACTGACGTTGATGCGTTCATGGGCGCCGCTGGGGAGCTAATACCAATTTTCGCGGCTGATGGCTGCAAGCCGGTCTCCACGCTGCTGGGAGTCGCGCGACTCTTCGAAGTGGAGCTCATGATCGAACTCGAAGCTACCGCGGTCGCGTAGCCGCGAAGGTCAGTCGTCCTACCGCACTGTCTTGCCGCCGTCCACGATCAGCTCCGCACCGGTGATGTAGCTTGCCTCGTCTGAGGCGAGAAAGAGGACGGCGTAGGCCACCTCCTCCGGGCGGCCGAGGCGGTGCATGGGGATCGCTTTCTCGCGCATTGTGACTGCCGCTCGCCCGTGCTTCGCCTTATCCGCGTCCAGGATCGGCGTGTCGATGGAGCCCGGGTGCACCGAGTTGCAGCGAATGTTGTAGCCCTTCTGCGCGCAGTGAAGTGCGACAGATTTCGTCAGATTGCGGACGCCCGCCTTGGACGCGCCGTACGACGCGTAGTCGGCCACGCCTCGAATGCCGGCGATGGACGACATGTTGACAATCGCGCCGCCGCCCCCGGCGGCTATCGGTGCGATCGCATGCTTGCAGCCGAGAAAGACGCTCTCCACGTTGACCGCGTGGATGTGGCGCCAGCCTTCCAGTGCGGCATCTTCGATCGTGTCGTGCGGGGAGATGCCAGCGTTGTTGACGAGGATGCTGAGCGACCCAAAGCGATCCAGGGTGTGGGCGATGGCCGCGCGCCACTGTTCCTCGGAGGTTACGTCGAGCTTCGTGAACTCCGCGCCGGGGCCGATCACATCCGCGACCGCGCGGCCGGCCGATTCGTTGATGTCCGCGAGCATCACGTGCGCCCCCTCGCGCACCATCAGCGTCGCCGCTGCTTTGCCGAGGCCCGAGGCCGCGCCGGTGATGAGCGCCACCTTGCCAGCGACTCGTCCTGTTTCTGCCATGACGTGTCCTCCCGAGGGATGAGTTGGTCGCCCGTTCAACCCTTCGGGAGCGGGAACTCGTCCAGGTAGTGCAGGTAGTCGTCCTCGACTTCGATCTGGAGCGTAGCGAGCAAGCGCACGACTCCGTTGTAGAACGAGATCGTCATCACCAGGTCGAGCAGACACTCGTTATCGAGTCCCTGCTGGAGTGCGGCAAACGTGGAGTCGGAGACCTTGAGGTCCGTGGTCATCTCCCGCGCGGCGCTGAGGACGGCCTTCGCCAGCGGCTCAAGCGAGGTGGACGCGCCGGAGGTCTCCGCCGTGATGGCGCGCATGTCGTCGTCGCTGACGCCGAAGTCACGCCCGATTTTGACGTGGTGGGAGTACTCGTAGGGCGACTTCGCGAGGTAGCCGACCTGGAGGATCGCCATTTCGCGCAGCCGCGGGTCGAGGCGGCTCTTGGAGCGGATGAAGCCGCCCAGGCGCGAGAACGCTCGCGCGGCGTTCGGGCTGTTGACCAGCGCCTTGTTGAGGTTAATTTCGCGCGCGAGGAGGTCCTGGTCTTCTGGTTTGAGGTCTGATTTGGCGAGGTAGGGGACGCGGGCCATGGCTACTCCTTGTTATTCGTTTCCGGTTGCCCGGCCGGGGCCTTGGAGGGTGACGCCCCCGTCCACCACCAGAACCTGGCCAGTGATATAGCGGGCGTGGTTGGAGAGAAGGAAGCGGACGGCGTTGCCGACATCCCAGCCGCTGCCTTCGATACCGAGCACCGAGGCCTTGCGGCGCTGCTCACGGGCCGCATCACTCATGCCGCCCGAAGAGACCATCGGAGTGAATACGGGGCCGGGCGCAACACAGTTGACGCGGATGCCCTCTCGCCCGTGGTCAACGGCCATCGCCTTGGTGAGGGCGATGACCGCGCCCTTCGAGACCGAGTAGGCGGTCAGGCCGCGCGGCCTCAGCGCCGAGATAGAGGCGACGTTGACGATCGCGCCCCCGTGGTCGCTCTTCAACATCGCCGGGATGGCGTACTTGGAGACGAGGAACATGGTTTCGACGTTGACCTGCATGACGCGGCGCCAGGTCTCTGCACGCTCTTCGACGACGCTGCCCCGGCTGCCGATGCCTACGTTGTTGTCGAGGAAATCGAGCCGCCCGAAGCGTTCGATCGTGTGGTCGATCAAATCCCGGCAGACGTCTTCGTCCGTGACATCGGCTGCGAAGGCGGCGGCCGTGCCGCCCTCGGCCTCGATCATCTCGACGGTGCGCTGGGCCAGGTCGATTCGCCGGTCGACCACCAGCACGCTTGCCCCGGAGCGGGCCAACAGCATCGCCGCCGCGCGCCCGTTGCCAATGCCGTCGCCTGCTGCGCCGCCTCCGGTGACGATGGCCACCTTGCCGGCAAAGCCGTCGTCGTCTTTAGGGCGGTCGAGTGCGGTCATTGTTACCTCTCTGGGCGTGGGGTGGGGTCCGAACGGCGACGGTACGCGCTTCGCCGCCAGACGCAAAGCACGGGCCGAGGGGTGCTCAGCCGAGGTTGCCTTTGCTCGGCCCGTGATCTCGGCCATCAACTCGATCGCTTGCGTGTCGCCGTTGATCGGCAGGCCGGTTGCGCCGCTGTCCTCCCGCGCACGATAGCGCTCGCGGATGCGCGCCGGCGTGCCAACGAGCGAATTGTCGTCGCAGAATTGGTCCGGCACGGCTTCGATCGCCTCGCCCCAAACGCTTGTGCCTGTCGCTGGTTGCACGGGACGGCTGAGTAGCGTCTTAAAACCCGACGCCCGAGACTACCCCGGCATCATACCAGAGGAGAACCCCATTGACTGAGAAGACCGCCGCCAGCGCCTGCGCCGAAATCGAGACAGCACACGCTGGCTACATGGCCGAGCTAAACCAGGCCGGAAGCGTGTGGGAAACCAGGTCCCCTTCGGGCGAGGGCGAAGATGCCTGGTCCGCGCGCCAGGTGGCTGAGCACATGGCCGGAGCGAATCTCTTTTTCGGCGCCGGCATTGCCGATGCCATCGGCGTGACCGCGCCGAAGCTCGAGAGGTTCGCACTTGCTTCCGCGGCGGACGCCAGCGCAAAAACCGCCGAGACGCACACCGCCCTCGCCGGTGTCGCCGCGCAGGTTAGCGAAACCCAGATGGCGATGGAGGTCGATCACCCCCGCCTCGGTAAGCAGACACTTGGCGGTATCCTCGGGATCGTCGCGCACCACTACACCGACCACGCGAACCAGCTCAAAACGCTTCGCGGCTAAGCCAACTGGCGCAAGTCGGCTCGCCTTAGAAGGCAACCCGCGCCAGCAGTTCGTCGTAAACCTCGGCGGTTATCGGCCGTACCACCCGGCCGAGGCCCGTCCAGTGCTCCCACTTCCAGTCGCCGGTGGCTCGCGGCTGCGGCTGCGGCGGCGTGAGCAACGAACGCTGCTTGCTGGCGAGCATCAGGTGGTAATGCTCGGTGAGGGGCAACGCTTCGTTCACGAGGCCAATCCAATACCCCATCTCGCCGCCGTCCGTTGAGAAGGTGGTGCCCAGGTAGCGGTACCGCCCACCCATCGGCCGCGACGCGCTGTTGATATACCGGGCGGCCTCGCCGAACCGTCGCCGCACGGCTGCGCCGCCGAGCGCATAGAGCCGGTTCGTGCTGATCGCCTGCTCCAGCGATACGTTGCCGACGCCCAGGATGTCGCGCTGTACGAACACCGCGTATTGCGCCGCCACGGGGTCCGGGTCGTCTTCCAGAGCCTCGATGACCTGCGCCCAGGTGACGGGTTGCCACGGGCGGGGGAGCCCCTCCGTGCGCAGTCCGAGCATCACAAAGGACGGCTGGATGCCCCATTCGGATGCTGCCCCTTCCAACGCGGGCAAGGCGCTTTCGTCCGCGCCCGCCTCGATCTGCACTTCGACCACTGCCCGGCGGCCGCCTTCGAACGTCAGCAGCAGGTCGGCCACGCCGGCATCGGCGAGCCTGGGCTGCACTTCGACCAAGGCCAACGGCTCGCCGTTGATTCCCGCTGCGTTCGCGAACAGCGCCGTCAACATGCGGTGACCCTGGCTCAGAAAGTAGCCCAGCCCACTCGTGCAGTAGTTTTCGAAGGGCGTCGCTGGGGAGCCCGGCTGGAACGCGGAAAGCATCGTGAACAGGTTCGATTCGGCCATTCATCTTAGTATCGCCGCCCAACTTCGAGAGGGCCACAGCCGTGGGGCTACGCCGGTGACGCGGCGCTGCCGTCCCTTTGTAAGAAACCGTTCCAATCCCTGTCTCAGGTGCAGAGGAGGCGCCCCAATGAATCACTACTTCGCGCAGCTCATGGAAAACAGCTTTCGAATCGAACGCATGAAGCGGCGGACGACGCTGCTCGCCGGGCTCGGTCCCTGTCCCACGCCAACGAGGGGTCGATTGTTTCAACGCAGGGTCCTCTCACTGGCGGCCGAAGTGGTGGTCGAGCATCCACGGACGGCTTTGCGACAGCAGGAAGCGACCGAACTCGAACCCCAGGCAGCCTGACCAGCCGGGCTGCGACGCCGGTGACCGTGATCGTTGAGTCCGCGTAGGGCTCAGCCCTCGCGCACACCGTAGTCAACCCACTGCGTGGCGAGCCTGAACACCCGCGTGCTTGAGACTTCAGTCAGTGCTCGCCGGGCGCGGAGAGCCTCCAGATACGCTCCATGGAGTGTGCGCGTTGCAGCGTTCGCTTCCGCGGGGAGCGAGGCGTCGTCGCGCGTCGACTCCCAGTGCGACATTGAGGCGTAAGCGGTGTTTAGGACCACTTCGTTGCTCGCCCCGCCGTGCATGTTCGTGAAGAACCCGACGATCTTGCAGCCGCGAGCCTCCATGTACGGCCAGATCGCTTCGCGCGAAAGCTGCTCGAACTCCACGAAGCTGCCTCGCCGGATGATAAAGCTGCGCTGCACAACCACGGTCATTGCCGATCCCTCCAGTTGTCCGAGACTACCGGATTCATGCCGTCCCTGTCAGGCGGCTGCGCCAGGGACTGGCGGGCTCCGCGAGGTTGAGGGCGTGGAGTAGCCAAGTGCGCTGGGTGGCAGCGAGCAGCGGCAGCGCGGCTTCGAAGTCCGCCTCATCCTTCGGGCGCGGGGCCTTTGCTTTGAACAGCAACTGCACTTCGGGCGCGAAATAGGGGATTCCCTCTTGCCGCCAAACACACGAGTCCAGCGGGCGCCGAACCCTCGGTTCGCGGCGAAACACCCAATCGCCGGCGTCGCTCCCGTTCAGCATCAGTTGGAACCGCCACGGCTGACCTGGGCCTGCGCGGGCCCAGATATCGTGCACGCCAGGCGCCAGAGTTTCGCCGCGCGGCCACGGGCGTAGCGTGCCCGGTGGGTCTGCGGCGTGCAGGTCCCACGCGTTCAGGTGGGCCTGAATCGTCAACTGGTCGCCGCGCAGCAGGCCGATATCCGTGTCGCCGTGGTCTCGAAACGCGCGCCCCACGAAGGCTTCGATGGCGTAGCCGCCGGCGACCCACCAGGGTGCATCGAACCCCGTCAGCAATATGGCGACTTCGTCAGGCCGCAGCAAGTCCCATAGGCCCCAGGGATCATCAACCATCGGTTTCCCCCAATCGACCCGACGCATTCGGGCAAAGCTAGCACGCCGCTCTCACACTGCCACCGGAGTTGTTTGCGGTCGCGTAGAATCGCGACCACTACCCAGCGGGAGGTGCGACGTGGCACTGGCGATGAGCAAAGAGGAACGGGAAGCGTTCCTGGCGGACGTGCATATCGGGGTTTTGAGTGTGTCTTCGCCCGGCAGAGGGCCGCTTTCGGTGCCGGTCTGGTACAGCTACGAACCCGGAGGTGACGTCATCATCCTCACCGGCACGAACGCGCCTAAGACGCAGATGCTGCGAGAGCAGGGCCGCGCCACCCTCGTCGCCCAGACTGAGCAAGCGCCCTACGTCTACGTCGCCGTGGAGGGCTCGGTAACGCTTGGACCGCTCGCCACCGATGACTCGCTGAAGATGGCCATCCGCTATCTCGGCGCGGAGATGGGCCAGCGCTACGCAGATGGCGGCGGCGAAGGAAGTGTGAAGGCCCGGCTGACGCCCGAACGCTGGCGCTCCGAGGACTATCGCAAGATGAGGCTATAGCCGCCCTGTTCAGCCACTGCGCGATGCTACACTGAATCCATGCCACACGAGGTGACGAAGTGAGCGTATTGCGCTCTTCGATAGCGGCGGTTGACCCTGACGTCCGATTGGAAGCAGGGGACGTGATGACGCGCCCGGAGTTTCATCGGCGCTACGCCCTGCACCCCGAAATCAGGTCTGCGGAGCTCATCGAGGGGGTTGTCTACGTGGCGTCACCATTGCGAGCGCGAGACCACGGATTTCCGGATTCGTACATGGGTGCCTGGTTGGCGGCCTATTGGCTGCACCAACCGGGCGTCCGCTCGGCCGGCAACAGCACCGTGGTCCTTGACTCAGACAACGAGGTCCAGCCCGACATCGTGCTCATCCGCGAGACTGGTGGCTCCTCACGGATCACTCCGGACGGCTACATCGAAGGCCCGCCGGAGCTCATCGTCGAGATCTCGGCTAGCTCCAGATCGCAGGATCTGCACCAGAAGAAGAACGCCTACCGCCGCAACGGGGTGCAGGAATACATCGTCTGGCGCGTGCTCGATGGCGCGATCGACTGGTTCGCGCTCCAGGACGGCCAGTACGTCGCCCTCTCTCCCAACGCCAGTGGCGTGATCGAAAGCGCCGTCTTGCCCGGGCTGCGCCTGGATGTGCAGGCGATGCTCGCCGGTGACATGGCCAGGGTGATTGCGGCTCAGTCCGCGGACGGCTGAAAGCTTACGCTCCGCGCTTCTCTTTCCAGGCCCCAAAGATGAAGCCCGCTCCGTAGGTGACGTGCATCGTGGCCATGGCGGCGAACGTCAAGAGTGGATTTGCTCCGGTCTTTTTGGCAACGCTTCGTGCGGTGAACAGGCCACCTGCGACATAGACCAGCGAGAGCAACACGAGCAGCTGTCGCGCGCGCCTGATCACGAAGCCCACCAGCCAGAGCGCAGGCCCGCCGCCAACCATGGCGGCCGGGGCAAAGTGCCGGGCCTGTAGAGGCCGCCCGCGGCTGAGCAGCGTACCCTTCGCCGCGCCGTACTCCCAGTACTGTTTGGCCAGGGCCTGGAGTGTGCGGCGCGGGAAGTACGAGCTGCGGATCGTTGGGACGAGCACAATCCTTCCGCCTGCCTCGATCAGCCTCGCGTTGTAGCTGTCCTCGTCCGCGCCGTCCACCGTCTCATCGAACCGCCCGACAACCTCCCAAACCCTGCGGTGATAACAGCCGAACGGCACCGTATCAACCTCTGCCTCTTTGTCGGCATAGCGGAACTTGGCGTTGCCCACCCCGAACGGAGAGGACATTGCCGCCGCTATCGCCTTGCCGATGGTGCCCTCGCCGATCGTCTCGATCGGCCCGCCCACGCAGGCCGCGCCGGTCCGCTGTAGGGCCTCCACGGAGGCGCGCACGAAATCCGCTCGCACGCGGCTGTGGGCGCCGATGATGATCCAGCAGTCGCCCTTGGCCGAATCCATGCCGGCATTCAGCCCACCTACGGTGATGCGTTTCGGGTTGTCCACCAACTCCAGCCGCGCGAAAGGCGCGCGATAGTCCGCCACCAATTGCCGCGTGCGGTCTGTGCTGCCGCCATCGGCAACGATGACCTCGATCCCCTCCGGGCCGTAGTCCTGGACGGCGAGCGAGTCCAGCAGCGGGACGATGTACCGTTCCTCGTTCAGACAGGGGATAACGATGGAAACGAGCGGTCTTAGGGGCACTAACAGCGGGGAGTCATCCAGGCGGCCGGTGGCCGGTTGCGTGGTCATATTTTCACCCCGTGCGCTGTTGGCGCTGGTTGGCTGCGATGATCTCTTCGGCGGCCCGTTCCACTCGCCCCGAGACTGTGTCGACGTTGTGATACCTCGTCACCCACGCCCGGCTGGCCTCGCCTACCCGCGTACGTTCAGCTGCATCATCGACGAGCCGGATGACGGAGGTTGCGATGTCGAACCCATCGACGGCGCGGACAAACGGCGGAAACTCTTCGTACGCGCCGCGGTGGGAAAACCACGATACCACCGGACGAGCGCAGGCCATCGATTCCAGTTCCGCCATGCCCACCACGCCGAGCAGCACCTGGCCGATCACCACACCATGCTGTGAGATGATCTCCGGCAGGTGGTTGCGCGGCTGGTGGGGGATGAGCGTGACGTTCGGCAGGGCCGCGAACTCCGCCGCGTAATCGCCGCCGGAGTAGGCTGTGACCTTGATCTCGGGCCGAAGCGCGGCCAGTCGGCGGCAGGCATCGAGAATGCGCGGTCCGCCCTTGATATCGCTGAGTGAGCAGCAGATGAACACCGAATCGCGCCCGGTGACAGGTTCGATTGGCCGGAAGAGCTCCGCATCGACGGGGTTTGGGAGGAACTCGGCGTCAGGGCGGCGCGCCAGTACGTAGGCGGCGAGGTCCGGTGTGGCGTAGTAGACCTTCGCGGCGCCGCGCAGCGCCCGCTGGATCATCGGGCGGGTGAACGGCGTGATTTCGCGCACATCGCTCCCATGGCAATGGAGAATGTAGGGGAACTTGCCGAGGACGCCCATCATCCCCAGGTAGGCGTAGTGGATGTGCACCATGTCGAAGTTTCCTTCGCGCACTTTGCGGATGATCTGCGCCCATTCGACGCCGCGCACCGGACCCACAACCGGCTTCACCATCCACGGCAGCCGGCCGCCGAAAAGCCGTGGGCGGATGACGGTCACGTCGTGGCCGCGGTCTCGTAGGCCCTTGGCGAGGTCCGAAGCGACCGATGCGATGTCGTTGATCTCAGCGATGCGCATAGGGCGCCGTTAGAGTTCCTGGTCGTCCGACCGGATCTGGGAGAGCCATTCGATCGTGTAGATCGCGATCAAGCCAAAAATAATCGTAACCGCAAAGACGATCGCGATGCGGCCTTTGTTCGAACCCGAGAGGCCGCCCGAGAATGAGTACGAGACATCGATATCACTCTGTGCGCTCGTTACCGCGACCACCGCGTTGTTCAGGTATCCATACGATGTGTGCTTTTGCTCATTGAGCGTGCGTACGTGGTCGATCGCCGATTGGATCTCCACTGAGAAGCCACCGTCGGCTATCCCATCCCGCTGTTGCCGCAGAAACGCAATCGCCCGCCGGGTGACGGCGGCGCCCGCAGTGTCGTTCGCGGCGTCCTGTTCGGCAGTCTTCCGGATGAGTTCTGCTTCCTGCTTGTTCAGTTCGTCTAACAGGCTAACGGCCGTGGTGTTCCGAGGGCGAATCATCTCGTCCACCGGCAAGTTCAGCGCTTCGAGTTTGGGCCGCAGGTCGGCGTATGCGTCGGCAAACTGTTTCTCAAAAGTGTCCGCCGTTGCCTGGACCTTCGTGATGAACCGCTGCCGGTAGAGTCCGTCGGGCGCCTGATATTCGCGCGTGAACACCGCAACGAACGCTGCCCGGTACCTCTCGGCCGTCGCCTTGTCTTCATCCAGGATCGATACCGTGAGGACACCGCGCGCGACCCCGTCTGCCACGGAGATGGGCGTCAGGGCAATCGAGAAGCGGGCGTAGTCAAACTTTGGGTCGCCGATCGCATCGACGACCTTCTGCTTGAACCGCGGATCCGAGGCCATCGATTGCGCTTCGAAAATACGCAGCCCTCGGTCGCTCCCAGTCGCCAGTTGAACCACTGTTTCGAGCTGCATCGTCGCAACCGCGTTCGCCTTGCCGGCAAAGCTGTCGAAAGAGAGCGCGATCAGTACGCCAATAATCAGGAACGGGACGAAGACCCACCACCGTCGCCTCAGGAGGTTAAGGTCGCGCTGGAGACCACTGGTACGAGGGGGCATTGGGCCGTAGCGTATGGGGAGGCCGGAACCCGGTCAATTGTGAACTCCATCACGAAGGCACGATCGACCGATGATCTTTCTCGCCTTGTTACTCTCAGCCGAGGTCGCCGTCCTCTGCGCCGCCGTTATCCTGCGCGAACCCAAACTTCTTATCCCTGCGGTCGTTTTGGGCCTTCCCGTCGAGTATTTCGGCACCCAGGCCCTCGGCACACTCTCCGAAGGCGGAGTCAGCGGCGCGATCCGTGCCCTGCTCAACCCCGGCAAGGCGGCGATGCTGGCAACCATCGTGGTGGCCATCTTCCGTGCACGGCACAACCCCGCGCGCCTCTTCCCGGACTCTGGCGTGCTCATCCCCATCGTTGCGCTCCTCGCGATCGTCGTTTTGGGTGTCGCCTGGTCAGACTCCCTGAAGCCTGAGAACTCGATTCTGATCATGCCGATGTACGTCGCTTTCGTCTTCGCTGCACCTTCGCTGATCGAAGACCGAAAGGACGTCGAGCGGATCGTGGGCGCGTTCCTGCTGATCGCGGCGATGCTCGCCGTCCTGGCGATCGCCCAGCGTCTTTTCGGCGTCTTCAACTGGCGCACCATCCTTGTGCAGTCGGACGATTACAGCTATCGCTCGAACGCCACCTTCGCCGACCCTAATAACCTCGCCCGTTATTTCGCGGTTTCCATGTCGATCGCCGTCGGGCTGTTGCTCTCGACAGGTCCGCGCCGCCAGACGGTCTACCTGGCGATTCCCATGCTTGTCCTCTGCGCCGCTGGCATCGTCGCCACCGCCTCGCGCTCTGGCTGGCTGATGCTAGTCCTCTGCACGTTCGTGGTGGTGCTCGTTTCGCCGATCTCCCGCTATACCAAGAGCAAGCTGATCTTCGGTTCGGCGGGCGCTCTTACGGCGATGCTCGTCCTTCTCTTGCTACAGGGCGGGACCGACGCTGAGCGGGTGAAGTCCCTGGCCAGCGGTGTCCAGGTCATCGGCCAGCGCGAATTCCTGATCAAAGCCGGCTGGCAGATGTTTAAGGACAGCCCGTTCATCGGCGTTGGTTCGGGCAACTACCAGCACGCGCTGGTGACCAGCTACCTCGACCTCATTCCGGCTTGGGCGCGTACCACGCTCTCGCATACCTCGCTCATCTCCCTGCTCGCCGAACTGGGTATTGTCGGCATGCTTGCTTTCTTGCTCGTGGTCGTGCGCGTCGGCATCTCCGTGATGCGCGCCTACTTCGCGACGGCGGTCGAATACAACCGTCTGATCATTGGTTGGCTCGGGGCCTCGATGATCGGCATCCTCCTCGTCAGCCAGAGCGAGGGCCGCCTGCTGGACGAACCGTATCTCTGGCTGATCCTGGCGATGTTCGTCGCGCTGGAGACTGGCGTTGGCTTCCGTGGGGTGGGGGAGGCGCGCGCCGTGGCCGCCGAGGAACCGGAACCCGCGACCATCGCCAAACGCAAGTTCGCGCGCGAAAGCAGCCCAACGCGCCCCACTCCCGAACTCCCTGGCGTGCGAGCGGCACAGACTGACTAGCGTCCACCGGCCGCGCAGGCGTTCGCGGGAGTGCCCGCTCCCACCCTAGAATTGCAGCCATGCATACGGTGTTTGCCGGTGGCGTTGGCGCCTCCCGTTTCCTCCAGGGGCTTGTCCAGGTCGTGCCGCAGCCAGACGTGACGGTCATTTCGAACACTGGCGACGACGTCGAGATGTTCGGACTTTACGTTTCGCCAGATACGGACATCGTGATCTACGCGCTCGCCGGGGCGGTGAACCCGGAGACCGGCTGGGGGCTGACTGGCGACAGCTTCGCCGTCATCGACCAGCTGGAACGCTTCGGCTACGAACGCTGGTTCAACCTCGGCGACAAAGACCTGGCGATGGCCATCCACCGCACACGCCTCATCCATGAAGGCCTACCGATGCACGAGATCGTCGCCGGGCTGGGGGCATCCTGGGGACTCGGCTGTACCATCCTGCCAATGACCAACGAACGCATCGAGACGCGAATCACCGGCCCCGCGGGAGAGTTGCCGTTCCAGGACTACATGGTGCGGCTCCGCACAGAGGTCGATGTCCACGGAATCCGCTTCGCCGGTGCTGACACGGCCAAACCCGCGCCAGGCGTAATCGAGGCGATTCGGGACGCCGAGACGGTCATCCTCGCCCCCAGCAACCCGCTCGTCAGCATCGGGCCGATCCTCGCGGTCCCCGGCGTTCGTGACGCGCTGGCAGGCTCGAAAGCAAAACGAGCAGCGATTAGCCCGATTATCGCCGGGCAGGTGGTCAAGGGCCCGGCGGCGAAGATGATGACCACCCTTGGCCACGAAGTCTCTGCGCTTGGCGTCGCGCGCATCTACGCCGGGCTCATCGACCTGATGGTGATCGACGATTTGGACAGCGCCCTCGCTCCCGCTATCGAGGCGCTCGGGATGCGCTGCTTCGTGACCGACACGATGATGATAAGCACCGAACGCAAGGCGGAGCTGGCGCGCGATGTCCTCGCGGCGCTCGGGGCGATCTAATTGCCGCTCGCGGCGCTGGTCCCTTTGAAGGCCCCAACCGAGGCGAAGGAACGGCTCGCCGGGCTGCTTTCGGCTGGGGAACGTGCCGAACTGGCGCGAGTCACCTTTCGCACCGTCGCCGCTGCGCTGTCAGGCGCGGGCGTGCCATGGGTGGTCCTAACGCCGGACGCCGTCCAGGCTGCGGACCTGGTTGCCGACAGCAGCGCTGTCATCGAAGAGTTACTTGGGGTGCGAGGGTTGAGCGCGCAGTTAGAGGCCGCCCTGGATGGAGGGGCGTTCGCCGGCTGCCACTCGGTCCTGATCCTCCATGCCGACCTCCCCCTGGTTACCGCGGAGAACGTCCTCCTCATGCTGGATGCTGCTGGAGAGCATCCAGCCAGTGTCACCATGGTGGAGAGCGCCGATGGCGGCACAAACGCGATGATTCTGCCGTTGCCGCGTCCTTTCGCGCTCTGCTACGGCCGCCAGAGCTTCGCGCTGCACGCTGAGGCTGCGCGTGCAGCCGGACTTTCAATCTACAGCCACCGGTCCGCGGAACTGGCGTTGGACCTCGATACCCCCGGCGACCTTCAAGCGCTCCTCGGCGATTCCCTCGGGAGGGAGTCGCCCGCTGGACGCCTCTTGCTCGGCATGGGGATCGAGTCGCGATTGGCCGGGAGCGCGTGAGACGAGCCGCCGCCGCGCTGCTCGCGCTCTGCCTACTAGCCTCCTCCTGCGGGAGCGAGAAGCAGGGCAGCGGATTGCGGCCCTCGCCGACCCCCACGATCGACGCGCCGGTCACGCACGGGCCGCTCACGGTGACCGATATGGCCGGTCGCGAGGTTCGTGTGCCCAATACCGTTAGCCGCGTGGTGGCGATCACCCCCCTCCGCCGCGGATTTCGCCCTAGCGCTCGGCCTGGAGGTGGTCGGCCGCACGTCTGACGTTGCCGCTACTGCTGTCGCGGGAGTGCCTACGGTTGGCTCGTCGCTGTCGCCCGATTTCAACGCGATCGCTGCCCTCAAGCCGGACCTCGTCATCGGCGATTCGGCGTTCGGCGGTGCCCAGATGCGGGATTTTGCTCGCTTCGTCTACCCTGTTTATCTGCTCAGGGTTTCAAACTACGAAGACGTCCTGTTCGCCCTTGAGGCACTTGGCGAGGCAACCAGGCGGACGCAACAGGGGCGCGACGCCGCAACGGCGTTGGCGATTGAGGCTGAGGCGTTGGTCCAGCAGGTCGTGGGGCGCGCGTCGCCCACCTTGACCATCCTTACCGGCTCGGGCCGGGAGGTGTACGCCGGCAGGCCCTGGAAGCGCTCAGCGGCGATGCCGTCCGCGCGGCGGTCTGGCTGAGGGTCATTGATAGCGGTATGGGTGGTTTGGTCATCCAACCGCCTGACCAGCCCGTGTTAGACCGGGCGCGCGAAGCGGTCAGCGAGCGGTTGGGCGTGGAGTTCAACCCGGAAGCGCCGGCCGGCATGGGCCTGTTCGAACCCGCGCGCGAGGCCCTGGGACTGACCAGGCCGCCCCACCCTCCCGTTTCGGAGGCACAGGGACCGGCGACCGGCCTGAGCCGGCGTGAGCTCGAAGTGCTTCGCCTCCTTTCCGTAGGGGCGAGCAACCGTGAAATTGCCGACCGCCTCGTCCTCAGCACTCGGACAGTCGAGACCCACCTGGCGAACATCTATGGGAAGCTCGGCGTACGAAGCCGCGTGGAAGCAGTGCGCTTCGCGTTGGGGGCAGGTCTCGTTCCGGTCGAGGTACCCCGCGGCTAAACACTGGTCAGCTTCACCGGCGTCGGCCGACCTCTTACTAGCCCGCCGGTCAGGCACGGGACCACGGCGTGGCGGTTGAGGGCGGCGGGCCGCTTTAGCCGAGTACACCGTTCGTCGCCAGCTCGTTCAACGCCTCGCCTTCGATCCCGAATTCCGCCAGCAGGTCGAACGTATGCTGGCCGGGTTCGGGCGCCGGCCCGCGGGCGCCGGTCTCGCTGCCGTAGATGTGGAATGGCGTATCGAGCACCTGGAACGTGCCATGCTCCGGGTGTTCGAGCTCGGCGATCCAGCCCATTTCGCGCACTTGCGGGTTATCGATCACTTCCATCATGGTCGCCACCGGGGCCCAGATCAGGCTGGCTTCGTCCAGCTTGGCGGCCCAGTACCCCGCAGGGTGCTGAGCGAATATCGGCTCGATCATTGCTGTGACCTCCGCCGTCTGTTCGCGAAGCTTGGCCAGCGTGTCCCAACGAGAGTCGTTCGCCCATTCGGGGTGCCCGGCCATCTGGCAGAAGCGCGGCCAGTAGCCGGGAAAGGGCACCGGCATGACCATCAGAATCCAGAGGCCGTCCGAGCAGAGGTAGGTGTTCCAGAGCGGGCTCGTCGGTGACTTTCGGGTGATCCGCGGAGCGTTCGAACGGGCAGCGAGCGCCGCTGAAAAGTCTCCGGCGATCGTCCACATCCCGGACGCCTGGAGGGTTGTCTCCACGTGTTGACCTTCGCCCGTCTTGTCCCGCAGGCGTAGCGCGCCAAGCGTGGCCGCGAGAATGTTCAGCGCGGTCGTGTGGTCTCCTTGGCCTCCGCGGCAGAGCGGCGGAGGGGCGTCCGGTTCACCGAGCAACCCCATGATCCCCGAGGCCGCCCAGAAGGCGGCGAAATCGAAGCCAGAGCGCCCGGCGTCCGGCCCACGAGTGCCATAGCCGCTGAACGAGACATAGATCCCCTTCGGATTGATTGCCGCTACGTCTTCGTAGGTCAGGCCGTAGCGCACGCGGCGATCCTGGACGAGGTTCGTGACAAAGATGTCCGCGGTTTTGGCCATTTCGCGGACCAACTCCGGGCCACCCGGCCGGTCCAGGGCGACGGTGATCGAACGCTTGCCGCGGTTGTCGGTCTGGAACCCGTAGTTCGTCGGGAAGTCGTATTCGTACCCAAGTGAACGAAGCTGGAACTGGCGAAAAATATCGCCGCCGGGCGGTTCGACCTTGATCACGTCGGCGCCCATGTCCGCCATCAAGGCGGTTGCGGCTGGCGCCGCGAGCCAGTTTGCGACTTCGAGCACGCGAATGCCATCGAGGGGAGCAGCCATTCGGGGGTTCCTCCGGGGTAGGGTGAGCGCGGATTGTAGCGTGGCTCGGGCGGACGGGCGTACATTCCCTCGATGCGCGCTTTCCGCTTTGGAGTCTCCGTTTCCACCGCTTCATCAATTGGCGAATGGCAGGACATCGCACGAAGTGCCGAACGCATGGGCTTCGACGTGCTGTCGGTCGCAGACCACATCGGGGGGTTGTATTCGCCCTTCGAGGCACTCATGGCAGCCGCCGCCGTGACAGACCGCATCCATCTCAGCACATTGGTGCTGAACAACGACCTGCGCCACCCGGCGCTCGTGGCGCGACAGGCCGCGCTCCTTCAGGAGTTTTCCGGCGGCCGATTCGAACTCGGCCTCGGTGCCGGCCACGCCGCGCGGGAGTACGCAGAGATCGGTTTGCCTTTCGACCCGCCGGCAGTACGGGTTGCCCGGTTGGGGGAGGCCGTCGCGCTGATCGGTCGACTGCTTTCTCGGGAGGCAGTGACGTTGACCGGAGAACACTACTCCCTGGTCAACCATCGCGTGTTCCCCGTGCCCAGCGTCGCCGTTCCGATCATGGTCGGCGGGAACGGGCGGCAGCTCCTACGCCTAGCAGCCACAGGTGCAGACATCGTCGGCTTCACGGGTCTCGGACGGACGCTCGCCGACGGCCAAGCTCATGCCACCACTGGCTTCTCCGCCGCGAGTGTTAATGGCCGTGTAGCCCTTGTCCGAGAAGCAGCCGGGCACCGTTTCGTTGACCTAGAACTGAACGTGCTTGTGCAGATGGTACGGCCCTCCTCGGACAGAGAGGCGACTGCACGGGAACTGGCGCGGCGAATGCCCGGCCTCGCAGCCGAGGAGGTCTTGGATTCGCCTTTCCTCCTCTTCGGCACTCCTGAGGAGATCGCCGCTCAACTGCGGCGCGGGCGCGAACGCTGGGGGTTCACCTACTTCTCCACCTTCTGGGCTGGCGCGGAGCCGCTGGCAGAAGTGATTTCGCTGCTGAGGTGAACCAGCCTCGATACGTTGGTCTGCCTCGGCTATGCTTGGTGACGATGGAAGTCTGTTTCTACGCCACCCTCCGTCAGATCGTGGGCGGCAAGCGGGTGCCGTTCGATTTTCCTGAAGGCACCACGACGCTGGACGTCCTTCAAGCCGCCGAGGCGCGGTTCCCGGCGCTCTCGCCGCTGTTGTGGGAACCCGACGGCAGCCTGAGCGACTACATCAAGGTGTTCGTGGATGGGCGCGAGATGCGCCATCTCCAGGGCCTGGCCACGCTCGTCCCCCAGGACGCCCAGCTGGACATCTTCCCGCCCGCCGCCGGCGGATGAAGCGCCTGGAACTGCGAAACGTGCCGGAGGAACTGATCCGCGGCTACCTGCTCAGCGACTTCGACGGGAAAGACCTGCCGGACGGCTCAGTCCGGGGCGACGGCTGGGTGGTCCGGTTCGAGGACGGCGAGCCGGTGCGTTTCGCCCCCAACACCGTTGTCCCGGTTCTCTTCGTCGAGATCGATGGCGCTGATGTGGAGCGCGCCACCGCGTTCGTCATCCGTAAGTCCATGCGCGGCGGCGGGTAGCCTCCGACATAGCGGGAGCAGCCTTCCTCGCCCCGGGAATCGGACGACGGGCGCCCGGCGGCTCAGGGGATCATAAGCAGCCAAGGCGCGACTATGCCGCGGATGGCGCCGGTTCAGCCGCCAGCGGCGGCGAATTCCGCTGTGCCACTTCCCGAAGGGAGGACAACTCCATGCGCTACGATGCCCTGGTCATCGCTGCCCACCCGGATGATGCTGAAGCCCAGATGGGCGGGGTCCTCGCAAAGTTGAGCGCCAGGGGGCAACGCATCCTGTTGGTGGACCTGTCGGATGGCGAACCGGCCGATTTCGGGCGCCCTGGCGAACGGGCGAAGCAGGCGGCCGAAGCGGCGCGCATCCTGGGCGTCGAGCGAATGTGCCTGGGGATGCAGGATCGGCTTATCGTCGATTCCCAATCCGCGCGCATCGAGGTCGCCTGGCTGGTCCGGGAACACCGCCCGCGGTGGGTCTACGGGACTGGGGAAGCGTGCGTGCATCCCGACCACGCGGCGGCGGCCGGTATCGTCAGAGCGGCCGTATTCCTCGCGCGGCTGGAGAAGTGGGACCAAGTGCCAGGCGGTGAAAGGCTGGCAGGGCAGGCGCCCTGGAAGATAGACCGCCTGTTCTTCCCCCACTGCAAGATGGAGCCCGGCTGGGCCGACGCCGCCTTCGCCGTGGATGTGAGTGAGGTGTACGACCGGAAGCGCGCCGCCCTCGCCGCCTACGGCTCGGTCTTCGCGGCCAACGATGGGCTGCTCGCACTCTATGAGGCAGAGGACCAGTTCTTCGGTCGGCTCGCGGGCGTTGCCTACGCGGAGATTTTCAAGGCAGCGTCGTTGCTGGTTATCGACGACCCGGCGGTCTTCCTTCCCGGGATCCAGGGCTGAGCATCGTCCCGCCTGGTGGCGGATCGTACGCCATCGCGAATTGACACGAGATTGGCAAGAGGCCGGAGCCTTGCGACCCCGGCCTCTTCGGTGTGCGCTGCCGCCTCAACACCTCCCGGTGTCTTGGTGGTTCACACGCCCCTACACGACTTGCAGCTCCTTCAGCTTCGCGTCCGAGACCACACCGTTGTCCCAGCCGCGCAGGTTGTAGTAGTCAACGAGCATCTTATCGAGTTCGCAGACCTGGCCCTCGGAGCCCTTGGATGTTGACGGCTCGGTGGTGAAGCGCAGCGGGAGGGTGTCTGAACCCGCGCCAAAGCCAGCCAGGTTGTTGTAGTGGCGTTCGAGGTTGTAGATCCGTTCGCCGGTGGTCAGCACATCCTCCACGCCGAAGCTTTCGAGGCCAGTCATCACCCGGTACTGCTCGGCGTACTCCTCTGGTCCTTCGGCGAAGGCGCTGAACTTGCAGAGGTCGAGGCTATCGCTGAAGGCGTGCAGGTCCTGGAGCAGCTTCAGCAGCGAGCCCTTGCCTTCCCAGTCCAGCGGGTCCGTCTTGAGGCCAATGACGCCAAGCTCGCTGGCCGGGCTGTAGCCGCGCAGGTGGCAAGCGCCACGGTTTGAGGTGGCGTAGCCGAGGCCCATGCCTTTCAGGCCGCGCGGGTCGTAGGCGGGGGTGGCCTGGCCCTTCACCGTCATCGCGAGCTCGGGATGACCGATGCTCTTCGTGAACGGGTCGATGCCATCGGCAAATGCTGCCGCACGCCCGCGCCGGTAGGCGATGTCCCGGCAGAACTCCACCATGGCCGGCTTGTCCGCCCATTGCATGCCCTGGCTCGCCGGGATGTACTCTCGCTGCGTCGCTTCCATCAGCGCGGAGATCGCCTGGCCGATTTCGATCGCGTCGTACCCCAGGTCGTTGGCGATATCGATCATGTAGGCGACGGATTCGACATCGTCGTTGCCGCAGTTTGCGCCGAGCGACCATGCTGGCTCGTACTCGACCGACTCCATCTTCACCTTGTACGGGCCGCTGGTGATTTCGACCTCTTTCTTGCAGGCCACGGGGCAGGCGTGACAGGTCGGGTCGTGAATCAGGTAGTGCTCCTTCACGTACTCGCCGCTCAGCTTTTCGGCGCCGTCTCCGAAGTTGGTCTCCTGGCTGTTACGCGCGCCGAGGCCGCCGATCGTGTTCGTGACGTTCATCAACATGTTCGTGCCGTAGAGCGAGAGACCACCCTTCTTGGGCGAGGTGATCGTTGATTCGTCCATAATCTTGCCGAGCGCGTTGCGATGCGCTGTCCGCCAGGCGTCCCGATCGGCCGCCTTCGGCTGATTCGTCTTGTCCGCCTTCACGACAATCGCCTTGAGCATTTTCGCGCCGCCAACGCAGCCGGTGCCGCCGCGGCCACAGGCGCGGTCGTTCTCGTTCAGCCAGGCGGCAAAGGCCACCTTGTTTTCGCCTGCCGGGCCGATCGCGTTGATGCTCAGGTCTTTTTCGCCGTAGCGGTCCTTGAGGACGCGGATCGTTTCGTGGATGCCCTTCCCCCAGAGGTCGGAGGCATCGCGCAGTTCGAGCTTGTTGTTTTCGATGTAGGCATAGACCGGTTTCGGCGATATGCCGGAGAAGATGAGCCCATCGAAGCCCGCCCAGCGCAGGCGCGCGGCCGTCCATCCGCCCTGGTGGCTATCGGTAACCGTGCCCGTCAGTGGGCTCTTGGTGACTACCGCCAGGCGCCCGCTCATCGTCGCTTCCGAACCGGTCAACGGGCCGTTCATGAAGCAGAGGAGATTGTCGGGGCCGAGTGGATCGACCTCCGGCCCCGCTTCGAACACGTAGCGGACGCCGAGCCCGCGGGCACCGATGTACTTGCGAGCCCAATCCTCGGGGATGGGCTTGTAGTCAATGGAACCGGATGAAAGATCGACGTGGGCAACGCGACCTGCGTAACCGCCAAGGGCCATGTCTAGTCACTCCTGGGGGCACACTCAAGGGCAGTCCCCGCGGTGAAAGCGTACCCGGGCGGTCAATATGCCCACACCGGCCTAACGGTACCCCGATCACGGACCGAGCGGGGCTGGCGCCGCACGGCGGGACTGCGAAATGCTAGGATGCAGGCCGCTCGAGGTACCTGACGGACGAAGGTGAAAACCCCATGGGCACGGGATTCCGGCACTCACCGCGCAAACTTCTCGTCGCGGCGCTCGTCCTGGGAGTGCTCGCGTTGCACGCGTCCGCGCCTGCTGCCCTTGCCGCCTCTCGCACCTGGACCGGCTCCGGCGCCAACGGCAACTGGACGAACCCGGCAAACTGGGGCGGCACGGCCCCGCTAACGGGAGAGATCCTCCTCTTCCCCTCCGGCCCTACCCGCCTCGATACACTGAACGACTTCCCGGCGGCCACCAACTTCCAGGAGGTCGTCGTCTCGGGCGCTGGCTACGTCCTGGCCGGCAACGCCGTAAACCTCACGACCGGTCTGACCACGTCTCACGCGACGGGGATTGTGACGGTCAACCTCGTGCTCGCCGGGCCTGGTGGGGTCGTCAACAACGCCAACGGCCGCCTCGTACTCGCCGGCGCGAATACCTTCGCTGGCGCGGTGCGCGTGAACCAGGGCTTCGTGAGGGTGAAGAACGGGTCGGCGCTCGGCTCAACGGCGGGCGACACCTCGTCTGGCGATACAGCGCGGGTCGATGGCGGGCTGGAGATCGACGGCAGCTTCACCATCCCAGAATCCATCAGCCTTGATGGTTCAGTGCACGCGCTGCTTCACCAGATAAGCGGTGCTGCTGTCCTCTCGGGAGACCTCCAGCTTCCTGCGCCGTTTGGAGGCGTGGATATCCAGAGCGGGACGGCGCTGACGATCAATGGAGACGTCCTTGGCGGAGGCTTGATTCGCTCGGGCGGTGGACATCTCACGCTCAACGGCAGCTCCAACGGCGGCCTCGACCTGAATACAGGGATTACC
>JBDSJC010000244.1:0-3002 GCA_039917655.1 Tepidiformaceae bacterium
GGCGGCTTTGGCGGGCTAACCAGCCGCTTCGACCTGTTCAAGCCAATCATCGCGCGGGTCAACGGCTTCGCTCTTGGTGGCGGCTTCGAAATGGCCCTCGCCTGCGACATCATTGTGGCGGCGGACCATGCGGAAGTGGGCCTGCCCGAGCCACGCCGGGGGCTCATCGCGGGGGCACTGGGCGTGCACCGGCTTCCGCGCCAGGCACCGCTCAAGGCCGCAATGGGCTACATGCTGACCGGCCGACACATCCCCGCGGCGCGGGCGTACGAACTGGGACTCGTGAGCGAGGTGGTGCCGCTCGCAAAGCTCGACGAGTGCGTCGATGGCTGGGTGAACGATATCCTCCGCTGCGCCCCGCTCTCTGTGCGAGCAACGAAAGAAGCAGCAATGGTTGGGCTGGATAGCTCGCTCCCCCAGGCCGCGCTCGGCCGCTACGAATGGGAGATGCGCCGCCGCGCCAGCGAAGACGCGGTCGAAGGCCCGCGGGCGTTTGCGGATAAGCGTTCGCCAGATTGGAAGGGACGCTAACCCGGTCGACTTCCAGGCGGACAGGCCGCTGGCGCCTGGGACGGTTTCGGGCCGGTAAATGGTGCGTTCGCAGCCGGGCGCTATCCTGTATCCTGATCGCGACGCCGCCGTCTAGGGTGGCGAAAGAGAGTAGCTTATGTTCGGCTCGCTTGGTCCACTCGAACTTGGGATTATCGCCCTCATCGTCATCCTCCTCTTCGGAGTGGGGAAGATCAGCGGGCTTGGCAAAGAGCTGGGCAGCTCCATCAAGGAGTTTCGCAAGGCCGTCAAGGATGAAGACGACCCGAAGAAGAATGTCGTGACCGTCCAGGTCGAAGCCCCGCCCACGGCCCAGGCCGCGCCACCCGTGGTCACGGTTCAGCCGCCGCAACCCACCGAGCAGAAGAACATCTTCTAACCAGACGTGTTCGTCGATTGGAAAGCCCCCGGCTGTGCCGGGGGCTTTTTGCTATGCTTGCTGCATGGTCACGCGAACGCGGATGACGCTGGAAGAATTCCTCGCCCTTCCCGGTATTGATGAGCAGCGGCTCGAACTGATCGATGGGGAGGTCTACGAAAAGATGTCGCCACGCTGGGGTCATGGGGAGATCGCCGGGGAGTTGTATCACCATCTCCGGCCGTTCGGTCGCTCGGCAGTCGAACCACGAGCGATCATCTCCGGACGCGGAGACCGTAGGGACAGCGCGCCGCTGCCGGATCTTGCCTTTTACAGGAGTCAGCCGCCGGCGCGATTCGATTGGATGCGGCGTCCTCCGGAGATGGTGGCGGAGATCCTTTCTCCCGGCCAGACCCGCGTTTCGATGCGCGCGAAAGTGGATCTCTACCAATCGTTCGGAGTTCGCTGCATCCTCGTGTTCGACCCCGAGCGCGAGTTGGTAGACCGGTACGAGGGCGGCGAACTTTCCACACTCGCACTCGATGACACACTGACGCTGTCCGTGGCGCCCGGCTTCGCGGTTGCCGTGCGGGACCTGCTCTACCGCCCGGATTGACGCTCAGCAGCCGCCGGCGACCGCTGGGACGATGCTCACTTCGTCGCCGTCTTTGAGCGGCGTGCCGAGGCCATCGATGAAGCGCACGTCGTCGCCGTTGACGTAGATGTTCACGAAGCGGCGCAACTGGCCGCTTTCGTCCATCACGCGCTCTTTGATGCCGGGGTAGGCCGCCTCCATGTGGGCGAGGCAGGCTTCGAGGGTGGCGCCGTCGCCGGTGACGGTAGACAGGTTGCCGGTGAGGCTTCGCAGCGGCTGCGGGATGCGTACGGTGATGGGCATGGAACGGGTCTCCAGTTTAGAAGTGCTGAGTGCTGAGTGCTGAGTGACTCGTACTGAGTGGGGCGGCGATGGGACTTAGCACTCAGCACGTTTACTCGTTCACCCCTCGACGATGTCTCCGGATACGGGGTCGATGCGGACGCCCTTTGACTGCGCCCAGGCCAGGCTACGGTCGATCTCGGAGGCTTCGCCTTCGAGTTCGAGCAGCACCCAGCCGGTCTTCTCATCGACATCGGCCATGCGGACGTTGGTGATGACCTTGAATTCGTGGCCGAGGTTGTAGATCAGCGGCTCCCGGATCTGATCTTCCGGGAAGGTGAACTTCACGCGCCTGACGGCCATTACGCTACTCCTTGCGCGGGGACGAGGCCCCGGTACGCGCTTTCGAAACTTTCGACGTTCGCATCGATCTCCAACGGCGGGTTGAGCGCACCGGAGACCGCCTCCAGCGTCTTGAACCCGGCCCCAGTGATGAACGCGACCGTCAGTTCGTCCGCGCCAATTCTACCCTGAGCGGCAAGCTGCTTGAGCGAGGCGACGGTCACGCCGCCGGCTGTCTCGCCGAATATCCCTTCGGTTTCGGCCAGCAGCTTCATGCCCGCGACGATTTCGTCGTCATCGACCATGCCGCAGGCGCCGTTCGTCTCCTTCAACTGGAGGAGGCTGTAGTAGCCGTCCGCGGGGTTGCCGATGGCGAGCGACTTGGCGATCGTGTCCGGGCGCTGCGGCCGGAAGTTCATCGAGCCTTCTTGCCAGGCGACGGCGACGGGTGAGCAACCGGTGGCCTGGGCGCCGCTCATGCGCGTCGCCTTCTCTTCGATCAGACCGGCCTTGGCGAACTCCTGGAAGCCCTTGCGGATCTTCACAAAGAGCGAGCCGCTGGCGATCGGCACAACGCAGTGGTCCGGCGCGCGCCATCCGAGCTGTTCGGCCACTTCGAAAGCGAGCGTCTTCGACCCTTCCGAGTAGTAGGGCCGCACGTTGACGTTGACGAAGGCCCAGTTGTACGAACCGGCGAGTTCGGCGCAGAGGCGATTCACGGCGTCATAATTGCCGCGCACCTTCACGAGCGTGGGGCCGTAGATGCTGGAGCCGACGACCTTGCCCTGCTCCAGGTCATGGGGGATGAAGACGACGGCCTCCATGCCGGCGGCGGCGGCGTGAGCGCTGACGCTGTTCGCCAGGTTGCCGGTGCTG
>JBDSJC010000245.1:0-4260 GCA_039917655.1 Tepidiformaceae bacterium
AACCCTGGCTCGCGCAGGGCGTTGGCGCGTGCCCGCGCCGGCGAACTGAAGCTCCGCCCGGAAAGCGCAATCGCCGCCATCGAGCAGGAGGCGCGCCCCGGCATCTTCCGTTTGTACGAAGAGCAGATTGGGACGATCACACCGCTCGTTGGGGACCGCCTCATCGAAGCCGAAGAGAGCTACCCGCTTGATTGGATCGAACAGGCGTTCCGGGAAGCAGCGGAACTAAACATACGAAACTGGCGCTACATTGAGCGCATCCTGAAACGTTGGGCCGAGGAGGGCCGCGCGAATGAAACGGTTGGACGAGATACTCGCGAAGAGCCTCAACTCCGCTTCTTTGGAGAGAGCTCCGGGCCGATCGCCCGATATCGCTGAAGAACCCGCCTGCCCACTCTGCGGCGGCGCTGGCTTTGTGCGCCGCGACCGCCCGGTGGACCACCCGCGCTTCGGCAAGGCGGAACCGTGCGCCTGTGTGCTCGATGAGGAGATCGATGTCCGGCGCGCGCGCCTCGAGCGCATCAGCAACCTGGGATCGCTGACACGCTTCGCCTTCACGAACCTCATCCCCGCCGGGCGCAGCGGCGAAAACGACTATTTCCTCACCGCTCACAACGCCGCAAAGACGTTCGCGGACGACCCGAAAGGCTGGTTGGTCTTCAGTGGGGGCAGCGGCAGCGGAAAGACGCATCTCGCTGCGGCGATCGCGAATGAGCGCATCGCGCGCGGACAGGCGGCGCTCTTCATGGTCGTCCCCGACCTGCTGGACCACCTCCGCGCGAGTTACGACGCGACCATCGACGAGCTCGGTTACGAGCAGATCTTCGACCAGGTGCGGAACGCGCCGCTGTTGATCTTGGACGATATCGACGCCTCCTCCGGTACGCCATGGGCGCGCGAAAAGCTCTTCCAGATCGTCAACCACCGCTACAACGCAGAGTTGCCGACGGTCTACACCACCTCCCAACGGCCCAATCAGTTGGACGACCGGCTCTCCACGCGCCTCTGCGATTCGGCTCTCTCGCGGGTGCTGGTGCTGGAGGGCGCGGTGAAGGGCGGCTACCGCCAGGTGGGCGGAATGTCTCGCGAACGGCTCGAGGAGATGCAGTTCCGCGATTTCATCGACCCGCCCAAGGCTACCCCTGAGGAGCTGGCATCGCTGCGCGGCGCGGTCATCGCCGCAAAGGACTTCGCGGATGGCCCCGGCGGATGGCTGGTCATCCTCGGCGCGAACGGTTGCGGCAAAACCCACCTCGCGGCGGCCATTGCGAACAAGGTGCTGGGCAGCGGCGGCAAGGTCTTCTTCGCGGTCGTGCCGGACCTGCTGGATCACCTGCGAACGTCGTTCGCGCCCGGAAACGAATCGACTTACGACGAGACCTTCGATGAAGTACGCAGCGCAGACCTGTTGATCCTGGACGACCTGGGCGCGCAGAAGTCTTCGCCCTGGGCGGAGGAGAAGCTCTACCAGATCGTCAACTACCGGACGCTGATGCAGCTGCCGACGGTAGTGACCACCGATGTGATGCCCGAGAGCATGCGCAGCGCCTATCCGCGAATCGCGGCGCGCGTGCTGGACCCGCTTTCCGGCAACAAGATCGAGATCCTCTCGCCGCATTACACGCTGGGACGGGCGAACAGCGCGCCGGGCGGCTCGCGACCACGCAAGTCAGCCGGCAACCGCTAAGACCATGACCTCGAGGAGAGCAGCGGCGATCTTCTGGGCTTGCACGCTCTTTTCGGTCGGGACCGGCGTTTTCGCGTTCATGGCCGTCGATTGGTCTTCCGCGTTTTCGTGTGAGCCCAAGCATTTCGGGCAGCAGTGTAACGTTCATCGACTCTGGCACGAACAATGCCCTGGCGACAGTCACGGCGCTCGTGCGGACGGCGCCGGCGCTGAAATCGACGCCTACGCCGACGGTTGTCCCGCCGCTTTCGGCGGGCGGGATCACGCTCGGTGGCGCGCTCTACCGCCTTAACGGGGTCGCCGACCCGGAGCCCGCGGGGTTTTTCAAACCAGCTGGTGGAATCAGGACGGTCGCTCTGAACGTCACGGTGCAGGCCGGCGACAAGCCGCTCGCCTACGGGTTCACGGAATTCAGGCTGATTGACGCTGATGCGAAGGAGTACACGTGGGCGCTGGGCAACAACGAGCCGAGGCTTGAGCAGGGCACGCTCCAACCTGGCCAGTCAAAGACTGGGTGGATGGCATTCGCCGTGCCCGTGAATGTCAAGGTTGCCGCGTTGCTCGTGCAGCCTGGCCGCAGCCGGCCGAAGATCGCGGTCTCGGCGCTACCGCAGGGCTACGGGTCAGAAGGAACGCGGGCGTCCGGCGGTACTCAGCCAACGACATCCCGGCCTGGTCGCGGGCCGAGAGGATGGGGTCGGCGAACGGCCATTCGATGCCGATCTCCGGGTCGTCCCAGGCCACGGTGCCCTCCGATGACGGTGTGTAGAGGCCGGTGCACTTGTACTGCACCTCCGCGGACGCCGAAAGCGTGACGAACCCGTGTCCGCAGCCGTCCGGCACCATGATCTGGCGCATGTTCTCGGCGCTCAGCTCGGCGCTGACCCACTGCCCGAAGGTTGGCGAGGAGAGCCGCAGATCGACTGCCACATCGAGGATCGCGCCTGGGCGGGCGTTTTCGCCCGAAGCCGGGCAACGGGAATCCTACCGAAGTGGCGCAGTACCTTCCATCGGCCCGGCGCCAGCCAACGTGCGAGAATCGGCGGATGGCCACTGTCACCACGAACGGCCTAACCATCTGGTGGGAGGCATTTGGCGAAAGGACTTCCCCGCCGATGCTGCTCGTAATGGGCCAGGGGGCCCAGGCAACCGGTTGGCCGACGGAGTTCTGCCAGCGGTTGGCCGGGTGCGGTTACTTCGTGGTCCGTTACGACAACCGCGATACCGGCTTTTCGAGCTGGTTTAGCGATCGGCAGCCGTACGAGCTGGACGACATGGCGGCCGACGCGATTGGCCTTCTCGATGCGCTCGGCATCGAAAGGGCGCACGTCGTAGGCGCCTCTCTGGGTGGCGCGATCGGCCAGATCATGGCGATTCACTGGCCGGGACGGGTGGCCACGCTCGTCTCGATCATGTCGCCGGCGGGGCGGGCAAAGGATGACCTTGACACCACCGCCAGCGCCTTGCTCGACCGCTTCGAACGCGAGCGCTTAACCGATGACGAGGACGCGGTCCAGGAATCGGTGGAGAGTTGGCGGCTGTGCGCGGGCGCCACGCGACCGTTCGATGAGGGCTGGTGGCAACAATTCGTCCGTGAGCAGCACCAGCGCGCCCCCAACCCCGCGGCGAACGCTCATCATCGCGCCGCGACGCTTCGCTCGGGTCCGCGCCGCGCGGGGCTGACAGGTGTGCTGGCGCCGACGCTCGTCATCCACGGAGACGAAGATCCGCTGGTCCCGTTGGCAGACGGGGCGGAGGTTGGCCGGCTGATCCCGGGGGCGCGACTACTGATCCTCCCCGGCATGGGCCACGAACTTCCGCCATGGACCTGGGACTACCTCATCCCAGCGATCGCTGAACACACCGGGAAACACGCTGACGCCGCCTTCACATGACTCTCAGTGCGCGGGGACGCCGCCTGGATACTTTTCGCGCATGTACCGCTCCAGGCCGGAGTGCCAGTGGCCGAGCGCGGGGACGCGGGTGGTGCCGAGGACGCTGTACATCGGGCGATCGAGCGGCGCCGCGAACTCGGCGGTGGTTACCGGACGGAGGCCCGGTTGGATGCCCGCGATCGCGAAGATGGCGGTCTCGAATTCGTGCCAGCTACAGCCGCCGCCCGCCGCCAGGTGGATGGCGCCGCGGATGCCATCGCGGACCGCCGGGAGAAGCGCTTCCGCGATCTCGGCAGTGTTGGTGGGGGCTGTGACCTGGTCCGAAACAACGCGGATCGGGTTGCCCTCGCGCGCAAGGCGAAGCATCGTTTCGACGAAGTTGCCGCCCTTGCCCGCCGAACCGGCGACTCCGTACAGCCCGGAAACGCGCACGATCAGCGAGTCAGGGTTCGCCTGCCGCACCACGCTTCTGTGGCCACTTTGGTGCTGCCATAGACGTTCACGCCGCGGCGGGCGTCGTCCTCCAGGTAGGGCGTGCGCTTCGTCCCGTCGAAGACGTAGTCGGTGCTGATTTGGACGACGGCGGCAGAGCAGGACCGTGCCGCCCGAGCGACGTTCCAGCCGCCCAGGACGTTCACGCGGAAGCAGGTTTCGGGGTCTGCTTCGGCTTGCGGGAGG
>JBDSJC010000246.1:0-6910 GCA_039917655.1 Tepidiformaceae bacterium
ACCGGCCACGCGGGTCCAGGCGGACTGAAGAGATGGAGCGAACTACCAGGCTCGCCTTCGTTTCCGATAGGCGGCACGCTGATCGTTGCGGAGCGCCGCGGGGTTGTCAATGGCCACTCTGTTTACCAGGCCGGCGTGCTGCGGACCACGTGGAATCGTCAATAATGGCCGTGTGTACGCCGCCGAACTCCGCCGCATGCTCTACGATCTCGGCTACATCGACCGGGACGCCGCCGGCTCGGCGCATACATTGGCCTCGATCCCGCCTACCTCACCGGAATGAACAGCGTCTGGCCGAGGTCAGTACCCGTGACGCCACCGTTCAGGATCGTGTCCGCGTTGTCGCCGCTTAGGCCCAGGCCGGATAAGCGTGGAGAGCTTTCACCAGGTGGCGTTTCGAACACGAAGTAGACAACTGAGAGGTCTGAACGGAAAGCGACGATGAATTTGTCGCACGGGTCGTTGTCTACGGCGCAGCCGATACTCGCGAGCGAGAGTGCGCGCGGCAACCAACGGAGTGCGCTGGCTTCGAATCCTTGGCGTTCGTGGAGTTCACCTTCTGAGCCGTGGAGCGCGATGTGGAAGACTTCTATCGCTTGGCCTGCCGGATGGCGCGCACAAAGGGCGGATTGAGCGTCGATCTGATCAGGAGAACCGCAGACGTAGGAATGCCCCTTCGCGCCCGCTAGCAACGCCGGGATGTCCCCTGTCACGATCCGCACGGCCAGCGCCTCGGCGAACGCGCGGGCGGCGTCCCGGCCCGGAGAGTCGGTCGGCACAACGGTCGGCGTGGGGGAGGCAAACGGCGAGAGCGGCGCGTAGACGGCGTTGAAGACGGATGGGCGGCTGGGGTTCTCGCAGGTAGGGATCGGCAGATCGAAAGCGAATAAGTGCGCGCCGGGCCCACGAAAGGTCACGTTGAGGACGAATCCATTCTGGGCCCCGCACCAGTTCGTCCAGCTGGCAGCGACGATGTCCGTGGGCGTTGCGCCGAGAGCCGCATCAAATGTCACGAAGGGGCTTGGGTTTCCGTTTGCCGGCACAGGTTCGTCGTTCGCGCCACTGAGAGACAACGCGACCTCACCGTGGAACCGGCAGGGGGACGGGGCCGCTGCCTGGACGACGATTCGCGTCGTGCCCGCCACATCCACTGACGCCGTGCTGGGTGCGATGTCGGTTACGACGCACGCCTTGTCCGGAGTAACGCCCAACGTCCCGCGCTCATCCCCGCCGCCGCGTAGCGCGATGACCGCCGCAACGGCGATGCCGACGATACCCAGGGCCGCCCCGCCGGCCAGCCCAACCTTGAAGGCACCGGGCATCGAGATCGCCGCGAATGTGCGCGCAAGGCGGGCCAGCGGGCGCTGGTAGTTGCGCCAGTAGTCGGCGGCCTGTTCGCGCGAATCGAGGTTGAGCTTCGACAAGATCTCGCCCACATGCCACTTCGCCCCGTCCAGGCTAAGGCCCAGCCGCTCGCCGATCTCGGCGTTCGTCCGCCCCCGCGCAATCAACTCCAACACCTCGCGCTGGCGAGGCGTCAGGTCGTGCTTGTAGCGGGTGTTGTAGTGCGCCGGTCGCATAACCATATCCGTAGTGTGACGGGGCGCAGTGCTGAAATACCTACCCGATACGCAAAATCACGCATCGTCACGTCTTACTTCGGGCAGTTCACCAGCACGGGCTTGCCGGAATTGCGGATAACAGCCTCGGTGACGCTTCCCGTCAGCAGGTGGGAGAGGCCCGAGCGGCCGTGCGTCGCCATGATAATCAGGTCCGCGCCCAGTTCGTTCGCAGACTCGGCAATCGCCTCGGCCGTGTTGGAAGAGAAGACCACGCCAAACGAGGTGGCCACGCCGTCAAGCTCTCCGTGCGAGATCGCCTCAAGCACTTCATTCGCGTCCAGGTGGGCGCGTTCCAACGCCTCGCCGTGGCTCTCCACCACGCGCGGGGCCGGCGCCAGTGCAGATGCGAACTTGCTGCCAGGGATCGTGGCCGTAAGCTCGCCCGCCGGGCGATCCGAGCGCCCATGCACGGACTTGGGGTCAATTACCGTGAAGAGGTGCACCTCTAGGCCAGGTGCGAGTTCCGCCAGGCGGCGGACGTTAGGCAGCACGCTGAGTGCGAGGTCGCTGCCATCCAACGGGACGAGGGCTTTCATTCGGAGTCTCCTAGCCGGGATTGCTCCCAGCATGCTCCGCCTGTCAAGCCCCGGTGACTGCCGGTCGGTCCCGCGCTGGGGGCCGAACGGCTCGAAAGTGGAGGGCGTAGCCGGGCTCTACTCCGCCAGCTTCACCAGCATCTTCCCCGTGTTCTCCCCGCGCAGCAGGCCCATGAAGGCCCCTGCCGCGTTTTCAATCCCGTGCACGACCGTCTCTTCGCTCTTCACCTTGCCTTCGCGCAGCCACTCCGACATATCGGCGAGGAACGCCGGGCGGCGGGCTGCGTGGTCCGAGACGATGAAGCCGCTGATGATCAGCCGCTGACGGACGATCGTCGAGAGATTGTCCGGCCCTGGCATCGGCTCCGAGTTGTTGTACTGCGAGATCATCCCGCAGGCGGAGATGCGGCCGAACGGGTTCATATGGTTGAGCGCCGCCTGCAGGTGTTCGCCGCCGACGTTTTCGAAGTAGACGTCGATGCCGTCAGGGCAGGTTTTGTCGAGCGCCTCTTCGAGGTCGGACGTCTTGTAGTTGAACGCCGCATCGAAGCCGAGTTCGTTCGTCAGCAACGAGACCTTTTCGTCCGAGCCCGCGCTGCCGACCGCCCGGCAACCCTTGATCTTCGCAATCTGGCCGACGATGCTGCCGACCGCGCCCGCTGCCGCCGAAACGAAGACGGTCTCACCAGGCTTTGGCTCGCCAAGGTCCAGCAGGCCGACGTAGGCCGTGAAGCCGGTTCCGCCGAGCACCGAAAGATACGCCTCGGGCGTAGCGATCGTGGTGTCAATCACACCCAGCCCCCGCCCGTCGGAGACGAAGTATTCGCGCCAGCCGAGCCCGTGCTGAACATGGTCGCCAACCTTGAACTGGGGATTGTTCGACGCCTCCACCCGGCCGATGGCCCCGCCCTGCATCGCCTCGCCGAGCGCGAACGGCGGCGTGTACGACTTCACATCGTTCATCCGCCCGCGCATGTAGGGGTCGACCGACATCCAGGTGTTGCGGACCAGCAACTCGCCCGCGCCGGGGTCCGGCACGGTCACTTCGGCGAGTTCGAAGTCGGAGTCGTTCGGGAAGCCAACCGGGCGTCTTGCGAGGCGCACTTCGCGGCTGCGAATGGGCATGGGGAACTCCTTCGCCGCTGAAGGCGGCAGTCAACTGGTCGGTTGAATCAGGCGAGCAGGCTTTCGACCTGCGCGACGAGTGCGGGGTCCCGCGGCTCGGTCTGCGGGCCGAACTTGGCGACCACCTCGCCGTCGCGGTTGAGCAGGTACTTCTGGAAGTTCCAGCGCACATCTCCGCCGATCGGATCGGGCATGGTCGTGAGCTCCTGGTAGAGCGGGTGTATCTCTTCGCCCTTCACCGTGATCTTCGAAAACAGCGGGAAGGTAACGCCGTAGTTGATCTCGCAGAATTCGCCGATCTCGTCGTCCGTGCCGGGTTCCTGGCCCATGAAATCGTTGGCCGGGAAGCCGAGGATCTCGAGTCCCTGCCCCTGGTACTGCTCGTAAAGCCCTTGCAGGCCCTTGTACTGCGGCGTCAGCCCGCACTTGCTGGCCACGTTTACCACCAGGACAACCTTGCCCTTGTACGTTTCGAGCGCTTCTTCGCGGCCATCAAGCCGCTTCATCGTGTGTTCGAGGATCATTGTTCGTATCTCCTGCTTGGCGTTCGTACATCGTAGGGTGTTCGGGCGATTCGCGGGCTGGATTTTGGAAACAGGAAGCCTCCAGGTCGGTAGGAGGCCTGAGGCAAGTCGAAGTGATGATCCTGTCCTAAGCTTGTCCGACGAACCTTGTCGAACAACGAATGGGACGCCACGACGGGCCAGCCAACCGCGATTACGGCAGGACCGTCACCTTGATCGCTCCGCTGCGCTTGTCCAGCGCGATATCGAACGCCTCGGACGCCTGGTCCAACGGGAAGGTGTGGGTTACCAGCGGCGCGACCACTTCGTGGTACTTGTGCAAAAGAGCGAGCGTCTCTTCGTAGTCCGAACGAGGGCCGACGTGATCGTAGCCGAATGCACCGACGATCCTCAGTTCGTGGAAGAAGATCCGCTGTGTGGTGATCGATTGGGGCACGGTGTGCACGCCGAGGAGGACAACGGTGCCGCCGCGAGTGACCACGTTGATCGCCTGCTGAAGCGTTTGGGCGCTCCCGCCCACCGTCTCGACGACGATGTCCCAGCCGATGCGCGCGGCGTCCGTCCCCAGTTCCACCGCGTCCGGGTCGAAGACATCCGTCGCGCCGAGCGTACGGGCAGCCGCCGCCTGGTGCGGGTAGCGGGCGGTGATGCCAACGCGGCTCGCGCCTGCATCGTGCGCGACGAGCGCCGCGAACAGCCCAATCGTACCCGCGCCGATGACCAGCACCCGCTGGCCACGCACGAGGCCGGCCCGCTTCAAGCCGTGCAGGCTGATGCCGCACGGCTCGGACAACGCGGCGACGGGCCAGGTCATGCTGTCCGGGATCGGGTAAAGGTAGCCCGCCTGCGCCATGAAGTATTCGCCCATGCCGCCGGGGTAGCCTCCGCCCGCGATACGGATGCGCGGGCAGAGCTGCGGCCTGCCGCTGCGACAGAATGTGCAACTGTCACAGACACGCGCGGCGAGCATGGCCACGCGCGTCCCGGGTTCGGGGCCAGCGACGCCCGGGCCGAGGGCGACGACCTCGCCCGCCAGTTCGTGCCCCGGTCCGATCCCCGCGAGGTGCTGGCGCGGGTCCTCGGTGTGAAAGGCGTGGAGGTCGCTCCCGCAGATGCCGCAAGCACGGATGCGCACGAGCACGTCGCCGGGTCCGGGCTCCGGCACCGGGATCTCGCGAATGCCGAGGACGTTGTTTTCGACCCAAACTGCGGTGCGTCCGGTCTGCGGAATCTCCGGCTTCGAAGTCAATGGTTGCCACCTGAGCCCGGTTGGGCATGGCGCTGGTTATACGCGACTCGGGCGCGGGACGGGGCTCAAACGCCAGCGTAGGAGTGCAGGCCGCTCACCCACAGATTCACGCCGAAGTAGGTGAACATCACCAGGGCGTACATCACCACCAGCCACCACATGGGGTCTGGCCGCCAGCCGCGGCGAAGCCGTTCGGGCACCACTTTGCGGATTCCGGGCGCGCCAGCGACCGACCCATTTCCCGCCCGCGCGTGGAAGTAGGCGACCAGGCTGAGCCAGGTCACCAGCGCGCTCGTCTCCTTAGGGTCCCAGCCCCACGGGCGGCCCCAGGCGCTGTTCGCCCACCACGCGCCCAGCGCGATGCCGAAGAGAAGCATCGGGAACCCCACGATCACCGCCCGGTGCGCGAGGTCGGCCGCCGCGCTGCCGCTGGGCAGTGAGGCGAACCGCCGCTTCCCTTCGCCACCCTGTAGCAAGTAGATGAACGCTCCGCAGAAGGCCACTGTGAGTACGGCGTACGAGATCATCATCACGCTCACGTGGATCGTCAGCAGCGGGCCGTTCTGGAGCGCCGGGATGAGGGGCACGATATCCGAAGGGAAAAGCGAGGCGATCACGAGCATGGTGATCACGATCGGCAGCGCGACCACGCCCACGCGGCGCTGGCGGGTGGCCGTTTCGAACACGAGGTAGACGGCCGCGATGCCGAAGCCGAAGGCCGCCGTGAACTCGTAGAGGTTCGAAATTGGTGCGTGCCCAGTGGCCGACCAGCGAGTGGCCACCTGCCCGGCGAGGAACAGCACCGTGAAGCCCGTGAACGTTGTCGCGAGGCGTCCGAGGCCCGGGTTCGGGATGCCACTGGGCGGCGCTGACACCGTCACCATACCCGCGCTCGTCTGCGCAGCCATCCGACGGAACGAAAGCGAGGCGCTGGCGACGTAAGCGAAGTAGGTCACGCCCGCCATGACAGAGGTCGCGAGGCCGGTCCAGAAGAGGTAGATCGAGAGGTTAGCCACGGTTTATTCCTCGATTCACAATCCTAGCGCGGGCGCGGGGGGAGGACAAAGCGGCCGGGAAAGAGCCGGGAAGAAGTCACAGATTCTGAACTTGGGTTAAATTTCAGGGACACCACGACTCGAAGACGCACGAAAACACGAGATGTACCCGGCAATTCGCGACTTTGTGGCTGGTCGTGGGTTTGTGCCCTCATCCTCGCGCACGGCACTCATATCAGCGCCGCCAGCCGCTTCGGCGCGGCTAGCCGGTAGGCGTCGCGGGCGATGTTCGCGGCCGTCTCCCAGTCCGTGCCGGGGAGGTCGAGGCGCATGCCGACCCAGCCGCTGGGGCCCATGTAGGGCGGCACGTAGAACGTCTCGGGCGAGCCGTGGACCAGCATGTCCTGGGTTTCGTGCGTCGCTTTCGCCCAGATGCCCACGCGGCCATCGGCATGGTGCTTGTCCATGAACATCACGAACGACTTCGCGCGCACCTGCCAGGCGGCCCGTCCTCCGTCCTTTTCCGTAACCTCAGGGAGCGCCATGCAGATTTCGCGCATCCGTGCTTCGAGGGCGTCCGGGTCTGGCGGCCCGGCGAATGCGGCCGAGGGCTGCCAGAGCGAGAACTTCGAGCCCTGGTTGTCGGTGCAGGCGCAACTCCAACCGGATTCGCTCTCAGCCGGCGGTTCGGCGGCGCCGCCAAGGGCTACCACCTGGGCGACCGCGGCGTCAATGTCTTCCACCCGGAAGTAGAGCGTGGGGAGCTGCTGAACGGCCTGGACGATCCCCATCGGCAACTTCGTGTTGCCGACATGCGCGTATTCAGACTCGCGCGGCGACGCGTCGAACTGCCAACCAA
>JBDSJC010000247.1:0-9381 GCA_039917655.1 Tepidiformaceae bacterium
GACCTTCCGCTGGCGGTGGGGTTTGGGATTACCAGCCGCGAGCATGTGATTGCCGTCGGGAAGCTGGCGGATGCGGTGGCCGTGGGCTCCGCGGTGATAGCGGTGCTCGATGCCGCGGCGCCGGGCCAGGCGGCGGCCGATGCGCGGGCGTTCGTGGAGAAGATGACGGGGCGGTGAGGGCGGCGTTGCTGACCGCCAGAACCAATTCCTAATTGCGCCTGGCGGGCGGGCCCTCACCCTGCCCTCTCCCGCTGCGGAGGGAGAGGGAAACGCTGTAGAAGCGCGGCCGGGCCGAACGTGGTGGTAGGTGGGGATTCGGGGGGCAGATAGGCCGCCAGCGCCGAGCGGCAGAAGTGCGGGTTCTGAGAGAAGAAGTGCTCCGGCCCGGCATGGACGTTGGTGAAATTGCAGCGCCCACCGCCCGAGATCAGGATCTTCCGCCCCGCCTCGTCGTTCCGTTCAAGCACAACCACCGAACGCCAGCGCCGCCCGGCCTCAATGGCGCACATCAGCCCGGCCGCGCCCGCGCCAAGGATGATGGTGTTGTAGGTCATGCTACTCGAAATGGTCAGCTTCCCCCGGAAATCTCCGCCAGCCATGCCAACAGCAATCCCTGTATGAGCTGTCGAGCTTCTCCAAGGGTCATCGGAGTTTGGGGGCCCTGTCTTGAAGTCCTCGCGTGTCTTGCTTGGTCGCCCAGGGCGTTTGCGTTGTTCGCGGTGTGATCGAAACGCTTGAGTGCGCCCGCCGACACCCAACCGCGATCCTTGAGAAGTTGAGGCGACCCGACCGCTTCAGTAACGATCTCTTTGACCTTGTACAGACTCACCCAAGTGCCCTCCTCGAAGAAGCGCACCGCTCTGATCGCTCGAGAGTCGGCTAGCACGACCCCAAGCGCAGCGGATGTCGCGGCCGGGTCCACGGGCTCGCCGCCGGAAATCACAACCGTGGGCTGAAAGACACGCAATGTCAGGGTCGCCGTCGCCGGAAGAATGAAGGTATTGATTGCACCGGTGATGGGGTTCACTTCATGCACCGTGTCCAACTCAATGTGCTTGGCGTTCTCGTCGTGGAGGAGCAGCCACCCGTTGAAGATGGCCAGGAACTCCTGACCACGGCGTTCGACCATCAAGACGTCGCCCACGGCGTCGAGCTCGTCACTGCGGAACGCCGGTTTGCCCTGCAACTCGGTGAGTGCGAATCCCGCGGGAAGAGTTCGTTGCAGCGTTTCGATGTCAGCTGAATCGCCGCGTAGAGTGAGAAGCCACCTCGCCATGAGGCGACTATACTTGGGAAAGGCGTAGTCTCCCCAGGATCTGTCCAGTAGTGCTAGTGCCACAGGCCGCGCCCCGCGCGCGGCTCGGTGACCTTAGCGAGTAGCCCATCAACCCGTGGAGACTGAAGTGACTCAGTGTGCGTCATGCGGCGCTGACATCCCAAACGAGGGAGAACCGCGAACTCCGTGCGAGTGTGGTGCGACCGCGAGGGTTCATTCCGCGAAAATCGTAGTAACGGCCCACGCTGCAGTCTCGGCCAAGGCAACGGTTGTCACCTACCCCGAACGGCTTCTCATTCTTGCCGACGAACTCGCAACTCGAGACGACCATCCGGGTTTGGCAGTCGTCGTCGGCGCGATGGCGTGCGAATCCGGAGTCGTGCGAATGCTGTGGCGGCTGCTTGAATCTGAAGGACGATCAACCGAGGAAGCGAATAAGTGGTATTTCGACACCGTGGTGACGCATTACACCGAGCTGAGCGGCGATGCTATCAACCAAGCAACATTCTGGTCGGACTTCAAGAGGGCCGCCAAACTCCGGAATCGTATGGTGCACACGAGCTACGTTCCGACTCCGGAAGAGACCGTCGACTCCCTTGCTGCTTACCATCCATTCATCGAGCACCTGAAATCCAAAGGATTGTAGGTGCGGCAGAGCACACGTCAATGCCACCCCATACCAGAAACGCCGCCGAGATCTTGTGTCGAGCGCATGAAAGTCGGTCGCCCAGCGCCAACGCCCAGCCCAGCGCCGTCAGGCTTCCCAGTCACTCCCCGGCATGATCCGCTTCATGAATTCGTCGAACAACGGGACGGTGAAGGCCGTGTCGCCGTGGCTTGGGCTCCAGATCATGCCCTTGGTGATCAACCCGCTTCGTGTTGGCCCCAACCCCGTCACCTGCCGGCCAAGGCGGGCCGCGATGTCGCCCGAACGATGAGGACCAGGGCCAAGCTCCGCCATCGCTCTCATGTACCGCCTTTCCACCGGCGTAAGCCTGTCGAAGCGCACTCGAAAGAAGCTCTCGTCCAGCGCGGCGATTGCTCCGACCGATGCTTGCCGCACATCTTCCAGAGTGATCGGAGAGGCATCGGCGACGTCCCACGCGTGCTTGCCCCATTCCTGGAGGAAGTACGGGTATCCCTGCGTAACCTGGACGATGAGGTCCAAAGCACCAGGCTCGACCGCGACGCCCCGCGCTTCCGCCGGCCTGGCGATCGCTATCCTGGCGGCGGTTGCGTCCAGCGGCCCCACCTCGGGAAAGTCGAAGAGCCGTTCGGCGTAGGACTTCGCCTGCCCCATGCGGCCCCGCAGCTGAGGCAAGCCCGCCCCCACCAGCGCGACCGGGAGCTGGCGCTGCGCTGTACGGTGCAGGGCCATGACGAGCGCGGCCAGCTGTTCTTCCGGGACGTACTGCAATTCGTCCACAAAGAGGATCAGAGCCGTCCCCGCCTTCTGGGCGGCCGCTCCCGCCGCCTCCAACAACGCCTGCAAGTCCTGCTCCAGATCGCCGTTATCGGCCAGCCCCGGTTCCGGTTCGAAGTCAACCCCGACCTCAATGTCCTGATATTTGACCTTCAGCGACCGCGCGAACCCGGTTAGCGCCCTGAGACCACGCTGAGCGAGGTCCTTGGCCAGCTCATTCCGGGAGAGGCGCAAGAGGGCAAGTCGCAGTTGGGGCGCAAGAATTGCGGGCAACGAACGGCCCTCGGGGGCCTCGATCCGGATGGTTACGATGCCCGTCGCCTCCGCATCGTCCAGCATGCGATCGAGCAACACTGTCTTGCCGACTCCGCGCAGGCCGACCATGAGAATGCTCTTGGCTGGCAGCCGTCGCCTGACCCGCTCGATGGCAATGCGGACCATTTCGCGCAGGTCGTCACGCCCGGCCAACTCCGGCGGCGGGGTGCCAGCCCCTGGCGCAAATGGGTTCAGGATCGGGTCCATCCCGGAAGTTTATAGAGAGTTTAGCCAAATTACAACTTTTCGATAAACTCCCTAAACTCCCTACAACTCACGCCCGGCGCGCTCCGACATCCCGACACCCCGACACGCCGTGACCCGCGCCACTCACCCCTCCGCCATGACCCGCTCGCAATGCCACGCTGTTCAAAACGCCGTGCGCGCCCGCACTCGGGACTCGGGACTGGGGAACGCGGTTAGCCCGTTGAGCGACCGCGTTAAACGCGCTACCAACGCAAAAGGACTTTTCGGACAAAATAAATGCACTGCATCGCACTTACCGCTCCCGGCCCAGAAAGCGCGGACCTGTGCGGCGCGCCCGCCCAAGGGTGTACCTGGCCCAATCCAAACTCGACAATCCCCAACCCAAAATCAGTACTGCGCGCGCGCGCCGCATCGTCTGCTATACTCGCCCGCAGTGACGCTGCCAGCGGATGCCGCTGCGCGCAGAGCGTTTGGGAGTTTGTGGAGAATGGTTCCGGCTGATAACGGGCAGGTGACTGCGGCCCTTCGACGGGACAACGAGCGCCGCTGGGCGTGGCGTTGGCCCCTCGTGGGCCGCGCTTATATGTGCCCGTCAGCCGGGGTGTTTACTCTCCGGCGGTAAGGGCACAGCCTTCTACCCCTATCAACAAACCCCCTGGAGGAGGATCTGCGCGTATGCCAGTGCGAGGCGTCCGTGGTGCGACCACCGTGAGCAAAAACAGCAAGGAAGAGATCCTTGAGGCAACGCGTGAGTTGCTCACGGTGATGCTCGATGTCAACCAGATCAACGTCGAGGACATCGCTTCGGCCTGGTTGACCACCACCCCAGATGTCTACGCTGAGTTCCCCGCGGTCGCTGCGCGGCTCATGGGTTGGACCATGGTCCCGCTCATGCAAAGCCACGAAATGTCCGTGCCGGGAATGCTTCCCCTGTGCATACGTGTCCTGCTCCACCTGAACACGGAAAAAGGACAACATGAGATCCATCATGTCTATCTCCGAGAGGCCAGCCGCCTCCGGCCAGACCTCAGCAGCCAGACCTATTCAACCGCACGGTAACGGAGACTTCCCGGTGATAATTGTTGTTTCCCCGGAGGCCACTCCGGCGGACCTGGACCACATCGTCGCGCGCATTCAAGAGACTGGCCGCACGGCGCACGTCTCGGTGGGCACCGAACGCAGCATCATCGGCGTCATCGGGCCGGATGCGCCCGAACTGCAGGACATGTTCGAAAGCATGCCCCATGTGGAATCGGTGCACCGCGTCACGAAGCCATACAAGCTGGTTAGCCGAGACTTCCACCCCGCAAACTCGGTGATCGATGTCGGCCGCGGCGTGACGGTCGGGGGCACGGAACTGTCGGTGATGGCTGGTCCATGTTCGATCGAAAACGAAGACCACATCGTCCAGACTGCCCACGCCGTGAAAGCGGCGGGCGCGAACATCCTGCGCGGTGGCGCCTATAAGCCGCGCAGCTCGCCCTACGCCTTTCGCGGGCTGGGTGAAGAGGGACTCGCCTTCCTCGCTACCGCCGGCCGCGAAACGGACATGCCCGTGATCACCGAGTTGATGAGCGTGCGCGACATCGATTCGGTCTGCCGCTACGCCGACATCATCCAGATCGGCGCGCGCAACATGCAGAACTTCGTCCTCCTGGACGAGGTGGGCATGGCCAGGAAGCCGGTGATGCTGAAGCGCGCACTGAGCGGCCAGATCGAAGAGTGGCTGCTGGCTGCGGAGTACATCATGGCGCAGGGCAACCCGAACGTGATCCTCTGCGAGCGCGGCATCCGCACCTTTGAGACGGCGTACCGCAACACGTTCGATATTAACGCCATCCCGCTGGCCAAAGAGCTGAGCCACCTTCCCGTCATCGCCGACCCAAGCCACGGTACGGGCAAGTACCAGTTGGTCGCCCCGGTGGGCATGGCGGCGATCGCGGCGGGCGCCGATGGGCTGATGATCGAGGTACATCCAAGCCCGGACCACGCGCTCAGTGATGGCGCCCAATCCTTGACGTACGAACGGTTCGCCGGGATGATGCGCTCGGTCGCCGGTATCGCGAATGCCGTCGAGCGGACGCTCTCAGGAGTGGGGGCGTCTGCAGCAGCGCGATAGCGGCAAGGGTCGTAGGACCAGGATGGGGACGCCCCGGCGAGGTGGCGGAGCCCCGTTTGGAGTCATGGCCGAAATCAGCCTGCCCGTTTTTGAAGGTCCACTGGACCTCCTGCTACATCTGATTGAGCGCGACGACCTGGATATCACGGCCGTTTCGCTGGTGAGCGTCACTGACCAGTATCTGAAGGCGATCCGCGGCGGCGATGGCTTCGAACCCCACGCCCTGGCGGAGTTCGTCTCGGTCGGCGCCAAGCTCATCTACCTCAAATCCAAAGCGCTCCTGCCGCGTCCGGACGCCGACCCCGAAGCCGAGATCGACGACGACGACGTTGGTCGCGAACTCGTGGACCTGCTGCGAGAGTACAAGCGGTTCACCGAAGTGGTGAACATGCTCGCGCAAAGGCAGGATTCGGGGATGCGCTCTTACGCCCGGATGGCGCCGCCACTGGTTGTCCCCGAAGGCACGGGCCTGAGCAACGTCACGGTGGACAAGCTGGCTGCGATTATGCGGGAAATCCTCGGCCGGAAACCGATAGTGCGCGCGCGAGCCGTGATCATCCGCGACACCGCCATGACCCTGAACGAACGCGTCCTGGACTTTCGAGAACGGTTGCGCAAGCGCGGCAAGTTCTCCTTCCGGCGGGCGATCCTGGAGTGCAAGGACCGGCTCGAAGTCGTCGTCTCCTTCATGGCGATCCTCGAGCTGCTGAAGACCGGCGAATGCGATGCCCGCCAGGACGCATCTTGGGGCGACATCGAAGTGGTTGCGGTGAAGGTCGCGGTTTAGCGGGGTAGAATTGCCTGCTTGCACACTTCTATCAGGGCAGCCACGTTCGAATGCTCCATCAGCCCGCCTTGCGTCGCAAAGAACTGACTTAGGACCAATCCGGGCTGCCACTTGATGCTCTTCTGGTTGTGGGGTAAGAGTCCGGTAGTCCAAGCCGCCTGCGACGAACCGAAGCAGAGTTCAAACTGATCCCAATCTTTCTCGCCGTGGCACACGACCAATCTTGGAGCGTGCTTTTGCCGGAGCTCACGAAGAAGAGCGAGGCGGTCCTCTACGACTGAAGCTCGGCACGCCGCGGCTGACTTGAACCCGAGCAATTGATAATGCTCCGGCCAAGCGGTTCTCGACTTCTTTCCAAGCGGGTACACGTTGGTCAGAAACGTGTCACTTTTCCATCGACCGAGCTTTCGATGCTGAAAATCCCGGACATCGTCGGAGGTGAACGTTCGCGACGGGTTGAATAGGCCCAGCGCGACGCGGGAAGCGATCGGGTACACCGGCGTCCGATGAGGCTTCCCTTTTTGATTCGCGCGTCCGTCTAATTCGGGCTGCGGCTTTGCATACAGTTCTACGAGGTCGCTCTGGAGATCCTCCAGGCTCCACTCGCCGCCTTCTTCGATCCCCACGAACCAGAGCGCGGATTTCGGTTCTCCGAAACCTTTGAACCTGTTAAGCACCTGAAAGCTCTCGGCCAGCGTTCTCATAGCCCCAAGCCTACCTCCTGTCGCGTCAGTTCTTGACGCGGTGCGAGCTCCCTTGTTCTTATCCGGCTCGGGCCGAGGCTCCGAGCGCCCGCTACTGCGTGAGCACCATCTGCGTCTGAGTTACCTGGGCGATCAGCTTGCCTTCGGCGGAGCGAACGTTTGTCTGCCAGACCATGGTGCGGCGGCCTCGGTGGAGGGGCAGGCATTCGGCCGTGATCGTGGTCCCCGCGCGCCCTGGCCCGAAGAAGTTCGTCTTCGATTCCAGCGTTGTCGTACCAGCGCCCTGGGGAAGGTTGAGAGCCGTGCCCACGGCGCCTACTGTGTCGGCGAAGGCCATCACGGCGCCGCCGTGGAGGACGCCGGGCACTGTGCACATGTCGTCGCGAACGAGCATTTCGGCGAGCACCCGTTCGGGCGTCGCCTCAACGATGCGAATCCCCAGCATGTCCGGGAAGAATCCGGCCAACCGCTTCTGGATCACTGCCGACTGGTCGTCCATCTCACCCTCCGCGCGCTCCCCGCGGAATAGTAGTCGTTGAATGCCACTTCGCCACCTCCACTCGCAAGCGGGGACAGGGAGCCACCGGGCCTGCGTCTACTCGAACGGCTCCAGCATCGGGAGCGACTCCGCCACACGCGCGCGCGACTTCTCATCCAGGAACCAGAGCACGTAGCCACAGTCCGCACAGACACGCACAAAGCGCACCTTAAAACCGGTCGCCATCGGACTCTTGCCCGGCTTGTCGTCGTCGCGGATGCGCCAGGTGAGGCTCACCTGGGAAACGGAAGCGGGCGGTGTCAACGATTCGGACGAACAGGCGGGGCAATGCATTCGTTTGAGTATACGAGGACTGAGACCAGCTACCAGCTACCACGGAGCAGGGGACTTCCGACTGGGACTCAGGACTCATTCTTCGCGTGCTGCTACCCTTCAGCGATGGCCATCCCTTCGTTTACACGCGCCCAATTGGCGGCTGGCGCGCCCGGCCCCGAGACGGCGCTGACGATCGGCGTGCTCGATGGCGTCCACCGTGGCCACCAGACACTGCTCGCACGCCTGCGAGACGAAGCCCGCAAGCGCGCGCTGGCGCCGGGAGTGGTCACCCTCCATCCCCACCCGATCACCGTCTTGCGCCCGGAAATCGCTCCCAGCTACCTCACTTCGCTCGAAGACCGCATGGAGCTGCTGCGCGCGGCGGGCGCCGATTGGGTCATCCCGTTGACGTTCACCGGCGAGGTGTCCGAAGTGTCGGCGGAAGACCTCGCGCGCTGCTTTTACGAGACGCTGCGCATGCGCCTGATGGTGCTGGGGCCGGACGCCTCCTTTGGGCGCGGCGCCCCGAAAGACACCGCAGACCGGATGCGCACGCTGGGCGCGGAGCTCGGCTTCGAGGTGGTGCAGATTGAACCGCTGATGCACGATCACGAGCGCTACAGCTCTACCGCCGTGCGCAAAGCGCTGGCGGAAGGGGAGATGGAACGCGTCACCGCCCTGCTCGGGCGCCACTACACGATCGGCGGGCCGGTGGTGCGTGGCTTCGAACGTGGCCGTACCATCGGCTTTCCGACGGCGAACATCTCGGTCGCCGCGGACCGCATGCTTCCCGGCCTCGGCGTCTACGCCACCCTTTCGCACGTCACGGGGCGGTCGCTCTCGGGGGCGACGAACATCGGCAAGCGGCCGACATTCGACGCCGGCCATGTCTCGGTCGAGACCTATCTGCTCGACTTCGAAGGCGACATCTACGGCGAGCGCATGGACCTCGAAGTGATCCACCGCATTCGCGGCGAAGTTACGTTTCCAGGGATCGACGAGCTGAAGGCTCAGATTGCGCGTGACGTGGAGTCTGCAAGGGCGGCGCTGCAATGAGCGACGAGGCAGCGCCGGCCCCGCAAGCCGAAGGTCACGAGCGAGCGATGGCGCCGGTTGATGACCAGCTCGCGGTCCTGATGAGCGGCGTGGACTACGGTGACGCGCTCTTGCGCCGCCAGATGGAACGCGAACTGCGCGGCCTGCTGATGCTGGATAGGCCGCTTCGGGTCTATCTCGGCGTTGACCCCACGGCCACCTCGTTGACGCTGGGCCATACCGTGCCGCTGCGGAAGTTGCGCCAGTTCCAGCAGCTGGGCCACCACGCCATCTTCCTGATCGGCGACTACACGGCGCTCATCGGGGACCCGAGCGACAAGAACAAGCTGCGGCCTCTGCTCACGCCTGAGGACATAAAGGCGAACGAGCAGACCTACTTCGAGCAGGCGGCGAAGATCCTCGACCAGGAGAAGACGGAGCTTCGGCACAACTCGGAATGGCTGGGCGCGCTGAAGTTCCCGGACGTCATCTCCTTGATGTCGAAGTTCACGGTGGCCGAGATGCTGCGCCGCGACAACTTTCGCAAGCGTTTCGATGACGGAGACGCGGTCTACCTGCACGAATTCCTCTACGCCCTGATGCAGGGCTACGACGCATACGCGCTGGAGTGCGACGTGCAGGTCGGCGGCACGGAGCAGCTCTTCAACCTGATGGCTGGGCGCAAGATCCAGGAAGACTCC
>JBDSJC010000248.1:0-13240 GCA_039917655.1 Tepidiformaceae bacterium
ACCTGGGTGCTGGCGGGGCCGTACGCCTCGATGGTCCTCTGTGACCTCGGCGCCGATGTGATTAAGGTCGAACGCCCACCGTGGGGTGATGTTGCACGCACCACGGGGCCGTACCAGAACGGCTGGAGCGGTTACTTCTTCAGCATCAACCGCGGCAAGCGCTCCGTCTCCATTGACCTGCACAAAGACGAAGGGCGCGAACTGTTCCTGCGCCTGGTTGAGAAGGCCGACGTGGTGATGGAGAACTTCACGCCGGGGACGATGGAGCGGCTGGGCATCGGCTACGAAGCGGTGTCCGCGCGCAACCCGCGGATCATCTTCGCCAGCACCTCCGGCTTCGGCCAGACCGGCCCTTACCGCGCACGCCCAGCGCTCGACATCGTTGTGCAGGGGATGGGCGGGATCATGTCGATCACTGGCGAGCCCGGTGGTGGGCCGGTTCGGCCGGGCGTTTCCCAGGGTGACGTAACGGCCGGGCTGTTCACCGCGATCGGCATCCTCGCCGCGCTGCACGACCGAGAGAAGACGGGCAAGGGTCAAGCAGTCGATATCAGCATGCTGGACTGCCAGGTGAGCATCCTGGAGAACGCGATCATGCGCTACTTCGTCACCGGCAAGCCGCCCGAGAAGCTCGGCACCCGCCACCCGAGCGCCACCCCCTTTCAGGCGTTCCCCACCGCGGACGGCCACCTGGTGGTGGCGCTGGGGTTCGGCGAAGAGAACCAGTGGCAGCTGCTCTGCGGCATCCTCGGCCTCCCGGAGCTGATCGACGACGCGCGATTCGACACCGGCCCCAGGCGCACGAAGCGGCACGCGGAGCTGGAGCCGATCTTGACTGCCGCCTTCGGGACGCGCAGTACACGCGACTGGCTCATCGACCTTGAGGTGGCGGGCATCCCTTGTGGGCCGGTGAACACGATCCCGGAGATGCTCAGCGATCCCCAGGTGCAGGCCCGCGAGATGGTCCGCGAGGTCACTCACCCCACGGCCGGCACGATTCCCATCGCCAACACGCCGTTCAGGATGTCGCGCAGCGAGAGCGGGATCAAAGGGCCGCCACCGGACTTCGCCCAGGACACCGGCGATGTCCTGTTCGAATGACTTGGGCTTATGCCGGCACAGGTCGAAGATCTCGTCGCCCGCGGAGTGGTGGCGACCAGCGGCGGGCCGGACATCTCGGCAATCACCGGCTGAGAGGGGGCTTATCCCTCCCGGTACAGCCGGTGCGCCCGCACGTACTCCGCAACCTCGGGCGTGAGGCTTGGCACTTCCTCGCCGGCCGCAGCGTGACCTCTGGCCATGGACGACGAGAGCGAGGCGTGGTGGTCGTCGATTTCGAGCAAGGTTATGCGCCCGGCGAAGCGGGCGGCGTACCTGGCTACGAAGGCCTCGACGTCTTGGACCGAATGCTGCGCGCGGTTCGTCACGACAAGCCGGTGCTCTTCGAAAAAGGGCACGAGTTTGGCCGACATGTCGCTGTAGTAAGACGCGTCGAAGAGTCGCACAAGCACATCGTGCCCGAGGATGAAGGCGAACGTTGCAGTGGGGAACGTCTCACGCAGCACCGCTGCCTGGTCCACGATGCGCGCCTGGTTCGCGGCGAGCACGGCCAACGCCGGCGCGGCCGTTTTCGCCGCCAGCAGCATCTCGATGCGCTGGAGGTGGCTCGCGCCAGTCAGTCCCTTGTCAACATTGCGGGTCGTCAGAAGCGCGGCTGGCGAGGCGTCCAGCAGCGCGCACGAAGCGGCGAGGAGGTGAAAGTGTGCACGCGTTGGGGGGTTGAAGGCTGAAGGGAGGACGGCCACCAGGCCGGTCAGCGGCGCAGCGTCATCGAATCGCTGCACAGCGGGCAAAGCAGCAAGTTCAAGCAGGCGGATTCGGGAGGCAAGGCCATGCATCTGGCGTCATTCTACGGAGAGTGGCGTTCAGGCCGAGCGGCGCTCCTCGCCCAGGCTGAAGTCTATGTTCACGATCTCGTCTGCCGGCAGCCATTCGCGCATGATTCGGCGGCACTGATGCCCGCCCGCGTTGAGGTTGTGAGTGACGAGCGTCCATTCGGCGTCAGCGGTCCCCTGCACAGACCGGAGGCGACGGCCCTTCGGGTCGTAGAAAATACCACTCATGCAAGCCTCCATCCCACACGCCGTGATCGCCAGTCGATGTTCGACGCTCCACCCCTGCATCATCGACTATACATACATAGGAGCAACAGATGGGAAAGGCCTGATTTTGGCCGCTTCTCGCATCTGCTTAAAGTGATACTCGGCACAACGCAGCCCGCGCCGCACCGCTGGCGGCTGAGTGTGGACGCGATCGATGTCACACTGTCACTATGTCGCACCCTCATCGAGTCCGCTTGGCCGTGCGCGGCGGACGCATCAGGCGCTCGTTCAGGCCGGCCCGCATGGCCGGCGCCGCCGCTTTTCGTTGGGCGGGCACCTACCTGGCGTGGGGCGAGCGCAAGCGGCGCAAGCGCCAGCAGTTCGTACTGCGCACCGCCGATGATGTGACGCGGACGATGGGCGACATGAAGGGCGCCGTGATGAAGGTCGGGCAAGTGCTCTCACTGATGGCCGGCGTCCTGCCGGACGAAATGGCGGCGCAACTGGCGAACCTGCAATCGAATGCGCCGCCGATGGACTACCACCTCGTCGAAGAGGTGTTCGCTCGCGAATACGGCATGAGTCCCCAGCAGGTCTTTCACAAGTTCGAAAAGACCCCATTCGCGGCAGCCTCCATCGGTCAGGTCCACCGCGCGGAACTGCAGGACGGCACGAAGGTCGCCGTCAAAGTGCAGTATCCCGGCGTGCGCGAAGCGATCGAGCACGACCTCGCGAACGTGGGGATGATGATCGGCCTGTCAGCCCTGGTGGCCCGTGGGCTGGACGCTGGCCCGATCGTCCGCGACCTGAAGGAGGGCATCCGCGGCGAACTCGACTACATTCGCGAAGCCGCCTCCCAGCAACGCTTCGCCGACGCCTTCGAGGGGCACGCTTTCATCCGCGTGCCCCGGGTCTACCACGAACTGAGCCGGGGCACGGTGCTGGTGCAGGAGCTGATCGTGGGCAAGCCGTTCTCTCACGCACTCACCCTGCGAAAAGCGGAGCGCGACCGCATCGGCGAGATCATCTACCGCTTCTGCTTCGGCAGCCTCTACCGGCACGGCCTTTTCAACGGCGACCCGCACCCCGGCAACTACCTCTTGCTTGATGACGGCTCAGTGGCGTTTGTTGACTACGGGTGCGTCGCGGAGTTCGCCGATGACACTCTGGAGGGCTTCAAACGGATTGTCCGCAGCCTGGTCCAGGGAGACCGCGAAGCGTGGCGCACGGCGACCGAAGAGATCGGCATCCTGCGCGCCGGCGCGCCCTTCACCACGGACGAGTTGTACGAGCACATGCACTGGTACTGGGCGCCGGTCCTGGAAGAGGTGGTGCACTTCACGCCGGAACTGGCCGCCGAGATGGTCAAGCGAAACACCCAGACCGGGGGCATCGGCGGGCGGATCAACAGGTACTGCAATGTGCCTGAGGGCATGGTCTTCCTGACGCGGATCAATTTCGGTCTTGCCGGGTTGATGGCGCAACTTGGCGCAAGCGGCCCGTGGCAGGCGATCGTCGAGGAGTACATCGACAACAGCCCGCCGGCGACGGAGCTAGGGAGGCTCTCGGCGGCGACCTCGCGCGGTCCGAGTGTCTGAGGCCGCCACTCCCCGCTTTGGCAGCCTGATGCTCATCGCCGGCGTCTGCGCGACCGCGTGGGCGGCGATCTTCGTCAAGCTTTCGCAGGAAGCTCCGCCGCTGACGATCGCCGCCTACCGGATGGTCTTCGCCACCGGCGTGATGGGCGGCGTTGCGGCGATCGGCCTGGTCCGCGCAACTGACCGGCTGCCGAGGCGGAGCACATGGCTGTGGTTGGTGCTCAGCGGGGCGCTGTTGGCGGGTCACTTCTGGAGTTGGTTTGCCTCGCTCGAACGCACCTCCGTGGGGAGCAGCGTGGTGATTGTGGCGATGCAGCCGTTGCTGGCCGCTGCGCTGGCGTTCATCTTTCTGCGCGAAAAACCTTCGACCAATGAATATTGGGGGATTGCGCTGGCAACCGTTGGCCTGCTGATCATCGGCGGGCGGGACTTCGCACAAAGTCCCGGCCAACTGGGAGGCGACGGTCTGGCGCTGCTCGGCGGATTGCTGGCCGCGGCATACCGCACCGTCGGCAGGCGGCTGCGCCCGGATATGAGCGCGGCGGTCTACTCAGCGAGCGTGTACGCCGTCGCGGCTGTCGTGCTCTGGGCGCTGGTCGCCGTCTTCCGGCCCGAGGTCTGGGGATTCGGCGCCCAGGCGTGGACGTTCATGATCCTCTTGGCACTGGTGCCCCAGGTCATTGGGCACACTGCCTTCAACTGGGCGCTGGCCCACTTCCGGGTGGTGCGCGTCAGCATCGCCAACATGGGCGAGCCCGTGGCCGCGACTTTGCTCGCGATCCCGATTCTTGGTGAACGGCCAACGGTCGCCGTGATCTTCGGTGGCCCGCTGATCCTGGCAGGGGTTGCGATCGGGCTTTTTGGGCGTCCGCGAATCCAGCGCCGGGCGCCCAAACGGGTTATCGACTCGCCCGCCTGACAGCGCTTTCTTGACGTTTGGGCGAGTGATCATCGGCAGCGCCGGGCGCAGGTGAACGCCTGGCGGCGGTCATCACTTGAACTCCACTTCTCAGGTTGCCGCTGAGTGTCGAACTTACCCACAGAAAGTATGAGGGGCGATTGCGAATGTTGATCCGGGGAGCGGAAGCGTTCAGACCTTCGGACATTCGGGAGCGGGCGCGGCTTGAGCACGAGGTCCTGGCGCTGCAAACGATCATCGCGCTTTTCTTCTGCATCGGAGCTGTGAGCGGCGCCTTCGGTGGTGGAGGCGCAGTCCAATACGGCACCGTGGGTTGGATCGCGGCCTACCATGTCGCCCACGCCATCTACGTGCTGGCGCGGCGATCCCCCGGCCGTCCCATCGGCTGGGTCGAAACCATCACGCCAATGTGTGACGTGACGTGCATCACCGCGGGCTGGGTGCTGATCGGAGACCCTGCACATCCGCTCTGGGCGGTCTACCTCTACGCGCTTGTCGGCTATGCCCGGCGTTACGAAGGGCGACGGTACGAGCTGCTGGCCGGCTTCATTGTGGTCAACCTGGTGATCGGCCACACACTGATCGCCCTTAGCGCGGGTACGACGCTTGTCGATAGCGCCATCCTCACGATGATCCTGTTGACGGCAGCGATGGGCGCCCTTTCGGGCGCAATCGGGGCGGGCTGGCGGCGAGCGGAGCGAACGGCGCGCCGCCTCGCCGAGACCGACCCGCTGACCGGCATCGCCAACCGGCGTACGTTCCTCGAGGGCCTCGATGAGCTGTCATTCGCGGGCAGCGGCCTGTTCTCCGTGCTGATGTTGGACCTCGACGACTTCAAGCGGCTGAACGATGAGTTTGGCCATCTGCACGGCGACGCGGTGCTGGAACGAGTGGCGCGGGTCCTCTCGGAGAACGTGCGGGACGGCGACCGGCTGGCGCGTTACGGTGGCGAAGAGTTCGTCATCGCGATGCCGGGCGCGGGGTTGCACGAAGCAGTCGAGGCGGGCGAGCGTCTGAGGAAGGCGATCTTCGAGCACACGCCGACGACCGTCTCTATCGGTTGTGCCGCCCGCCGCCCGAGCGAGGCGGCGATCGATGTGCTGCGCCGCGCCGACGAACTACTCCTTTCGGCGAAGCGCACCGGCAAAAATGTGGTTCGCTCGCGCAGGCAGCGCAAGAGCGCTTAGCCACGGCGCCGCTGCGTGAGGGCGACGGTCGAGAGGTCAGGCGTGGTGGCGATCGCCGCGCGGATGGACGTTTCGTGCACTGAATCGTGTGCGGCCCACGAGGAGAGGTATACGCGCAGGCCCCAGCGAACCGGTTCGGCCCAGCGGTCCAAGGCGCCGGCGATGAACACTCCCGCGTCGAGCATCGAGGCGTCGAGATGCGCACAGCCCGATTCCACCGCCGCCCGAGCCTCGGCAGCGTTGGTTCTCAGGGCTTCGAGTGAGAGCCGGCCAAGTTCTGTCAGCGGCGCCTCACGGCGGACGAACAGCTCAGCCGGGTCCTCGGTGCCGCCAACCCAGACTCTGGATTCGCCGGCCGTCACGCTTCGCACAAGATCTTCGAGGATGCCATCGGCCGACGCCAGGTGGGCCAGTTGGTCTCGGAGGGTCCAGCGGGAACCGGCTTCCGCGCGATCCCAATAGTCCGCGGGCAGTACGTCGAGCAGGCCATCGAGCGAAACCCGCGCAGACCGGGCCCGTTCGAGCATCACCCGCACCTCGGGCAGCATCAGTTCTCGCCCTCGAGCGGTCCAAGGCATGAGTCGATCGCCTCCCGCGCCTCGGGATAGACCTCGCCGAAGCCGCGCAACAGGCCGAAGCAGCCAGAGATCATCATGTCGCCGAAGGGCGCGGCGAAATACGGATTGATCGCGGTGCCGCGGACCTTGCCGCGTTGCGGGCCGGTGACGGCCACCATCGAAGGGAGCTGCGCACCGACGAGCGTGCGGTCCGCGTGGTAGGCCCCGTGACCTTTCGAGCCAAACACTTCGGCGTGCTCCAATTGACCGCTGGATAGCCGTTCGGTGAAGCGTACGATCTGTTCTCCGGAGAGCTCGCCCGTGTGGTGTTCGAACAGGCTGGCGATCTTGCGGCCGCGCAGGTGGAAGCCGAGCAAGTGCATGTTGCCGAGGTTGAGCACCACGCGTTCCTCCACGCACGCCACGCGCTCATCGTGAATTGCCCCGAAGGCTGCCGCCGGGCCGGTGTCCATGAACGCCACCGGCGCCTCGCCGCCCGCGGAGGCGACCATCGCCCGCGCCCGCGTCAGGTATTCCGGCAGGTCCCCCGGCCGGGAGGCGAAGGCGAGCAGGTCGTTCCGGCGCTCGACCGTGCGACGCAAATGTTCGAAGCGAAAGAGGCGATCGCTCACGCCGGGCGGCGCCGCCCCGTGATCAAGGCAGCCGAGCGCCAGCCCATCGAAGCTGGTGTCCACTTCGAACGCCGCGAGGGCAGTGCGGATGGCATCGAGGTCGAGGTCGCGCAGACGGACGTGCTCCGCGTCGATAGCGCGCAGTTCGTCCTCGGAGACGAGGGTGACGCCCAGCGCCTCGACCTGCTCCAGGTCGTCATCCAGCGTCTGGGCGGCCTCGGGCGTGGAATAGGCCTTGCCGCCGCCCTTGAGGTGGTCTTCGAGCGCCCAGTTTCCCGGCCCGCCGCCCGCCACGACACCCGTCAGTGCAATCGCGCGCCCTTCGCGAGACGCCCGCCGGATGCGGGTGGCGGCAATCTGCGTGGCGGACGGCAGGATCATCTTGATGTTGTTCTCCACCGGCTTCTCGGAATCGAAGAGCAGGATGTCCTGGGTCCCAGTGCCCATATCAATGGCAAGGATGCGCATGGAGATAGTGTAGGGGAGAGACGAGAGGTGGTAGCGGGCCTGGCGGTGTTGCCCCGATTTGACGGACATCCACGACGGGTGGAAGAACCCGGGAGCAGGTAGGAGTGGGAGCAATCGGATGGCCGCGTCGAGTGTTCACGGCCGGAGAACAAGGCTGAAGTAGCGAACTTCGCGGTGCTGGTGGCGGGAGCATTGGTCAGGTGAGACGGGACCTCGGGCCGGGGGAGAGACAGGACCGGCGGACAACGGCAGTCTGGCGTTGCCAGGGCGCTTGGGTACGTCCTGGGGTGGGGCTACCGGTCGCCGATCATGACGTGTTCCTGGACGATGACGCTGAAACGCGTCGCGAGGTCGAAGAGGTTCTTTTCGTCTTCGAGGACGACTTTGAGTTCGGGCGAGCGGTTGGACATCTTCATGTCCGCTTCGTTTTCGAACCACGCCTCGGCGAATCCGTCGTAGGCCATTTCGCGGCCGCTGCCCGAAAGGTCTGGCGCGAGGTTGATGACGTAGCGCTTGATGCCGGGCACTCTCCGCGCTTTGTCCGCGTGCGTGGTGGTCCAGTAGGTGCCGAACTCCTCGCGAGACATGCCGGGCTTGCGCTTGGCGCCAAAGATCATCTTGTACATCGGGCAGAGCCTCCAGGTGGTGGACGTTATGCTACTCGCTTCGAAACCAGGCTCACGTATGGCATCCCGCTGCGTATCGACTTGGCGGATTGATACCAGCCCCTAAAGCCGGTCAACCAACTGCTCAGCGCATTGAGCACGCTCGGAATGGCGTCCAATGTGGCGCCAAAGCTGTAAGTCCTCCCAAGGACTCGGATCTGTTCCAGGCGATCGGTTCCCGTCAGCGTGGTGCCCCAAGAGCCTTCGGTTCCGTCGACGGGCCAAGTGTCGCAGTCCCCCGGAACTTTGTCTTTGCGACCGAGACCTGCAAGGTAGTCTTCTTCGTGCTCTAAGGCGTTGCGCGCGTCTCGGAAGTTTGCCGCAGTCATAGCCTTGCAAAACACCGACGTTGCTTCGTCGAGTGCCGGGGAAGTTCCCTTGAGAAGAGCCAAACATCTTCCCGAGTGAGCGAGTGAGAGCGCGACAAAGTGCGCCGCCTCAAAATCGACGCCTCGGTCTGCGGGCCATTGAGCACGACGCTGAGCGTCCAGAGCTCACCCGCCGGCCCGGCTTGCCAGCATGAACCGTTGGGTGTCCGTCAGTGACATTTCACGCCAAGCCCAGCCGCCGATCATTTTCCTGCCAGGCGACATCGTTGATTGCCATCAAGCCGCCGGCGACGAGGGAGTGTCCGCCGAGGAGGACAGGGATGGGCGCATTGGCCGCCCCTTCCGTGAAGCGCCGGAGGAAATCGTCTTCGATCGCTTCGTGGTTCAGCATGTCGCTCTGGAAGCGATCCTCGCGCGCTGGGTCCAGACCCAGGTGGGCTTCGATCACGCGCGTGTCCAGGACCAGTGCGTCACCTAACAGCGCCATCCGTTCGAAGAAACGCTGGATGCCCACCTCTTCCAGCAGGAACCCGAGGACGGAGTGGGCCCGGTAGCCCGGCGCCGCCGTCGCGAGACCGCGTTCCTCGCTGAACATGCGCACGCGACAGGCGGTTTCGCGCTCGAGGTATTGCCAGGTCATCGCCCCCACGCGCCCGGCGACGACCACCTGCGCGGTGCGGTCGCAGAGCAATGGGAGGAAGGCACGGTAGCGTTCCGCGGTCTCGGTGACGGCAGCTGCCGCCTCGGCGAGTTGCGGCTGGAGGCCAGGAGTGAGCGCCAGGACGGCCAGGTCCGAAGGCGTGTCGAGGTCGAACTGGGTGGCGGTGGTGCGCGGCAGGATGACCGAGACGAGGCCCGCGTCGTCGCGCAACCGCCGGGGGAGGACGTTATCGCGCGCGACCGTCGAGACCCGTTCGATCGCCTCGCCCGGCGTCCAGGCGGTGATGTCCGCTGAAAAGAAGTTGTTGGTCACGAAGCGGGCGTCGCGCGCGTCCAACTGCTCGACGATGAAGCGAAAGTCCTCACTGCCGAGGAGCGGCACCGAGCCAGAGCCCATGACCGCGGGCTTCTGTAGCCCGTAGCGCGAGACCAGTCCACGTAGCCGCGTGTCGAAATCGAACGGCTCTCCAGGGTCGTCCGCGTCCAGGAGGATGTGGGGGGGGAGGGGTCCGAAGGCGGCCGGGTCGCTGGTGGCGATGATCACCGCTTCGAAGCCAGCGGCCAAGGCGCTTGCGGCGGTCCCGCCGGCGGCTGCAACGCGCGCCTCCGCGATGATGCGTTCGGCGACTCCGCTGCCCGTGCCGCCGTGCAAGATGATCAGCACCGGACGCTCGAAGACCATGGCGCCCAGCGTACGCCGGGGAGGCCGTCCGCGCCCACTGGATGGTATGCTCGCGGCCACTTTCTGGCTGGAGACAGTTGATGGCACTGGCAGACCTTGACCGGGCGAAACAGGCGGCCGAACGGGCCGTGGACGCGGCGTCTGGCGAATTGCGTGAGATCAGTCTGAGCATCCACGCCAAGCCCGAGCTGAACTACGCAGAGCACCACGCGCACGCTGTCTTGACCGGCTACCTGGCGGCCCAGGGATTCGCGGTCGAGCGCGGGGCGTACGGCTTGCCGACAGCGTTCAAGGCAGTGTTCGGCAGTGGCGAACCGACGATCGCTGTGTTCTGCGAATACGACGCGCTGCCGGGCATCGGCCACGCCTGCGGCCACAACCTGATCGCGATCTCGGGCCTCGCCACTGGAATTGCGTTGAAGGCGGCCCTGGGTGAAGGGAACGGGACGGTGCTGGTGCTGGGCTCACCGGCGGAGGAGGGCGGCGGCGGAAAGATCCAGATGATGGAGGCAGGTGCGCTCTCTGGTGTGGACGCCGCGATGATGCTCCACCCTTCGCCCGGAGACGCCGCTTGGCCGAGCATGATCGCACTCGAGCAGGTGAACGTGGAGTACTTCGGGCGGAACGCGCACGCCGGGGCGACGCCGTGGGCGGGCGTAAACGCCCTCGACGCCCTGGTGATGGCCTATACATCCATATCCGCCATGCGCCAACAGATGCGTCCCACGGACCGCGTCCACGGCGTGATCACGAAGGGCGGCGAGAAGGCGAACATCATCCCAGACCACACGGCGGCGCAATATCTGATTCGGTCCAAGACGCTGGCCGACCTTGAGAGCTTGCGGAAGAAGGTGATGGGCTGCTTCGAAGGGGCCGCGCTGGCCTCCGGCTGCCGGCTGGAGGTGACGCCGCCGGGGCCGCCCTACGCGGATGTTTCCACGAACGACGTGATCGCCGAGGCCTACTGCGAGAACATGGAGCGCTTCGAGATGCGCATGCCGTCCAAGGCCGCAACCGAGAACCTCGGGGGAGCGAGCACGGACATGGGCAACGTCAGCTACGTGGTGCCGAGTATCCATCCGGTGTTTGGCATCCCTGTGGAAGATGGCGCTGGCAACCACACGGCGGGCTTCACCGCCGCAGCCGCCACCGAGGAAGCTCATCGGGCCACCTTGCGCGCCTCAAAGGCGCTGGCGATGACTGCGCTGGAGCTCTACGCCAAGCCGGAGATGCTGAAAAAGGCCTGGGCGGAGTTCAACGGGAAGTAGGGTGGGAATTGGCGGTGCGACACCGTCTGTCGCGCCGCGCCCCTAGCGTCATAACTCGTGAGGGGCGTCAAGAATCGTTCAGGGTTTGACGGACGCGACGATAACGAGTGGTTGAATTACGATGACTGCTCTACGTTGCCTGCGGGATGGACCCGGCGGCAATGTTCGCCCCGCCGCCAAACCGGCCGGGCTATCCCGAACCAGTTGAGGAAACCATGAAAGTCGTCTTTTTCGAAGACGTGGAAGGCACCGCGCAGATCGCCGAGGTGAAGGACGTGAAAAACGGCTTCGCCCGCAACTTCCTCCTCCCCCGAGGCGCTGCCGGACCCGTCAACAAGGACAACGTGATGCGCGCCAACTCGCTCGCGCAAAAAGAGACTCGCCGCCAGCAGAAGCTGGACACCGAGGCGCGCAAGATCACGGACAAGATTACGAACTACACCGTGACCATCGAGGCCCGCGTCGGCGAAACCGGCCGGCTGTTCGGGTCGGTCACTAACCGAGACATCGCGGACAAGCTGAACGCCTCGACGAACCTTTCGATCGATGCTCACACGATCCTTCTGCCGGAGCCGATCCGCGAAATCGGGGCGCGCCAGGTGACCATCAAGTTCACCCGCAACATCTCGATCGATGTGACCGTCGATGTTGTGCCGGACGAAGCGTCGAAGCCGATCGTCGAGAAATTGATGGCAGAGCGCGCCGCCGAGGCCGAACTGGCCGCCAAGCGCAAGGCTGAGGCCGAATACGCCGCCCGGAACGCCGCCGCCGAGTCTGACGACGAGGACGACGACGACGAGCCGGAAGAAGACTCGAACTAACCGGGGAAGGAGGGGAACGGGGACCGGCTGTCGCAGGCCGAACGCAGCGATAACCAGCACAGGCCCACCGGCCCCCTCCTTCACCGATGACCCTTTCACCGTTCGAACGGCTACCCCCGCACGATATTGAGGCCGAAGAAGCAGTCGTAGCGGCGCTGATGGTCGATTCCCAGGCGATGATCAGCGTCCACGGCATCCTCAAGCCCCACGATTTCTTCCGCGAGAAGAACGGCTGGGTGTTCGAAGCCTGCACCGACCTCTGGCAGCGCGATGATGCGGTCAACCAGATCACGGTGGCGCACGAGCTGGCGACCAAAGACCGGCTCGAAGATGTGGGTGGCCAGGCCTTCCTCGCGGACACGATTCGGCGGCTGCCAACCAGTCTCGGCGTCGAGTTCTACGCGCGAATCGTGAAGCGCGACGCCACCTACCGCGGGCTGATCCACGCCGCGACCGGCATCATGCAGATGGCCTACGAGGCTCCCGCCGAGGTCGAAAACGTCTTCTCGCGAGTCGAAGACCTGCTACAGCGGCTGCGCGGCGGCGAAAACTTCCGCGAGTTCGTGCACATTCGCCAACTCCTGGACGCCTACCTGGACCAGGACCCGGACGAGGTGGAGCGAAAGGAACTCTCCGCCATCCGCACCGGCTACAACGACCTGGACACCTTGCTGACAGGGTTGAAGAGGTCGGACCTCGTGATTGTCGGCGCACGGCCGAGCGTCGGTAAGTCGAGCTTTGCACTCGGGATCGCCCGCAACGCCGCAGTGAATCAACGTGCAAACGTCGGCTTCTATTCGCTCGAAATGTCCAGCGAACAGCTAGCCATCCGCCTGCTATCAGGCGAGTCGGGGGTCGACAGCCACCGGCTGCGGCTGGGCCAGAATACGGAGATGGAGGAGCGACGGATCATCGCCGCCGCTGGACGGCTCTCAGACGCGAACATCTGGTTCGATGACTCGCCCGTGCTTACGGCCGCCGAACTGCGCGCCAAGAGCCGCCGCCTGGCGACCGAGGCGAAGGGGCTCGACCTGATCGTGATCGACTACCTCCAGTTGATGCAGGGCGAAGGCTCGCCCGGGCGCGAGAACCGTGTGCAGGAGATCAGCTACATCTCGCGCACGCTGAAGAACCTGGCGCGCGAGCTTGATGTGCCGATCATCGCTCTGGCGCAGCTTTCCCGCGCGATCGAAAACCGCCACCCTCGTACGCCGATGCTCTCCGACCTGCGGGATTCCGGTTCGATCGAACAGGATGCGGACATCGTCATCTTCCTCAGCCGCGAAGAGCTGTACGTGACGCCCGAGCAGTGGGCGGAGCAGCACCCGGACCTGCCGGAGAGCGCCTACCCG
>JBDSJC010000249.1:0-10881 GCA_039917655.1 Tepidiformaceae bacterium
TGGCGTCGCAGTTCTTGCGGGCGACCTCGGCGGCGATGGGGTCGATGTCGATCGCCTCGACGGTAGCCGCGCCGAGGAGGATGGCGGCGATCGCGAGCACTCCGGAGCCAGTGCCGACATCGAGCACTGCCATGCCGGGGCGGACGAGTTCGTCCATGGCGCTGAGGCAGAGACGGGTGGTCTCGTGGTGGCCGGTGCCGAAGGCCTGCCCGGGGTCCAGGCGGATGGCGATCTGGCCGGGCTGCACTTCGTGCTCGATCCAGGTGGGGACGATGACGATGCGGTCGCCGGTGTCTACGACGCCGAAGAATTCGCGCCAACTGACGGCCCAATCCTGCCCGTAGATGGGCTTCGCAGTGAGCTGCACGGCGGGATAGGCCTCCATGGCACGGCGCAGGTCCTCGGTGAGGACGGCGCCGAGTTCGCTGCTGGGGAGGTAGGCGCGGATGAGGATGGGCTCGCCGCCGCGCACCTTAAAGCCGAGTTCGGGACCGAGAATATCGACCGGCTCTTCGACCGTGATCCCACCGGGCGAGACGCCGCGCATCAGCTCGGACACTTCCTCGACGAGCGCGGGAGGCGTTTGGGCGGTGATTTCGAACCAGAGCGCCACGGCGGGTTCGCTAGCCGGCAACGGCGTCTCGAAGCCGCTCGAAGAAGCCCTTGCCTTTGCGCGGCAGGACCGGCGTGCCCATCGTCTCCGCGAGTTGGAGGAGGAGGGAACGCTGGTCTTCGGTGAGTTCTTCGGGGACGACGGCGGTGACGCGCACGACCATGTCGCCGCGACCGGTGGAGCGGAGATGGGGGACGCCCTTGCCGCGCAGCACGAAGTCTTCGCCGCTCTGCGTCCCTGAGGGGATGTCGAACTGCATATCGCCGTCGAGCGTGGGGATGGTGACGGTCGCACCGAGGGCCGCCTGGGCGATGTTAATCGGGAGTTCGAAGAGGATGTGGTCTTCGACGCGTTCGAATTTGGCGTGTTCGGCGACGGTGAGCACGACGTAGAGGTTGCCGGATTCGCCACCGCGCGCGCCCGCTTCGCCCTCGTTGGTGATACGAATCTGCGCACCCTCGTCAACGCCAGCGGGGACCTTCACGCTGATCTTGCGGACGGCCTTTTCGCGTCCTGAGCCGCGGCACTTCGCGCACGGGTTGGGGACAATGCGGCCCTCGCCGGCGCAACGCACGCAGGGTGCAACGTTGACGAACTGGCCGAAGATGCTCTGCTGGGCACGGCGAATCTCGCCAGCGCCGTTGCATTCGGGGCAGGTGGCGAGTTCGGTGCCGGGCTCGGCGCCCTTGCCTGCGCACTTGTCGCAGCGTTCGAGGCGTTGGTATTCGATCTCTTTGTCGATGCCGAAGACAGCCTCTTCGAAGGTGAGGCGCATGTTGTAGCGAAGGTCACTTCCCTTGGCTGGGCCACGGCGGCGGCGGCCGCCACCGCGCTGCCCGCCGCCAAAGAAGGCGTCGAAGATATCGCCAAAGCCTTCGAAGTTCTGGAAGCCATCGAACCCGCCGCCGCCGGCTGAGCCATCGACGCCAGCGTGACCGTAGCGATCGTAGACCGCGCGCTTTTCGGGGTCGGAGAGGACCTCGTAGGCACGGTTGATCTCTTTGAACTTGTCATCCGCACCGTCTGTGGCGTTGCGGTCCGGGTGGAACTCCATGGCGAGTTTGCGGTAGGCCTTTTTCATCTCGGCCGCGTCCGCGTTTTTGGGTACGCCAAGGACATCGTAGTAGTCGCGTTGTCCGGTTGCTGCCATCTGTGTTAGCAGTGTACCAGAGAGAGTGCCAGCGGCGGGTGCGGGGAGGAAATGGGCCTTTGCGGCGGTGATGCTTCGCCAGCAGCGGTGCGGCTTGGTAGGCTGGCTCATGCCTCGCCTGCCTGCCGCCCTCGAACCGGTCTTCCAGTTATTCACCGAAGGGCCAACGCTCGTGACGCGGGCGATCGAGGGGTTGGAGCCGGGGCTGCTCAGCCGGCCGGGGCACGATGGCTGGTCGGTGCGGGACGTTATCGTGCACCTGGCGGATGCCGAGCTCATCGGTGCGTTGCGCTTTCGCATGGTATTGGCCGGGGAGAAGCCGCCGCTTCCGGTGTATGACCAAGAGACATGGAAGAGGCGGCTGCATTACCTCTGGCGCTCTCCCGAGGCCTCACTCTCGCTGTTCCAGCAGACGCGCTTCGCATCGGCGGAGATGTTGCGCCAGTGCAGCGCCTCGGATTGGGAGCGGGTGGGTGTGCACCCAGAGCGCGGAGAGCTAACGCTGGGGGAACTGCTGGTGACCTACGCGAACCACGCGGTGGAGCATGTGGCGCAGATTCAGGCGTTACGGGCGTAGGAGGCTAAGGGACGATTTCGAAAGAAGGGCGGTGGGCAGGACGGATCGCCCCGAAGTGGCGGCGATCGAGCGTCAACAGGGTGGCCACGTCCAACCTTTCAGCGATTGCCACGATCGTTGCATCGACGGTGCCCAGCGGGAAGTCGGCGTACTGCTCGACAAGGTCAGCGGCGCGCAGGTAGTCAGCTTCGAGGGGGTCGATGAGTTCGATTGAGAAGCCGACCAGGCTACGCAAGAACCTCGCTTCGACCTGAGGCGTGGGGCGATCAAGCAGGAAGTGGGAGATCTCCGCGAGCGTCACGGTTGGCAGCCAGTGGCTCAGTGACGCTGGAAAAGTAATGGCTGACGGCCGCGTGGTGTTGGTCGCTGGGAATCAATAGCGCAACGACTGGTCCGGAGTCCGCGATGATCACCAGTCCGGTTCGAGATTGAATGTGTCCCTGTAAAGGTCACGCGCGTACATGTCTTTCCACTCGGGCGAACCGAACTGCGGCCCCGGCTTCCATTCCACGTCTTTGAAGCTATCGGCCAGATCCAGCCACCCCTGGTTGGGGTTCTTCGTCGGCTCTTCCAAGCTATCGGCGAAATCGAGAAGCCATTGGTTTGGATTTTCGTCTGGATCCACTGCCAGTTCCTGCGCTGGAGCCGAGGGACCGCCGTTGGGCCTGGGGGCGGCAGTCTCGATCTCTTCGCTGACGGTGCGGCCGTGACAGCGGGCGCGCTCCTCCCACCGGCGGTAGGCATTTTCGGAAAGAGTGATCGTTTTCGCGGCCACGCAGTAAGAATACCAGACTCGTGAGGGCGAGCCGAGACTATTGCGCATGCTTTGATCGACCCGTCCCGCTCGTCCTTCGACAAGCTCAGGACGAGCGGGACGGGCGGGCTCGATCCAACGGCGTACCCTGCTTGACTGCGCGGAATGCCGCCAGGGCACGTTCACGGGCCATGGGGTGATCGACTATCCGCGGCGGGTAGTCTTTCAGCGGTGATTCCATCGTCCATGGCTCATGGATGAACGCATCGGGGACGGCCTGGAGTTCCGGCAGCCAACGGCGGATGTAGCTGCCTTGCGGGTCGAACTTCTTCGACTGCGACACCGGGTTGAAGATTCGGAAATACGGCTGGGCGTCTGTCCCCGTGCCCGCGGACCACTGCCACCCGCCGTTGTTCGCCGCTGGATCGCCGTCGATCAGCTGCTTCATGAAGAAGGCCTCGCCTTCTCGCCAGTAGATCAGGAGGTCTTTCGTCAGAAAGCTGGCGACGATCATCCTCGCCCGGTTGTGCATCCAGCCAATCGAGTTCAGCTGGCGCATTGCGGCGTCAACCACCGGATAACCGGTGCGCCCTTCTTGCCACGCTTTGAGTTCTTCGGGAGCCTCGCGAAAGGCAACCTGTTCGTACTCTGGACGGAAACTCGAATTGTGGACCCGTGGGAAGTGAAACAGGATGTGCATGTAGAAGTCGCGCCAGGCCAGTTCGCTAATCCAGGCATCAACCGATTCCCGCTGGCTGGCACTGGCAGCCGCGGACCTGGCCGACCGCGCGGCGCGATAGGCCTGGCGGGGCGAAAGCATCCCGAACCGGAAGTACGGCGACAATCCAGACGTCGCGCCCTCCCCGCCGTCCGCAAACGGGTCCACGGCGAGGATGTCCCGCTGCACCGAGTAATCGAACACCGCGCCGCCGGTGAAGCGCGTCAGCCGTCGCGCTGCTTCAGCTTCGCCCGCGACGGGCACGTTTATCGTTGAGCCGAACCCAAGGTCCGCCAGGCTCGGCATGGGCTGGCGTTCGATGCCCGGCAGATGATGAAGCTGGCCGCCGCGAATGCTGTACGAAACGACCTCCGGTTTGGGCAGGACAAGCCACCGGCGCTTGTAAGGCGAGTACACAACGAATGGACTCCCGTCAGCTTTCAACGTTTGCCCGGGCGGATGGACCATTGCGTCGTCAAACAGATGGAGCGGCACTTCGAGGACGTTCGCCACCGAACGATCCCGCTGAACCGCGAAGGGGGTGTAGTCGCGGTTCGCATAAACCGCGGCGGCCCCGAACGAACGCACTACCTGGGACAACACGGTCCGGGGCTCACCTTGTTGGATGAGCAACTCACCGCCGAGTTCGCGCAGAGCCTCACCCACCGCTGCCAACCCGGCGAGCATGAACTTCAGACGTGGCAGCCCCATTCGCTTGCTGCAAAGCAACGAAGGGTCGAGGACGAAGACCGGCAGGACTTTCGCGCCCGTCGCCAGCGCGGCCTGGAGCGCGAGGTTGTCGTGCAATCGCAAGTCGCGCCGCAACCACCACAGGACGATGTTTGCCTTCAAGTGTCTTCCTTTGGGGACCGGTCGCATCGCCAGGACCCACCGTGTTTTTCCAGGACGCGCCCGCGAGCGCAAGCTTGCCACCCACCGGTCGGCGGACGCCGTACATAAACCCAGTCTCAGGTAATTGCCGCGGGAACGCGCGCAATCCTGCTCACCACGCCGTCTGCGGACCACTCCTCGCGAAGCCGCTCGCCCGCGGACGGACCCAAAATCCTCGTGACCGCCCGAAAAGCTTACCCGCGCCCTTTGTGTCTTTGTGCCTTCGTGTCTTACGTTACCGCAATGTCCACACCGCTAGCTTCCCCCGGCGCCACCGCCCGCTATGAGACCGCCGTTGTCGTTGTCGGCAGCGGCATCGCCGGACTATCGACCGCCATCAGCGCTCGCCAGGCTGGCGCGGATGTCGTCCTCATTGAGAAAGCCCCGAAGGAAGGCCGGGGCGGCAACACGCGCTTCGCTGACGCCCAGATGCGCTTCCCCCACGAGGCCGATGAGTTCGGCACGCGCGACTACAGCGTCGAGGAGATGTACGCCGACCTGATGCGCATTTCGCGCGGCCGCGCCAACCCTGAACTGGTGCGTACGCTCTGTGAGAATGCCCGCGAAACCGCGGAATGGCTCACCGGAATGGGCCTCGAATGGGAAGCCGGCTACCCGCATACGGCTGGTTACCGCCGCAGCCCAAAAACGGGCGGCGCCGGACTCGTTGACCTGCTCTTCCGCCGCTTCGAAGGGCTCGGCGGCACGGTCGCCTACGAAACCGGAGCGATGGACCTGCTCGTGGATGAACAGCTCATCGTCCGGGGCGTGCGCTGCGCCGCGCCGGAGGGCCTGGTCGATATAGAGGCGCACGGCGGCGTGGTGCTCGCCTGCGGCGGCTTCCAGGCCAACGTTCAGATGCGCGTCCAACACCTCGGCCGCTTCGCAGACAACCTCATCCTCCGTGGCAGCCGCTACAACACGGGCGAAGGCCTGCGCATGGCGATCGATGCTGGCGCCCAGCCCGCCGGCCAGTGGGGTGACTACCATTCGGCCGTGCTCGACGCCCGTTCGCCGCGCATCGAATGCGGTGTGACCGCTCTTTACAACTACCAGATGGGCATCTTCGTGGACCGCGAGGGGAGGCGGTTTCTGGACGAAGGCGAAGACTTCCGGGACCACACTTACGTCAAGTTCAGCAAGTTCATTGTGGAGCAGGCGGGCGGAGAGGCGTGGTGCATCTTCGACCAACAGGCTTATCAGCGCGAAGAGTTCGCCCGCGCGTGGCGGCCGGTCGGGCCGCCACTCCAGGCAGATTCGTGGAAAGAACTGGCCGGGCAGATGGATATGCCTGTCGAGAGCCTGCTCGACACCATCGGCGAGTTCAACAGTGCGGTGCAGCCCGGCGAGTATGACCTGGACAGGCTCGACGGCAAAAGCACGAGTGGCATTACGCCGCCGAAGAGCAACTGGGCGCTTCCCCTCACCCAGCCGCCCTACATCGCCGTGCCGGTCACGGGCGGGATCACCTTCACCTTCGGCGGGCTAAAGTGCGACACCAACGCCCGCGTCATCGATACGCGCGGCAAGGTGATGCAAGGTCTCTACGCCGCGGGCGAGACGATTGGCGAGATCTTCTACTACAACTACCCGGGAGCAAGCTCGGTCATTCGTGGCGCCGTGTTTGGGCGAATCGCGGGCGCGCACGCCGCTGCCCGCAACCACTGATCCCACCAGCGAAGCCCGGCGACTGGCACTCCCGAGCGGCCTGCGCGGCGGCGACGAGGGCGAGCCCACTCCGTTCTCGCTGAGCCCGTCGAACGCGAACTGTGGCCCGTCCTGAGCCTATCGAAGGATGAGAGGCGCCCAGACCCTCAGGCGGCGTACGCGTTGAGTCGGGGGGTTTCGCGGCGGCGAAGCGGCGGCGTCTCTTCCACATCGCGGAGCACGTCCGTCGCGTAGATCGCTTCCATGTCGTACTGGTGGATGCGTGCTGCTACGGGCACATCGAACATCTGCCGGCCGTCGCTCACCGAGATCGTCCCCGGCACGCGCTGCAAGTAGATGCCCGATTGCTCGATGGTGCACTCCACCAGCATCACGCAGAATCGCGCCTCCCCCAGGTGGGCCAAAAAGTCCGAACTGCGCGTCAGCCGCTTCATGGTCTCAACCAGCGCCGCCGTCGCGCGGTCGGCAAAGTCGTCTCCGCGGCGCTGGCGCACCTCTTTGATCGAATCCAAAGAGATCTGCATGAGTACGAACGGCGCATTCGCGGTCCGCGCACGGGGCATTTCGCGGCGCAGTTCGGAGAGCACATAGTTGCGGTTTGGGAGGTCATAGGCCTCATTGAGGTAGGCCGAGCCGTGCAGCCGCGTGGTCACGCGCCGCCAGTTCTTGCGGCCCATCCAACTCATCACCACCAGCTGCAGGTTGACCAGTGCGAAGAGCGTCGAGAATCCGCCGAGGGCCACAATGTTCGCGATGCTCGGCTCGTTCGCGGTGCTTAGACCCTGGAAGGCCAGCACCGCACTCCACCCAGCGAGGGATACAAGGCGGACCAGGCGCCGCTGCCCGTGCTGGCGCCGGTCATCTCCGTCCTGCTCTGTTACGGGCACCGATTCCATTACGCTTCCTCACTCAGATGATCGGCAACTGGCGGACGTTTCATCAGGCCACATCGCGCTGGGGGCTGGACTCGGATTCGCCCGGTTGTTCCGCTTCCGGCAGGGTGGCGTACCAGCGAGGCGCGCGCGACGTGACGTGCAGAAGGAAGGCGCGGGCTTTCTCTTCCAGCGTCGCCATGCCACCGTGGATCTTGCCGAACGCCAGGTCCACCACCGGTGGCAGAGCGACAATCGCCTGCCGCGATGAGTCCTGCGTCCAATCGAACCCGCAGGCCAGCCCCACCCGGTTGCAGGCGAGATCCGCGGTGGCCACCACCGCGCTCAGGTTGTCCACCGAGGCGAGCACTTTGTGCGGGTGGTGGTCACGAATCGCCGCCACCAGGGGCTCCGGAAACTTCCAGCGCTGCGCCAGCCGCGCGCCCACGTGGTCGTGTCCCACTCCGAAGACAGCCACTTCGGCATCGCAGTATTTCATCTGTTCGCTTTGCACCAGGTCCACCACTCGCGCGAACAATTGGGGTTCTGTGAGCATCATCGCCAACTTGCCGACATCGTGCAGCACGCCGGCCGTGAAGGCGTCCTCCGGACGCGCGGCGCACGCTTCACGGGCGATGACCTCCGCCACGAGCCCGACGCAAACGCTATGCGCCCAAAAGAGGTCCTGATCGAACCCTTCGATCTCTGGCACCCGGAAGGCCTCGATAATCGCCGACGAGATGGCGACGGAACGCACCGTCCGCATGCCCAGCAGGATGACCGCCTCGCGCACGTTGCTGATCCGCCGCGCATATCCGTAGTAAGCAGAGTTGGAGAGCCGCAGCAGCTTGGCTGTCAGCGCCTGGTCCGAACTGATGACCGTCGCCAGGTCCATCGCTGCGGCGCGTTCGTCCTCGGCGATCGAGATCGCTTTCGTCGCCACCGCCTTCAGGGGGGTGAGGTCTGTCGTCCGGTTAACGATCATCCGCAGGCGGTTCTGGGCTTCGAAGTTGACGGGCGCGTCGTCGGTCACGCTGCGCTCCTGGCGAACTCGGTGCCGGAATCGATGACGCAGTTCCGGCCTGCCCGCTTGGCTGCGTAGAGCCGGTTGTCAGCGATTCGAATGGCCTCCGGCAGACTGTCCGCGTCGGATGGGATGACAGCGACGCCCGCGGAGATGGTGACGCTAATCGTCGCTTCCTCACCAATGCGCACGTGCGACTTTTCGATCGCCAGCCGGACGCGCTCGGCGAACGCCGCCACCGCCGGGCGCTCCGCTCCGGGCAGGAAAGTGATGAACTCTTCGCCACCGAAGCGTCCGATGATATCGGCGCCGCGAGTCGCCTGGCGGAGCACCGCGCTCAGGTCTCGCAGGACTTCGTCGCCAATCAGGTGCCCGTAGGAATCGTTGATCGACTTAAAATGGTCGAGGTCGAAGAGCACGACGCCGAAGCTCTGGCCGCCCAGCGCGCAGGCGATGAACGCCTCTTTGGCCGCCTCCATGGCGCTACCTCGATGGAGCATGCCCGTGAGGTGATCGTGCTTTGCCACGAAGTCCAGCTCCGAAACGAGACGATTGAGTTCGTTGTTGTTCGTCCGGAGCGCGTCCTCGATGCCCTGCACGGCGGTGTAATCGCGGATGTAAGCGATGATCCCCAGGTAGTCTCCGTAGCGATCGTGCATGGCGGCGGCCGAGACAGCCGCGGCGAACGGCTGGGCGTCCTTTCGCGCGGCGGGCAGTTGCAGGTTGGTCACCGTGCCCTCCATGCGCAGGCGCTCCGTCACCAACGCGTAGCCGTCCTGTCCGGCGAACAGCAACCCCCAGTCTTTGTGCATCACCTCAACTGGCGAAAAGCCGAAGATCGCTTCGCTCGCGCCTGTGAAGAGGATGATCCGGTGGTCCTTGTCGGTTGCTACCACGCTGTCCGGGCAGCCTACAAGCATCAGCTGAAGCAAGTCTGGCTCGGACAACAGCGAAACAAAGTCGGTCTGGCGCGGCAAACGTTGGTCCTCTCGGTCGGCTGTGTTAGGTATCGGTCAAAGGGGCCGGAACGTAAGGGCCGAGCGGCCGGTTCGACACCCGACGTGGCTGTTTCGCGTGGCGCGGGCCGCCCCCGGGAGGGCGAGGCCGTTACCGCTGGCCCATCGCAGGGTAGAGTTCGCGGATGGCCGACCCGACTCCCGCCGAACTGCTTCCCCTGGCCCGCGAATTGGCCATCGAGGCCGGGCTCTTTCTACGCGAACGCGCCCCGCTTGTGCGCGAGTCAATCGACACGAAGTCTAGCCCAACGGACATGGTCACCGAGGTCGACCGCGCGGCTGAGGCGCTCATCGTCGCGCGCCTCCTCGCCGCCCGGCCGGATGACGGCTTGCTCGGCGAGGAGGGCGCGTCCCGCGAGGGCACGAGCGGCGTGCGCTGGGTGATCGATCCGCTTGACGGCACAACCAGCTACATCTACGGCTACCCCGCCTTCTCGGTCTCCATCGCCGCTGAGTTCCGCGGTGAAACGGTCGCGGGGGCGGTCTACGATGCCGCGCACGGGCTGCTCTACTCCGCCTCTCGCGGCGGCGGTGCATTCTGTGATGCCCGGCCAATCACCGTCACAACGGAAACGCGCCTCGGCCACGCGCTCTGCGGCACGGGATTCGGCTACGACCCCCAGCGCCGCGCAGAGCAGGCGGCAATGGTCGCGCAGGTGCTGCCGCGGATCCGCGACATCCGGCGTGGCGGCTCGGCAGCTTTAGACCTCTGCTGGGTGGCCAGCGGGCACCTGGACGCCTACTTCGAACAGGGGCTGAACGCCTGGGACATGGCCGCCGGCGTGCTCATCGTGCAGGAAGCTGGGGGACTCACTGGCTGGGTCGATGCGCTCGCGCCCCGCTGCCTGGTTGCCGCGAACCCAGCTCTGTTTGCGCCGATCCACTCCTTGCTGAACGCCCTCGGCTAGCGCTGGCACGCCCTCCCAGTTCAGGGTGACAAGAGAACCGCCATTGCCTCCCCCATCCGTTCCTGGTGAACTTATCCAAGGATGGACGGCGAGACACCCCGGCGGGCAAGGTCACCTCCGGGCGGCGCTTCGGGCGGTTCGACCGGTTGAGGGCGAACGGGGGCGCGGAGCCGCCGCCGTCGCTCACATGCGCGCGGCAAAGTCCGTGATTACGTTCCAGTACCGGGTGGTGCCCAAAAGCTTGAATTTGCGTTCGAAGTAGCCGTTGAGGTCCAACTGGCTTCTGCCTCCGAGTTCGAGGGCAGTGAGCACCTCGCGCTGCCGAACCTCGACGAGTTGCAGAGGCTCCGGCGGCAGGACAACTTCGTCGCCTCCGGGCAGCGGCCCACGGAGCAGGGTCACGAATCGGGCGAACCGCTCCGCGTCGAGAGCTGCGAAGCGGTCGACGCTCACCAACTCCTGAAGTTCTTCACGGGTGCGCACGATCGCTGCGGCGTTCCGCAGCCCGATGCCAAGCAGCGCTTCTTCGAGCCGGACGGCGGCGACGTTCTCCGGATCGTCCGATTCGAAAGCGATGTTGCCGGTCTGGAGGTAGGTAGAGACGTTGGTAAAGCCGAGTGAGGTGCAGAGCGCGCGGAGGTCTTCCATCTTCACGCGGTTGTGTTTGCCGACGTTGATGGCGCGGAGGAA
>JBDSJC010000250.1:0-14021 GCA_039917655.1 Tepidiformaceae bacterium
CGCCATTCGTCTTGCTAGGAAACTGTGAACGCCGCCCGCATACCTTCGTTCGTATGGCTGACAGCTCGTCCATCGGCGATTTCAACCACGTCACATTGCAATTCGTAGTCGCCGGGCTGGAGCGATAGCACGAGGTCTTCCTTCCCTCCAATCGGCAGTTGACTTGTGCGGCCGACCAGGTCCATCGAACCGTCCGCGTTCTTGCGGAGCACGGCAAGAACGTGCGTTGCGCCGAGTTGGCCTGCGACATGGCCGTGGCCACCCTCGGGGTGGACGGCTTTGAAGGTCACTTCGCCCGAGGAGATGGAAGGCGACGACGGGGTCACCCTGAAGTTCGTCAGCTCGACACGCACCTCTCGTGCCCCAAGCGAAGCCTCCTGGGAGAACCAGCCGCGGTCGATCCCGCTGAATACGAACAGCGGAAGCATGAGCACCAGGGCCGCCATCGCCATTGCGAAGAGCGGCCCCCGGTTAGCCGAGACGAAGTTCTGGCGCGGCCCGCTGTAGCTGTTGCCGCTCGCCTCTGCGATGCCGCGGGCCTTAGTGCGTAGCCGCAGGCTGTTCGCCATCACGCTGACCGAACTGAAGGCCATCGCGGCGCCAGCTACGATCGGGTTGAGCAGCCCGGCAGCTGCAATCGGGATGGCCACAACGTTGTAGCCGAACGCCCAGACCAGGTTCTGGCGAATGGTCGAGAGCGTGGAACGGCTGAGCGCGATCGCCTCTGCAATCTTCGAAACATCGCCGCTGAGCAGCGTGATGTCCCCCGCCTCGATGGCTACATCGGTGCCGGTGCTCATGGCAATTCCTATGTCCGCCTGGGCGAGCGCTGGAGCATCGTTCACGCCGTCTCCCACCATTGCGACTTGCAAGCCTTCCGCCTGCAGTTGCCTGACGAGGGCCAGCTTGTCTTCAGGCTTTGCATTCGCGCGGAACTCCGTGATGCCCGCGCTGCGCGCCACGTTTGCCGCCGAACGTTCGTTGTCGCCGGTCATCATTATCACGCGGAGGCCCAGCCTGTGGAGCGCCTGCACGGCCCGGCTGGCGTTCTGCTTCACTTCGTCGGCGATGGCCAGCACACCGGAGATCTCACCATCGAACGCGGCGATCACGACCGTGCGGCCCTGAGCTTCCAGTTCGTCTACCTGCGCTGCCACTGAGGCGGGGATGGCGATCCCCGCTTCGTCCAACATCCGGCGGTTGCCTGCAAGGATCAGGCGGCCTTCGACGGTTGCCTGGACACCGCGCGCGGTGAGGGCCTGGAAGGCCGTGGCCACAGGGAGTTCGATCGACGCTTCGACGGCGGCATCAACGACCGCCCGGCTGAGTGGGTGCTCGCTGCCCGATTCCGCCGCCGCCACCAGCCGCAGCAACTCGGTCTTGGAAAGGGCGCCGGACGGGACGATGTCGGTGACCTGAGGACGCCCTTCGGTCAGGGTGCCGGTCTTATCGAGGATAATGGCGTCGAGCGATTTGGCGCGTTGGAGCACCTCAGCGTTCTTGATCAGCACACCGCGTTCGGCGCCGATGCCGGTCCCGACCATGATCGCCGTCGGCGTGGCAAGGCCGAGGGCACAGGGGCAGGCGATCACCAGCACGGCCACGGCGTAGACCATCGCATTGATCCAGGAACTCCCGAACAGGCCCCAGCCCAGGAACACAGCGACGGCAAGGAGGATGACAACCGGCACGAAAACCGCGGCCACCTGATCCACGAGCTTCTGGATCGGCGCCTTGGAGCCCTGTGCCTCCTCCACCATCCGGGCCATTCGGTTGAGCGCTGTCTGCTCGCCAACAGCCATCGCTTCCACCCGGATCACGCCGTTCTGATTGACCGTGCCGCCAATGACGTGGTCTCCCGTTTTGCGTTCCACGGGGATCGATTCGCCGGTGATCATCGCTTCGTCGATAGTGCTATGGCCTTCTCGGATGATCCCGTCAACCGCCACCCGTTCGCCGGGCCGGACGACAAACGTGTCGCCAACGACGAGCTGTTCGACAGGCACCTCAGCCTCGACTCCATCGCGGAGCAGGTTGGCTGTCTTGGCCGACATCCCGAGGAGTGCACGGATGGCGGATGACGCCGCACCCTTGGAGCGCTCTTCGAAATACTTGCCCATGGTGATGAAAACGAGCACCGCTGTGCTGACATCGAAGAACATGCTGTACGGCTGGTCCGCGAGCACAACCCAGGCACTAAACGCGTAGGCGACCGATGTGCCCAGCGCGACGAGCACGTCCATATTCGGGTTAAGGTGCCGAAGACTGGTGTAGCTGCCCTTGTAAAAGCGCCAGCCGAGGACCAACTGCACAGGAGTCGCGAGCACGAGCAGCAGGCGGCCGGTGAACAGATGGTCATCGAACAGCGCCAGGCCGGCGATGTCCATTGCCATGGCGAGCACCACGGTCGGGATCGCCAGGATGGCGCCGAAGACGAGGATGTAGAGAGTCTTTTTCGCGTGGTCAGCGCGTTCCGCGGAGCGGTCCACGCCCGGCTCCGACTCGGCCGCGGCGTAGCCCGCCCTTTCGACCGCCGCCGTCAGCTGCTCCAGCGGAACGTCCTGTGCGAGGGTGACGCGCGCTGTTTCGGCGGCGAAGTTCACGCTCGCGGTTTCCACTCCCGGGACTTTGCTCAGCGCCCGTTCGACTCGGCGTACGCACGAGGCGCAGGTCATGCCAGTGATTTCGAGCGTTAACGCTCGTTCTTTTGTGGTCATTCGAGCTCCCTCCCTGGAGTGGCGGCGACGCTACTTCAGCGCGGCGGAATAGCCTTCTTCCTCGATCGCGTCGAGGATCTTCTGGACATCGAACGAGTCGCCGCTGATGACGGCCGACTTGCCTTCGAGGCTGACCTCGGCGTCGCTAACGCCCGGGATGTCCTTGACGGCGGTGGTGATGGCGTGGACGCAGTGGTCGCAGGTCATGCCGCTGATGTCGAGCTCGATTGTCTTATTCACTGTGTAGGTTCCTTTTCGTTTGAATGGAGGGCTGGGTCAGGCGTCGGCCGGGCCCTGGATCTTGTACAGGCGGAGGAGCTCGCCAATGGCCCGGTCGGTCTCGCCGCCGGTCATCTGCTCCACCACGTGGGTGCGCAGATGACCTTCGATCACCAGACCATCGAGGCTGCGAAGCGCCCGTTGGATGGAGAGGGAGAGGTCGAGGATGTCCATGCAATAGCGGTCATCCTCAAGTTGTTTCTCCAAGGCGTTCACCTGCCCAGCGATGATCTTCATGCGGCGAAGTGAGAGGCGGCGGATTTCGGGAGTCATTGAAGACCTCCATAGGGTACCCCCCTACCCTACTACGAGGACGAGTCGAAGTCAATGGGCCAGTTTTTTGATCGAAGACACACCGTTTAGGATTCCCGGCTTCAGCGCGGCCCAATCGCTCCAGATGCGTGCAGCCGCGAGATTTCGTCCCAGTCGAAACCGAACTCGAGCAGTACTTCTTCGGTGTGCTCGCCGAATTCCGGCGCGCGGTGACGGATCGTCCCCGGACTGCGTTCCAGTTGCACGGCCGGGCCAACCATCCGGCTTGGGGTGCCGTCCGGCAGTTCGAACGGGACGATGTAGTTGTTGGCGACGACCTGAGGGTCATCCGCCACCTGCCCGTAGTCCTGCACGGGCGCCACCGGCAATCCGCTAGCGCAGAGGAACTCCACCCAGTCCATCTGGTCGCGTTCGAGGAAGAGGAGGTCCATCTCGGCGATCAGTTCTGTGCGGTTGTTGTGGCGCTCCCGCGCGTCACCGAACCTGGGGTCGTCAAGCCACGCCTGGCGTTCGGTCGCCTCGCAGAACGCCGGCCACCAACGGTCGCTTTGGAGCATGCTCACCGTGAGGTAGCGCTCGTCCCGGCAGCGGTAGGTGTTCCAAGTTGCTTGCATCTGTGTTCGCGGCTGGCGCTCCGGGACGCGGCCGGTGAATAACGTCGTCGTTATGTTGTGCGACTGCAATGCAACCTGTCCGCCCAATAACGATGCGTCCACCTGCTGGCCTTCGCCCGTTCGCAGCCGGTGGAAAAGCGCGAGGAGCACACCGGAAGCGAGGGTGATCGCGCCCACCTGGTCCGCCATCCCCCCAAAAGCCGCCACTGGCGGTACGTCTGGGGTGCCCTGGGAAGCCATGGTGCCGCCGCGAGCCTGGCCGAGGATGTCCATTGCCGCCCACTTGGCGTGTGGGCCCTTCGAGCCGTAGCCGCTCGCCGAGGCGTAGATGAGCCCAGGGTTGCGGGCGGCCATCACGGCGTACCCCAGGCCAAGTTTCTCCATCACACCCTGGCGCATGTTTTGGGCGAAGACATCGGCCTTCTCAACTAATCGGAGCAGAGTCTCCACACCGTCCGGGTGCTTGAGGTCGATCACCATGCCCCGCTTGTTGCGGTTGTAGCTCTGGAAATAGGCCTCGCTCAGGCCGCGGCCGGGGTCCGGCGAATCGGGCCCTTCGACCTTGATCACGTCGGCCCCGAAGTCCGCGAGCATGGCCGTAGAGTAGGTGCCCTGCTGAAAGATCGTGCAATCGATGATTTTCAGCCCGGAGAGCGGTAGGCCGGTGTGGACGACATCCGGAAACATGGGCAGCTCCGGGCGCGGTTGCGCCAATGAGCGATCATCAGAACCGCCGGGCAAGCTGTCAACGGGTGCGCGACCGCCGGGCTTCGTATGATTGAGCGTTAGCAGGGGGTCAGTGTGCGAATCGGTGCTCACGTTTCCAGTGCGGGCGGGCCGCTCAAGGCGTTCGAACGGGCCGCGGCAATCGGGGCCGAGGCTTTCCAGCTCTTTATCTCGGCCCCACAGCAATGGAAGGCGCCAACCATCCCGGACGACGTGGTGGCGAAGTTCAACGAGTCCCGCGAAGCTGCCGGACTGCCCTTCTTCTTCCACGGCGTCTACCTGATCAACCTCGCGAGTCAGGATGCAGCGTTGCTCGATCGTTCGGTCGAATCGTTGGTCCAGTATCTCAATTGGGGCGCAAGACTGGGAGCCGCGGGGACGATCTTCCACGTCGGCAGCCACCTCGGCCGGGGCCTGGATGAGGCGTGCGTGAACCAGGTCTCCGGTCTGTTGAAGCAGGTCCTCGAGCGCTCGGACACATCGTCGAAGCTGATCCTCGAGTGCAACGCGGGGCAGGGCGGCTGCATCGGCGGCACCTTCACGGAACTTGGGTTGCTGGTGCGCGAAGCGGGAGGCGACGAGCGGCTCGCGATCTGCATCGACACCTGTCACGCCTTCGCGATGGGCTACGACATCCGCACCGACGCTGGGACCGGAGCGGCGATGGCCGAGTTCGAACGCGAACTGGGTTTCCAACGGCTGGTGGCCGTGCACGCCAACGACAGCAAGCAGCCCCTGGGCGGGCTGCGAGACCGCCACGAGAACATCGGCGACGGCCATATCGGGCTGGATGGCTTTGCCGCGGTCATGCGCCACCCCGCGTTCGCGGATGTGCCGTTCCTGTTGGAGGTGCCGGGCATTTCGGGGAAGGGGCCGGACCTCGAAAATGTAATGCGGCTAAAGGCGATTCGCGCGGGCGGTGGCCTGGCTGGGCACTCCGCTGGTGGCCCGGTATCCGCCGCTTGAGTACGCTCTAGGGGGAGCGGCGAGCGGCCGTTGCGGCCAGCATCCTCCATGAGAAGGTAGAGATGACGCATCTTGGCAAGCTGCAAGGCGACCTGTTCGCGGAATGCGGCGAATGGATCTGGGAGCAACTCCAGGACGAGGGCTACCAGCTCGCGGGGGAACTCGTCGATCTGATCCTGGAAACGGAACGCGAGCTTGGAGTGCAGGCCCGCCCTCTGGACGAAATCGCCCAGATGCTGGACGAGGAGTTCAGGCTTCGAGGCATCTCCGGTTCCCCTAAACCGATCGAACCGGCGCTGATCATGGCCGTCCTGGAGTGGGAAGACGACTTCCTCGGGTTCGCGGGCATCAGCCGCGAAGAAAGCTAGCGCGAGTTGTCTTCGATGCGAGATTGACCGCTGAGTCCACAGTCCGGACACTGGCATCACCCAGCACCCGGAGGTGGCCGCGACCGATTCAGCCGTACGGCACGCAGGAGAGCAGAAGTAGAAGCGCCAGGTCCTTCACGGAAGGATGACGAGGCGGGGGCAGTATCGAACATCTCGGCGGATGGCCCCCCGGCAGGCATAGCCGTAGGCAGCACACAAACCAGCACGGGTAACCGGCTGACAAAGGTGCGCCAGGTGCCCGGGACAACGCAGTCCCGTCCTCTCCCCCAGTTTTTTCGCGTTGTTCGCGCACTCCCCTCCGTCCGTCCTGAGCGTGTCGAAGAAAGCGGGGAGGCAGTGCGGTTCGGCGCGTACCCGGCTGGGCGCGTGCTTCCGTCCGTCCTTTTTGCAAGGACCAAACAAAACGGAGCATCTGTTTATGTGTGGAATTGTTGGATATGCGGGCAATCGCCCGGCAGCGCCGATCATCCTTCGCGCGTTGCATGACCTGGAGTACCGCGGCTACGACAGCGCGGGCATCGCCGTTTTTGAACGCAGCGGCGATTCGAACAACATCTCGGTGACGAAGCGTCAGGGGAAGATCGTCAACCTGGAGGCGGCGCTGGCCGAGGGCCAACCGCTGGAATCGACGACCGGAATCGGGCACACCCGTTGGGCCACGCACGGCAAGCCTTCGGACCAGAATGCCCATCCCCACCTCAGCTGCGCGGGCGAAGTCTGCGTGATCCACAACGGGATCGTCGAAAACTTCGCTGACCTGCGCGCAGAACTGGAAGGCAAGGGCCACCGGTTCGAAAGCGAAACGGACTCTGAAACCATCGCTCACTTGATGGAAGAGGAAGTCAAAGGCGGCGCAACTCTGCTTGAAGCGCTCCGTCTCACGGCCGTTCGATTGGACGGATCGCAGGCTATCGTGGCGATGACGCCGTCCGACCCCGGCACAATCGTGGCCGCGCGGATCGGCAACGCCGGCGGGGTCGTCATCGGCTTCGGCGATGGGGAGATGCTCCTCGCCAGCGACCTGGCGGCGGTGCTGCCTGTCACGCAGGACGTGGCGTTCCTCGCCGATGGCCAAATGGCGCGGATAGACGCGGGGGGCGCAACCTTCATTTCGGCAGACGGATTGCCGATTTCCGTCGAACGCAAACGCATCCCGATCGACCCGGTGAGCGCGATGAAAGGGCAGTACGCGCACTTCATGCTCAAAGAGATCATGGAGCAGCCTGAGGCGCTTTCCGACACCATCCACAGCCTGGTCACGCTTCAACCGGCGGAGGTGCACCTCAACGACCTCGGTCTGGACGCGGGGAGACTTGGGGAAGTGAAGCGCGTCGTTCTCCTCGGCATGGGAACCAGCCTGCACGCGGCGATGATCGGCAAGCGCTACTTCGAAGAACTCGCCGGTGTGCCGGCGGAGACAGATAACGCCAGCGAATTTCGCTACCGCAACCCGATCATCGGGCCAGATACGCTCGTCATCTCAGTCAGCCAGTCTGGGGAGACGGTTGACGTTTTGGAGGCGATGGCCGTCGCCAAAGCGCTGGGGGCGCTACAGATCACGGTTTGCAACACCGAAGGCGCGCAGACAACGCGCGTGGCGGACGGCGCCGTCTACACCCGTGCGGGCCTCGAACGGGGGGTAGCGAGCACGAAGTGCTTCACGGCGGCAGTGGCGGCGCTCTACGCCCTGGCGCTCCGACTCGGTGAGGTCCGTGGAGTGTTGACCCATGATCAGCTATCGGCGCGCATCTCGGAGTTGGCGAAGGTGCCGGATGCGGCGGCGCGAGCACTCGCCGATTCAGCCGCCCACCGGCGGGTCGCGGGGCGCTTCGCGTCCGCGCAGCACGTCCTCTTTCTGGGCCGCGCATTGGCGTTTCCGGCAGCCATGGAAGGCGCCCTGAAGATGAAAGAGATCAGCTACATCCACGCTGAAGGCTACGCCGCCGGCGAGATGAAGCACGGCCCCATCGCCCTCATTGACCAGGATTTCCCAACCGTCGCTATCGCCACCAAGCATGCCCTGCGTTCGAAACTCGTTTCCAACATTCAGCAGGTCCAGGCGCGCGGCGGCCCGGTGATCGCGCTGGTCACCGAAGGAGACACGGAGATCTCCGGCATGGCCGATGACACGCTCACGATCCCGGAGGTCTCAGAGCTGATGGAGCCGTTAATCGCCTCGCTACCCTTACAGACGCTTGCCTACTACGTGGCCGTGCGCCGCGGCTGCGACGTTGACCAACCGCGCAATCTGGCCAAGACGGTCACCGTGGAATGAACGCTCAACGAGTGGCCGCTCAACGGATGACCGCTCAACGACAGAAAGTGGCGACACCCAGCGCCTAGAATAGAGGCTATGGACCTGCACGCGGTGCGCCGCCGGTTGGAAGCGAATGAAGAACGGCTCAGCCCGTTCGCCTCGCGCTCTGCTTCGAGCCGCGGCCGCCGCGTGGCAGAGGAGCCGTCGCCGGTGCGCACAGCCTACCAGCGCGATCGCGACCGGATCCTTCACACCAAGGCGTTCCGGCGGTTGAAACACAAAACGCAGGTCTTCATTTCGCCGTCGTTGGACCACTACGTGACGCGCCTCACCCACACCCTGGAGGTCGCCCAGGTGGCGAGGACGATCACGCGGGCCTTGAACCTGAACGAGGACCTCGCCGAAGCGGCCTCGCTCGGCCACGATATTGGCCACGGCCCGTTCGGCCACGCCGGAGAGGAAGCGCTCGCGGAATGCCTGCCGGAGGGGTTTCGGCACAACTATCAATCGGTGCGCGTGCTTGACCGGCTGGAGGGCGGCGGCGCAGGGCTCAACCTGTCGTTCGAAGTGCTGGACGCCATCGAAAAGTCCAGCAAGGCACGTGAGGACATCTTCGCCGAGGGTTGGGGCGTCCCGGAGACGATTGAGGGCCAGGTCGTGAAGACGGCTGACGCAATCGCCTACGTCAACCACGACATCGTCGACGCCATCCGCGCTGGGCTGATCGGGGAACGGGACCTGCCGTTGGTCGCAAGGCAGACTCTCGGAAACGGTCATGCGGAGCGCCTCAACACGCTGATCTGCGACACGGTGGAGGCCAGCTGGGGGGTGTCCGGGGAAAGCGCGCCCGCCGATGAGTCCCCGCCCGTCATCGCCTTCAGCCCGGCGGTCCACGCCGCCGCCAACGAACTGCGAGAGTTCATGTTCCAGCGCGTCTACCTCTACGACCGGACAAGGGCGGATGCCGAACGCGGCAAGAAGGTGGTGATCTTCCTCTTTCGCCACTTCGTCGCGCACCCCAATGGCATCTCTCCGGACTTCTCCCTGGCCGATGACCCGGTCGAGAGGCGGGCCGCGGACTATGTAAGTGGGATGACCGACCGCTACGCCATCCGCCTGGCCCGCGAACTCGGCTGCCCCGACGCCTACGGATGGGTGACGTAAACGCCGGATAAACGCCGCGGACAGAATGCGCCCCGATCTGTTGCCGCTACACCCGCCGGTGGTGATACTCAGGTCAGTTCATGTCAGATCGCTACAGTCCGTACCCCCCGGACGAGCCGGTAATCGGCGCTACGTATCCTCCCTCTCCGCCGCTGCCTCCCTCTCCCACTGAGCCGCACTACATTGGCGCCGCCACCTCCGTGGATGACCCCGAGAGCGAGTGGGCCGACGCGGAGTACGAAGACGACTACGGCGACGAATACGGCGAGCCTTACTACAACGACACGCCCGCCCGCCAACCGATGTTCTACGTCTTCATCGGCCTCGCGGCGCTCGTTGGCGGTATCGTCATCTTCCTGCTCTTCGGCCTGGTCAATAGCCGGGGCGGAGACAATCCGGCGCCCGCGGGCGCCGTGAAGTTCAACGTCGCGATCCAGTCCCCAGTGAAGGACAAACGGATAGAAATCGGTAAGCCGGAAGACGTGATCATCGAGGCCTCTTCGACCGAACCGATCGTCCGCTTCGACCTCTACATCCAAGACAAGCTCGCCGACACGGTCGATGTAAAAGAACCTTCGCCCGACAATAAGTACCGTGCCAACCTGAAGGCCTCCTTCGAACGCAAGGGCGAATACAACCTGTACGTCAAGGTCACGTCGGCTTCGGGCGCCACCCAACAGTCAGACAAGCTCCGCGTGATCGCGATCGAACCGGTAGGCGATCGGCCAGCAACGATCAACGGCAAAGTGGTGGCGACGGTGAATCTGCGCACAGGCCCCGGAGAGAACTTCGAACAGGTTGGCACACTGACCGAAGGAAAGATCGTCAAGATCATCGGCCGAACGACCAACAACGAGTGGTTGCTCGTGGATATGGATGGCGGACGCTGGGTGAAGTCGAGCGCCATTGACCCGCAGGACTCGCTTGCCCTGGTCCCGATCCGCCAGGTGACGCCCACTCCGCAGCCCCCAACGAACACACCGCAGCCAAGCCCGTCGGCTTCGCCCAGCCCTACGGCGGCGCCAACTCAGAACGCCAACCTACCGGACTTCGTGCCAACTGGAGCGGTTGCGATCGATGGCGGGACTAAGCTCCGTGTCACCGTCAGCAACCGGGGCGCCACCTATACCGGCCCGTTGGTGGTCGCGGTCAGCGGCGTTGGGCCCGGCACACTCACCCAGGCCTTCAGCATGGCGTTGCCCGCGGGCGGAAGCGCAGTTGCGGATTTCGAACTGAACCCGCCATTGACAACCGCCAAGACCGCAGCCGTGAAGCTGGACCCCGACAACGCCGTCAAAGAGACGAACGAAGACAACAACTCGGCCACTTTCAGCATCGCCGCCCCCACGGTCGAGCAACCGCAGATCGCCATCCAGGCGCCATCCCTCACCGGTTCCGCTGTCTCAGTCACAATCGTGAACAACGGCGGGACGATCGAGGCTGCCGATGTAACAGTCCGCGTAAAGCTTGGGGACGCTCAAACCTCTCAATCCCAAAAGCTCACGCTTGCCAAAGGCCAGTCGGCCACATTCTCCGTGACCAGGCCTCAGGGCAACGGCACGGCGACGATCGACGTAGTCGTAGGCGGACAGGTGCTCGCTTCGACCACCGTGCAGCTCACTCCCTGACGTAACGTTTCGTCTGCGTTCAGATCCGTCGGTGGCGACGTCTCCTGACGCGTTTGGCCGCTACCATCGGCGCCATGGACGCTGTTGAAGAGATCAAGAGCAAGCTGGACCTCGTCGAGTACATTGGCCGCGTCACCACGCTGCACAAATCAGGCCGCAGCTTCAAAGGACTTTGTCCCTTCCACACGGAGCGCACACCGTCGTTTCACGTCTTCCCAGACCGCGCCACCTGGCGCTGCTTCGGCACCTGCGGCGAAGGCGGCGACCTCTTCACGTTCGTGCAGAAGCGCGACAACCTGGATTTTCGCGACACCCTCCGAGTCCTCGCCGCTGAGGCTGGAGTGCAGGTGTCATCCGAAGGCGCGGAGAAGCGAAGTCACCGCGAAAGGCTAATGGCGGCGGTCTCGGCGGCAGTGGACTTCTACCAGCGTGCCCTCCACGAGCCATCCGCCGCCGAAGCGCGTGAGTACCTGGCCGACAAACGTGGCCTGACCCAGGCCACCGTCGAGGCGTTTCGCATCGGCTGGGCCCCGGACGAGTGGCGAAACCTGCGCGGCTACCTTTCCGGGCGTGGGTACAGCGAACGGGACATGTTGGACGCGGGCCTGCTGGTGGAGCCGGACAACGGCCGTGAGCCGTACGACCGGTTCCGCGGGCGAATCATCATTCCGATAGCGGACGAGCGCGGGCAGTACGTGGGCATGGGTGGGCGCGGGCTGCACGGCGAAGAACCGAAATACCTCAACTCACCCCAAACCGACGCGTTCGACAAAGGGCGCACCCTGTTCGGCCTGCACCTCGCTACCGAAGGCATCCGGGCGTCAGGCACGGTGGTTGTCGTCGAGGGTTACATGGACGTGATGGGCCCCTGGCAGGCCGGCTTCCAGAACGTGGTGGCAACGATGGGCACCTCGCTCACCGAGGGCCACGCAGGCATCCTTAAGCGTTACGCCAGGCGCATCGTACTGGCGATGGACCCCGACTCCGCCGGCATGGCCGCGGCCGAACGGGCGGGCGCGCTGTTTCTCTCGCTTGATTCACCGGAAGCGATGGCCCGTTCCGCTCGTTCCGCCGACGCGCTAACCGCAGCCACGAACCTCGAACTGCGCGTGGCACCGCTCCCCCCAGGCCGGGACCCGGATGAGATCGCCCGGGACGATCCCGAGGGCTGGCGCGAAGCGATCGCCGGGGCAGTGCCGTACGCCGAGTTCTTGCTTAACCGCTTGATGGGCCCAACGAAGCCTCAATCGCCGACCGAAGCGCGCCAGATGGTGGACAAACTCCGGCCTGTGTTCCTCGCTGTGAAGGATCCGATCGAACGAGCGATGTACGTCCAGCGGGTGGCGCGTCACCTTGGGGTCGGCGAGGAATCAGTGCAAGAGCGAATCCGCCAGGGCACGCCAGGCAGGGCTAGGCCCGTCGCTCCACCGCGCGAGGAGTCCTCGCGTGAGGATTGGTTGCTCGCCATGCTGCTCCGCTACCCGCACCTGCGCTCGCGACTCCGGCACCACCCTCCCGGTCTCTTCGGCAGTGCACTCGGGCGAGAGATATTCGAGCGCTGGCTACAGGATGAGGACTTTTTCCTGCACAACTCTGACGACCCGGTTGTCCTTCGAGCGCGACTCCTGCACGAACGACGCCTGCCGCCGTTGTCCCACGAAGAAGCGTTACGCGCCGTCCAGTCGAACCTCCACGAGATCACCAGGGATCGGTTGGTCCAACACCAGGCGGCATCGACAGAAGAGCTCGCCGACGCAGAGAAACAGCTCGGCGCTAACGAAGTTGCCCGGCTTTCCGAATCTGTTTGGCGAGGAAAGATGCCACAGGATGAACGGCGACCGCTCGCCGAGGGGATCATTGAGGACTGGCAGCTCGGGCTGAGCATTCATCGTCGCGAAAGCCCCGATGGAGTTTAGCAAAGGTCGCGGCCAAGACATTTTGTCAAGAAATCTACGTTCACCTACTTGACACCAGTCGTCCACCAGGCGTACGAAGTGGGGGCCAGTTGGGAAACGGCTGGTAATTGCGGGAGGTGCCTAGTGTTTCGGACCATTATGTGGTGAACCCGAGAGCTTAGGCTCCGAGGGGGTGGACCTTCCGGTCTGCCCTCTTTCTTTTTGCCGGACCGGAGCACCGGCCTAGGCCGTATGATCGTTGAACCTCAGTCTCGCGAAAAACGCACGCCGGCCGGTGACTGGGCGCACATCCAGAAGCGGGGTTGCCCCAAAAATGACTGAGCCCACGCCAGCGAATTCATCTACTCCGATCCTCCCGTTCCCAGCCCTCGAACGGACGCTCGCAAACGGTCTGCGAATCATCGTGGTGAACACCGGATTCCCAAACCTGGTCTCTCTCCAAATTCCCGTACAGACGGGTTCTCGCAACGAAGTGGAACCTGGCAAGAGCGGATTCGCGCACTTCTTCGAGCACATGATGTTCCGCGGCACCGAGCGATACTCGGCCGACGCTTATCAGGAGATCATCACGCGCACGGGCGCCCGCCAGAACGCCTACACGACGGATGACTACACGAACTATCACATCACCTGCGCGAAGGAGGACCTCGAGCAGGTTCTTGAACTCGAAGCCGACCGCTTCATGAACCTCGCGTACTCGGAAGACGATTTCAAAACCGAAGCGCGCGCTGTGTTGGGCGAATACAACAAGAACAGCGCCGACCCGCTGAGCAAACTGATCGAAGTCCAGCGAGACCACGCCTACTCCACGCACACCTACAAGCACACCACCATGGGCTTCATCCGCGACATTGAAGAGATGCCGAACCAGTTCGGCTACTCGCGCACGTTTTTCGAACGCTGGTACCGCCCCGAGTACACGACCGTCATCCTCGCCGGAGACCTCGACATCGATGCGGCCGCGGCCCTCGTCGCAAAGCACTGGGGAGCATGGGCGGCGGGCGGCGGTGAGACGGAAGCGATCCCGCCTGAACCGGCCGCGACCGATACGGTACTGGCGCACGTCCCCTGGACCAGCTCCACACTCCCGTG
>JBDSJC010000251.1:0-2884 GCA_039917655.1 Tepidiformaceae bacterium
ACGCCAGCCCGTTGGAGCAGGTCGCCTTCGAATTCGGCATCTCCGGCGTCTCGCGCGCGTTTAGCCACCAGTTCGTGCGCCATCGCGTCGGCATTTCGTTCGAACAGCAGAGCCAGCGTTACGTCACTTACAAGGACGGCGAGTTTCCGTTCACCGTGCCGGCGACCGTGCAGAAAGCCGGAAAAGCGGAGCGCTTCCAGGAGATCATGCAGCAGATCGGCGCGGGCTACGAAGAGCTGGTAGAGGCCGGCGTGCCAGCGGAGGACGCGCGCTTCCTGCTGCCCAACGCCACGAACACAAACTTCAAGATCACGGTCAACTTCCAGTCGCTGCTGCACATCTGCGACCTGCGCCTCTGCACGCGCGCCCAGTGGGAGTTCCGCAAGGTGGCCGCGCTGATGCGCTCGGAGGTGAACAAGGTTGTCCCCGAACTGGGGCGCTTCCTCCAGCCGAAGTGCGGCGAACTGCGCATGGGCTACTGCGATGAATCGGAAAAAGACTGGGCCGCCTGCCCAATCGGCCGCGTCCGGCCGCACAAGGACGTGCTCTTTCGCATCTACGAGTCCTATCGCAAGGGCGAACTCCAACCCTTGCGCGAGGAGGACTGGGATACGATCGAAGAACGCGAGACCGCTTCCGCCTCAGAGCCGTACTGAGTGCCTGGCGTTGAGTGCTGAGTGCTGAGTGCTGAGTACGGCTAGCCGTGCGCGCGCGCTGGGGAACGGGCGCTCGGCTGCCGTCTCTTTGAATAGGCGCAGGCTGCGCTGCGGCCGGGAGGCTCAAGTGCTGGACGAAGACATCGAACTGCCACCGGATTTCGACCCCCCTCCCGGCTTGGACACATCGGGCGAACCGGGGCCAGCGGAACTTTTCGTTCGCCGAGATTGGGACGAGACCCCCACCGAGGAGCTGATTGAGCCCGGCGGGGCCATCCCGGACCTTCCCGTGTGGGAGGAGCCGGACATCTCACTCGCCAGCATTCATCAGGCGGCGCGCAACGAGCCGATTCGGCTGGTGCCACGCGTGAGCGAGCAGCCGGCTGCCTGGCCTTCGCCGTCGCTGACACTGAGGGCGAGCGTTTCCCTCGTGGAATGCACGAAGCTCCGCGCGCAGCTGGCCATCGAATGGCGTTCGATGGGACTCGTCCCCACCCTCGACGACGTGGTCCTGCGCGCCGCGGCGCGGGCCTTCCGGGAGGTTTGGGGCAGCGAGGCGCGGGTCGGTCTGCGGCGGATCGACGGCGGTTCAGAACAGATCGCCCTGGCGCCGGACGCGGATGCCCCCTCGTTCCGCGACGCTGTGGCGGGCCTCGCGGGAAGCCCGAGGGAGGACGGTGGCGCCGACCTGGTTGTCACCTCGTTCCTTGGCACCGGTGTCGGACAGGCGGATCCCCGGCTCGATAGCGGCTACTTCGCGCTCACGATCGGGGCCGAGCAGAACAGCGTTGCACTGGGCCAATTCGGGGCCGTGGACAACCCGGTGATGACGCTGTCGCTGGCCTACGCCCCTGACAGCGTCCCCGACAATGTGGCCGCGGCCCTGCTGAGCCGGATGCGCGAACTGGTCGAAGCCCCCTACGCCTTGCTCGCCGACTAGACTGTCCTCATGAAGGCTATCGGCAACCGCGCTGACGCAAACGGCGATGGGCAGCCGCGGGCGGGCGGGCGAGTGGTACACGTCTACAACCTCGGCGTCACCGACTACTCGGACGTCCTCGAACTTCAGCGCCGACTACAGTCCACGCGCCGCGATCCTGGCGGCGCGGACGCTCTACTTCTGACCGAACATCGCCCGGTGTTCACGTTGGGACGAGGCCACCCGGAGCCTGATCTGACCGTCGATGCGGCGGTCGTCAGGGCGGCGGGCATCGAAATCGTACCGACTGAGCGCGGCGGCGACATCACCTACCACGGGCCTGGTCAACTGGTGGCTTACGGGATCATCGACCTGCGTGGCTGGGGCATGGGCGTGATCGACTACCTCAGCGGTCTCGAGGCCGCTCTGATCGGCACGCTGGCCGAATTCAGCGTTCACGGCGAGCGTAGTCTCCATGGACGCGGCGTGTGGGTTGGCGAGCGGAAGATCGCCTCGGTCGGGCTGAACGTAAGGCGCGGCGTGACGATGCACGGCGCCGCCCTGAACATGGCTCCCGAGATGGCGCACTTCGCCCTGATCAACGCCTGCGGGATGCCGGACGTGCGGATGACCAGCATGGCCACGGAGGCGGGCGGGGCTGTGGATGGTGGAGTGGTCCGAGAGGAGTTTGTGGCGCAATTCGGGCGGGTGTTCAACTGCGGGACGCCCGCCGGGGCTATCGCCGGCCTGGGCTGGCCGCCGCACCGTTCGCCCTGACGAACGGGGAGTCTCAGCAGCTCTGGGCCGCTGGCCGTCTCACGGCACCTAGTCCAGCGCTCCGGCCACCAGCAGCGCGGTGATCGCCTCATCGTCCATGCCCAGGATCTCGCGCAGCACGTGCTCGTTGTCCTGCCCGAGCGTCGGGCCGGGCCGAGAAACGGCCGCCGGCGTCGCGGAAAAACGCATGCGCGAATTCTCCACAACCACGGGGCCAAGCTCAGGGTGGGCTACCTCGATGAAGTGCTGCCGGGCGACGAGCTGCGGGTCAACCGATACATCCGCGCTCCCGCTGACGCGATGGCATGGTACCCCGGCCACCTGGAGCCGGTTTTCGATCTCGTCCACCTCCCTGACCTGAGTCCAAGACGCCACCCACGCGTCCAGCGCCTCGCGCTTCGCTAGCCTACCGGAGGCTGAGCCAAGGTCTGGACCGAGTTCAGCGCCCGGCTGTCCGAGGACCGAGCAAAGCGCGCGCCACTGCACGTCGCTGGTCACGGCAATCGCCACCCAGCGATCGGTCCCAGCCACC
>JBDSJC010000252.1:0-3621 GCA_039917655.1 Tepidiformaceae bacterium
GCGCCACTCGGCAAGCTCGGGGGTGTCGTTAAATCGCATGTGGGTCTCTCCTCTACGGGCTGATGAGCGGGATTCTACACTGCATTCCCGAGGCTCTCACCAGTGGGTGATCGCGCGGAGTATCGAATCATTAGCATCTGGTCGTCGGCGGTAGCGGAGCCGCTCAGGTGAAAGCCTTCTCCGACCGTAGACAAAGAGGCGCCGGAAGCGATGTTGAAGGCGATGGAGGCCCTGCGCCGGGCGCGGGAGGGGGCAAGAGACGCCACCGCGCGATAGATGCGAGCGCCGCAACCGCGCATCAGTATGGTAAACTCGCATCATTATGCGTACCACGCTCTCCATCGATGACGACGTACTCCAGGTGGCCCGCGAACTCGCGGCGGCCTGCCACATCCCGCTCGGCGAAGCGGTCTCGACCCTCGCGCGGCGCGGGATGAGGCCGATCGGCCTGCGGATGGCTGCCGACGGGTTCCTCGTGTTCGATGTGCCAGACGACTTTCGGACGATCGATGACGCCGACGTGAAACGGATCCTGGCCGATTTTCCATGAGCGAAGGCGTCCCGCTCCTCGATGTTAACGTCCTCGTCGCTTTTCTTTGGCCTCTTCACCTTCACCATCGGGCGGCACGCTCTTGGTTTGTCCAGGCCCAGCCGCGCGGTTGGGCCACCTGCCCGATTACCGAGATGGGCTGCATCCGTGTGCTGGCGCAGCCCGCCGTCTCGCAGGGCCGGTTGCATGCCTGGTCGGCCACTGCACTGTTCCGCGAATTCGCGGAAGATGACCGTCATCTGTTCTGGCCTGACGACCTCTCAGCCTCAGACACCAGTCTCGCGGCCACCCTCCCTTACCTCCAGGGGCCGGGCCAACTCACCGATCACTACCTGTTCGCCCTCGCTGCCGCGCACGGAGGCACGTTTGCCACTTTCGACCGTTCGGTTGGGTCAGGCTTGCCTGCCTCGTCCGAACTCTTGAATCACCTGGAGATCGTCGCTCGCTAACAGCGAAGTTGAACTGATCGACGGCACGTCCCCGGTGGGCGCTTAAGTCCGAGAACACTTGTGGCGCTGGCGAACCTCACCCCGCTGAGGCAGACTGCGGTGCATGAACGATAGCCTTCTCTACGAACAGCGCGGCGCCATCGGCCTGCTCACCATGAACCGGCCGGAACGGCTCAACGCCATCGACCACGACCTGCTGCGCGCCCTGCACAGCTTCTTCGACGACCGCCATCGGGATTACGGCACGCGCGTCATCGTCATCACCGGGATGGGGCGGGCGTTTTGCGCGGGCCTGGACCTGAAAGCGGCCGGAGAGCAGGGCCCGTGGCAGCCCGGTGTGGGCCGCGTCCAGGACTCGTACACCTTCCAGGAAGATATCGCCGACCTGATGATCAAGATGCGCCGCTGTCCACAGCCGATCATTGCGGCGGTGAACGGTGCGGCGGCCGGCGGCGGGCTCTCCATCGCGATCGCCTCGGATATGCGCGTGGGGACGGAGATGGCGCGCTTCGCCTGCTCGTACCTCAACCTCGGGCTCGGGGGCGCGGACGTTGGAAGCTCCTACTTTCTTCCGAAGCTGATTGGAGCGGCGCACTCGGCGGACATGCTCTACTCCGGGCGTATTGTTGAGTCCGCCGAGGCGAAGGAGATGGGGCTGCTCAACCAGATCGTCCCCCGCGAGGAGTTGCTACCGAGGGCCATCGCCATTGCCGAGGGGATGATCCGCAAGGCCAGCCCACTCGGGTTGCGACTGACAAAGGAGGTGCTGAACGAGACGGTCACCGGCATCTCGCTGGAGAACGCGCTGAAGCTGGAAAACCGCAACCAGATCCTCGCCAGCCAGACCGCCGACGCCACCGAAGCGCGCACCGCCTGGTTCGAAAAGCGTGACCCGGTCTGGCGCGACGCGTGAGGTGAATCAAACTCCGGCGCACGGGCCTCTCACTCGCCGCCCTTATCCCCGTTCGTCCTGAGCTTGTCGAAGGATGAACAGCAGACGCTGCCCTTCGACTGCAAGGACGGACGGAGGGTGCAGGCGAATCCCGGCTCAAGGCGTTTGCCCGGTTGTTGTTACAGTGTTCTTTGATCGACGGATGAAAGGACGATTGCCATGAAGCTGAAAGTTGATCGCGAAATCGATGCTCTCTATCTGCGGCTGGACGAGTCAGCGATCGTCGAGTCCGAAGAAGTGCAGCCCGGTGTGATCCTCGACTTCGATGCCCAGAACCGGGTTGTTGGCGTGGAGATTCTTGGACTCCGGGATCGCGTCCCCGAGGCGATGCTCCGCACCCTCCAGTTCGAAACAACCTGACCCGCTCACGAGGCGGGCCGCTTCTCAGCGGCCCTCTCATCATGTACCGCTCGCCAGCAAGTCAGTCGCTGGAGAAGGGCAGATCCCCTTCTACCCTTCGCCCCTGGCTGGCGTGGATGCGCGCGATCTTCTCCGGCTCCGGGTCGTGCACGGTCGTCGTCTTTGCGCCGCGGACCATGGCGATGCGCCCCGTCCGCGAAAGCTCGCGGATGCCGTACGGCTCGCACATTTTGATCAGGCCGTCGATCTTGTCTTCGTCCCCAACGACCTGGAGCATGATCGAGTTCGTCGCGATATCGATCACGTCGGCCCGAAAGACGTGGGCGATGTCCAGCAGTTCGTGACGGTTCACGTTGTTCGCGCGCACCTTGATGATCGCCAGTTCGCGCGCCACCACGTCCTCGTTCGAAAGGTCGCTCACCTTCACCACGTCAATCAGCTTGTAGAGCTGCTTTTCGACCTGCTCCACGGGGGCGCTTTCGCCGTCCACCACGATGGTGATGCGGCTCAGACCCTCCATCTCGCTGCGCCCGACGGTGAGCGAATCGATGTTGAAGCCGCGCCGCCGAAAAAGGCTCGAGACGCGCATCAGCACGCCTGGCTTGTCCTCCACAATTGCGACCACGGTGTGTTGGGTGTGCGGCTTCGGTCGGGAGCCGTTCGTTGTTGTCGTGCTCATCGCGCCAACTCGTGCGCGGGCGCTTCGATCGTCTCGGCCAGCGAGGCGCCGGCGGGCACCATCGGCCAGACGTTCTCTTCCTGGTCGATCTGGAAATCGAGCAGGATCGGCCCCTTGTGGGCGCGCGCCTCGCGGATCGCGAGCGGCACTTCGGCCTTCGTCTCCACGCGGATCGACTTGATCCCGTAGGCGTCGGCAAGCTTGCAGAAGTCCGGCTGCGAAATGCCCGAACTGCTGTAGTTCTTGTCGTAGAACAGTTCCTGCCACTGCCTGATCATGCCGAGGTAGCCGTTGTTGAAGATCGCCATTTTCACCGGCAACTGTTCATCGACCAGCACCGACATCTCTTGGAGCGTCATCTGGAAGCTGCCGTCGCCGCAGATCGCCCAGGTCTCCATGTCGGGCAGCGCCACCTGTGCGCCGATCGCGGCAGGCAGTTCGAAACCCATCGTCCCCAGGCCGCCGGAGGTGATCAGTTGCCGAGGCCGGTTGTAGAAGTAGTGCTGCCCGGCCCACATCTGGTGCTGGCCGACTCCGGTCACGATGTTCGCGTTGCCCTGCGTCTCCTCGTAGATCGACCGCACGACGTACTGCGGCAGCATGCGGCGCGATTCGCGGATGTGCAGGCTTG
>JBDSJC010000253.1:0-21712 GCA_039917655.1 Tepidiformaceae bacterium
TCGAGCACCAGGCTGACATCGAGCACCTGGGAGGCGGCATCGCCTTCCGCCTGGACGTTCCACGTGGGGAGACCAACGAACTTCAGGAAGAAGGTATCGACCTCGGCGCTGGCGGCGACATGCAATGCTTTGTTGCCGGGTGGGAAGGTGACATTGAACTGGACGTTCCTGCCGCTGGACTGAATAAAGCCGCTGTTGTCCACCCAGTACTCGTTCGCCTTGGTGGTGGCGTCGGAGGTGCTAGGCATGCTCTGGGCGGCGGCGAGGGCGGAAGCATCGACGGCCGCCTGGATCTGTGTCCGTGCCCAGACAAAGCGGCCAACGTCGACGCTCATGCCCACGAGGCCGAGAAAGGCGATGAGCCCAGCGGCGAACAGGACGAGCGCCTGGCCTTGGGCCCGGTTGTGGATGGATTGGAAGATGCGCCGCAGCATCATATCTCTCCTCTTTGGGTCTGCCTGGTCGAAATCGATACGAAATCCGCCGTCGCCTCTGAGGGGCGCGGTTACTCCTCTACGTCTCGTACAACGGCAGGTTGCGAGACGGGGGACAGAACAGGCACCTGGAGTCCTATGAAGTTCTTGGTATTGGGGTTGAGGATGGCCTTGCGAAGCGGCGAGCGCAGGAGATGGGCAGAACGCCAGGCAACCGCTCTCGCACAGCGCGGCTCTGGCCCCTCGGGAGTTGCCGCTGGCCGCTCCCGAGGGGCCGGGATACTGAGTAGGGCCGCTGCGGTGTCGCCGGGCCCAGCGTCACGTAGAGTTGCAGCATCACTGCAAACCGGAGTTGCCCATGGAACTGCACGACGTGACCTACACGATCGAAGACGCGTTGGCCCTGATCACCCTCAACCGGCCGAAGTACCGCAATGCGCAGAGCTATCGCCTGCTGGATGAGCTAGACGCCGCGTTGATGGCAGCGGACGCCGACCCCGGCGTGAAGGTCATCGTCCTGCGCGGGAGTGGCGGGAATTTCTCGTCGGGCCACGACCTCGGGACGCCGGAATCGCTGGAGGCGCGTGCGCTGGCCGGCGTTCCCGATTCGGGGATCGAGTTCTACGAAAACTTCCGGCGTTACAACCTTGACCTCACGTTGCGCTGGCGAAACATCACCAAGCCGACGATCGCGATGGTCGAAGGCTTCTGCATCTACGGCGGCTGGATGATCGCGGCCTCGATGGACCTGGTGTTCGCGGCGAGCGATGCGAAGTTCCTCGCCGGGCTGCTCGAATACTTCTCGGTGCCGTTCGATGTGGGCATCCGCAAGGCGAAGGAGCTGTGTTTCGAAAGCCGGTTCATCACGGCGGAGGAGGGCAAGGAGGCCGGCTTCGTGAGCCGCATCTACGCGCCCAAAGACCTTGAACGAGAGACGCTGGACTACGCCCGGCGCTGCGCCGAGAACACGACGACCGCGTTGCGCATGTCCAAGCTCGCGATCAACAAGATCCAGGATGCCCAGGGATACTCGAACGCGATGGAAGGCGCCTTCGCTGACTACTTCATCATGATGGGTAGTCGCAGTGGTGGCGGCCGTGTGGAGGGGATGCGCCGCCTGGGAGGCGTTGACCTGGCGGTCAAGGGCACGCGCGGCGAACGTGCTGGCCAAACGCCAGCCGAGTCCCTCGTCCCTCGTTCCTAGCCCCGAGTCCCAGAGGAGATCCCGATGCCCACGCTCACCCGTCCCACGGTTACGCTTCACTACGAAGACACACTCGATGGCGACCAGGCGGTCGTCTTTCTCCACGGCTGGTGCGATGGTTCAGCTAGCTGGGCCTCGACCGTCGCAGAATTCAGGTCCGAGTTCCGTTGCATCGCGCCGGACATGCGTGGCCACGGGGAGTCCGGCCAGCCTCGCGACTTGTGTTACTCAACGGAGGCGCTGACGAACGATGTGGTCGCACTCTGCGACTCGTTGGAAGTAACGCAGCCGGTTGTGGTTGGGCACAGCTACGGCGGAATGCTCGCGGCGGTGCTCGCTGGCCGCTACCCCGGATTCGCTCGGGGGATTGTGGTCGAAGACCAGCCGCTGGACTTCCGGCCGTTCTCGGCACAGATGCGCAGCCTCGAGGCGGTGATCCGCGGGGCGGAATCGCACATGCCGTTTCGCGAGCAGATGCTCGGCTCGATGATCACGGAGTTGATGGCGGCTGAATCGAAGGCGATGCTTGCCTCGCTCCAACAGGCAACGCCGCCAGAGGTGGGGATGGCGCTCTGGGCGGCGCTCTTCGAGTTCACGCCCGAAGAGATGGCGAACCTCGGCGACCGGGCAATGGCTGCGCTGGCGCTCCAGCCAGCGGCGCTCATCGACGCGCAAGAGACTCCAGGCTACTACGACACTCTGCGAGCGGTAGCGCCGGACGTGCGGACCCACACAATCGGAGGGGGGCACTGGACGCACCTGGAGAAGCCCGTGGAGTTTCGGGCGGCGCTGCGCGCGTTCGTGGCGGCGCTCTAGGAGTGGAACTCGGGAGGTCTTCGCTCCGTTCAGAGCGAGGCTTGCACCAGCCGTTCGTCGCTTAAGACCCGCGTGAGGAATATCCGCACCGCAGCGACGTAGCGTTCGCGGTCAACGTTCCAGCCCTGGACGTGACCCGCGCCGGGGATGCGCACGTAGGTCACCAGGTGCGGTAGCACCTCGGCGAGGCGGTCGCTGGTGGCTACCGGCACAGTGCGGTCGGCGGCGCCGTGAAAGAGGAGCATCGGCGCCTGAATGGAGCCCGCACCGCGGAGGTAGTCCACTTCGTCCCAGTCCAGACCGTAGCGGTGGCTGGCGACCCGGTTACTGAGCGAGAGCGCGTGCCGCGGGATGCCAGCGCTCGTGGCCCCGTGGGCGACGGTTTCGCGGAGGTCGAGCATCGGGGCATCGAGGATGACTCCCGCAACGGAGCGCGCGAGGGCTGATTTCGCGAGGAAGCTCATGCAGATCGCGCCACCCATGCTGAAGCCAACCAGCACGATGCGCCCGGCGCCGTGGTCCAGCGCATAGCGGACCGCAGCTTCCAGGTCCTGCCACTCGTGGCGGCCGTAGCCGTAACGCGCATCATCGCTGTTCGCGGTCTCGGCGTCGTTGCGGTAGGTGACGGCGAGGCAGGGCAGGCCCTGTTCAACCAGCGCGGGCAGGATGCGGAGGGTCTCGCGACGGCTCGCGCCCTTGCCGTGGACGAGCACCGCCCAGGTGTCCGCCGAACCGGGGATGAACCAGGCCGGCATGGCGCCGAGCGGAGACGCAACCTGCACCGTCTCGAACCCCAGGCCGAGCGCCGCCGCCGGGTCGCCTTCGAAGGCGAACGGGTCCATCCGTGCCATATCGCCGGGGACGAAGACACCGCGGCCGCCGAGGTGCTCGCGCACGGCCTCGCCGGGGCGCAGCTCGATCACTTCGCCGACTCGGTGATAGGCGTGCGCACCGGCCAGGCCGAAGGCCCCGGGCATCGCCCAATCATCGGAGCGCGTGGCCCGCGTACGACGCAGGGTGATGCGCCCATCGCCGATGGCGGCCACCTCGAGATCGAGCGGATCCGGGCCGGTGCGCAGGTCCAGGGCACCTTTGCGAAACACGTGGGCCAGGCCAAGCCCGGCGGCCGCCAGCAGGGCTGCAACGGCGCCGAGAACGGCGGCCAGAGTGAGGAAGACACGCATCTGAAAACCGTACCACGGCGGGCTGTTGACCGTTGGCCGGTTGGCCCTTGGCTGTTAGTGCGCGCCGCTTGGTGGGCCGTAGAACACGACCAAGGTTTCGAAGCGCGACGTGAAGTCCTCGAAGCGATGCTTCGCGCCGGCCGCACAAAGACGGCGTCCCCAGCCTTCACCTCAATCCAAGAGGTGGCGCCATGGGATTTAGATCTCGTATGGACACTCCGCGTCTCGAAGCGATTGGCGCAGCCGCGCGAGGTGATGCTCTACCCAGATTCCCGGGCGCTCGGTGCGGATCCCGGGCGCGGTCAAGTTGTAGTTGTCCTGCTTGCGGCGAATGGTGCGGGCGTATTCTTCGTAACGTTGGAGGGCGTGACTCAGGGCCATGCGATTGCGTTCCCAATCGCCGGTCGCCAGGGAGAGGTCAATCAGCGACTGGTGCTGAGCTTCGAGTTGGCGGAGCCGCTGAAGGTCGCGCTCGATCTCCTGGCCGAGACCGAGCCACTCGGGCACCATGCCGCCGTTCTGGAGCACCTTGTAGCCAAGCCAGTTCTCGCCGGCCATTAACTCCGGGTCTGTCATCGGGAGCGGCTTGCCCGCGCCGGGCAGGTTATCGAACGCCCCCTGGGCGATCGCGTCCTGGATCGCCGATTCGATGACCTTCTCGAAGCTCACACCGGAATTCTAGCAAATCGTCTGCCGGGCGGACGTAAAGCAGAAAGGCGACGAAGACTCGAAGGATTCAGTGTCGAGAGGAATCCCAGAGGTGGGCCACAATGAGGAAGCGACACGAGAACGCTCACCAGAACCCATCGCGTGCCCCTGCGAGTATTCCTGTCCCACGTGCAGTCAGGTGGTGGAGAGGGGCGCGGCGATCGTCCGCCGGGAGTTCGAGACAGCGCACACCAGGCTGTGGCCGATCGGGCCGTCCAGGTCGTACATCGTGCAGTCGCCCACGGCGATGCCGTCCGCAGAGTGGTGCGATGTCACCTCGAACCCGATCCACTCGCCCGCCGGATAGCGGTGGAGGTAGAGGGTAATGTCCGCATTGATGAACTGCAGGCCTTCGCTGCCCCAGTTTGAGAACGGGTTCGTCCAATCGGCCGCCGAAGCGGCGCGGACGAACGGGGTGAGGGCTACGCCCTCGACCAGCGGGCGGTTCTCGCGCAGCCACGCTCGCTGCTGGCGGATCTCTGCGGGCCAGCCGGTGATATGGCGTGTCTCCCACATCGGGCGCCAATTCTCAGGCGCGTTGGGCATCTGCTCCGCCTGCGGGAGGCCCTCGGGCGTTGGCACGTCCCAGTTCGGCGGGCTCCACCGGTCGCCCGGAGGGTTATCCGTGCGCTTTAGCAGCACAGCATTGGCCCGCGCGAACGAGACACCGCCAGAGAGGTACTCGAGTTCGATCACGCGGATGCGGTTGCCGTCGCGAATTGCGCGCGAAGTGACTTCGCCGGGTGCGAGGGTCGGCAGCCGGTAGAGGTCAATGGTGAGGCGCGCACAATGGAAGCCGCCCTCCGTCCAGCGCGTCTCCAGTTCGTGGCCGAGCAGCCCCGCGAGCACCCGTGCGTGCAGCGAGTCCGCATCCCAGGGCCCGCGGGCGATGGGGCGTAACGTGTAACGGCCGTCGCCCTCGGCGCGGCAGAAAGCCTCTTCTGGCATCAGCTGTCCTTTGGGACACACGAACCGGGGCCGATTGGCCCCGGTGGTGGTCGCCTGGTGTGGTGGCGATTAGTCGGCGGAAGGGAGGACCTTTGGCTGCATCAGCTCCATGTCCCGCCCTCCGACCTTGAGTTCGCAGTTGCCGGGCTTGATCACGAGGAGCTCGACGCCGGTTTCTTCGTCCTTGTAGCGCTTGCCGAGTTGCACTGCCATCGGTATATCTTCCTTACTTCTTCAGTTCGAGCGGCGTATCGCCGCACATGATGTCGCCTTCGCCACCCTTTGTGACGATGAATTCAGAGCCACACTTTGGACAGGTGTAGCGTTTACCGGTTTGTGCTGCCATTCCTCTTCCCCCTCACTGGTTGCGCGGGACACGGAGACCCCGCGATGTGATTGCAGGCGGGATCGTAGCTAGCGCGTTGGGGGGCGTCAAACGGGCCGTAGCTGTGCCCGCTGCTCGCGCCAGACCAGCGGACGCCCAGCAAGTAAACAGGGCTCTAGCGGGAGACCTTTTTACCGTTGAACGCCAAGCAGTCTACTGGACGAAGACGTTGGCCAGCATGTACGGATGGAAGTCGCAGGTGATCTTGAACTGGCCCGCCGTGGCAAACGTGATACTCCGGTTGGTCCCGGCGGTCAGGTTCGCGCCGTCCAGCTTGCCGTTGATCGTGATGGTGTGGAGCCCGGCTATCGAGCTGAACGCTACCGCGGCGCCCTTTGCGACAGCGACAACGCCCTTGTTCGGCGGCTGCGCAGTGGCGTCACCAGTCACAGTCCAGTCGTTGGCGTGGGCATCGATCTTCACATCTTTCGAGACGGTGGTTGGGGCTACCACTGCAACCTCAGCCTTCGGTGTCCCAACACCGGGCAGCGTGGCGAAAGAGCTATCGGGGACGGCGTGCTGCACGCAGGCCGTGCCCGGGTTCTTGGCGTCTGACGGCGCAGAGCCCCAGGTGTCCGGCGGTAGCTTAAGCAGTTGGCCGATGCGCAGGACCGAGTTCGCCTGGACCCCGTTCGCCTTTGCCAGGCTTTCCGCTGTCACGTTCGAATAGGTCTTGGCGATCGCCTCGAGCGAGTCACCCTTGGCGTCATACTCATCGACCTGCGGGAAGGCCAACACAACAGCAGGGCTGATGTTTTCTGTGGGCTGGAGCTTGTTCGCATTGGCCAGATCTGCGATTGAGATGCCGTGCTCCGCCGCCACCAAGGCGAGCGTATCACCCGTCTGGATGGTGTATGGCGTGTTCGCGGGGAGCTTCAGCTTGTCGCCAGTCTTGACGATGGCTGCTGCGTCAAGACTGTTCTCTTTCGCGAGGTCCTCAAGCTTCAGGCCGTGCTGGTTGGCGACCACGCCGAGCGTCTGGCCCTCCTGCACCACCACTCCAGTCCCGGACGGGAGCGTGAGCTTTCGCTCGGCGTCCAGCGGCTTGGTGCTATCGACGTTGCGCAGCGCGTCGGGGTTCAGAGCGCTGATTGCCGAAGCCGTCAGGTTGTGGCGCTTGGCGATGGCATCGAGCGTGTCGCCGGCAGCGACCGCGTAGGTGGCGCCCTGCGGCAGCTTCAGTTTGTCGCCGGGGAACAGCCCCGTGATCTTGGCGCCGTCTTTGTCCAGCAGTTGGAAGGTGGCTTTGCCCTTCGCTTCGGTGAACTTGTACTGCAGGTTGTTGAGGTCAGCGACGATGGCCGCGCCCACGTGCTGGCTCTCGGCCACTTTGGTGATCGTTTCGTTGTTGTTGTAGACGTTGTAGGTGTAGCCGCCCGGGTCCCCTCTGAAGCCGGGGATCGCGAGCTTCGAACCCTGCTTCAGAATCCCAAACAGCGGCACGTTGTTTGCCGCGGCCAGCTCCTTGGGGCCGATGCCGTGGGCCTTGGCGATAGTATCGAGGGTATCGCCGCCGACGATGCCGTTCGTTTCGCGGTTCAAGTTGTGGGCGAACTCCACGGCCAGCAGCCAACCTTCGCTGGTGACCACGCCCTCTTCGTCCTTGTGCTTTTCGTCTACGGGCGAGGTGATCAGGTCAATAAGGTGTTCGACCTGGATGTTGTTGAGCGAGCCGTTGTTCTGCTTCAGCCAGGCCGACATCACCGAGCCGGCGCGCCCGCAGTAGATGGTGGTGCGCAGGAGCGCCTGGTTTGCCCTCAGAATCAGTGGGTCCTGGTTTTGGAAGTTGCGCGCATCGGGGTTGACCGAGGAGTTCAGCGGAAGGCCTACCCCGCCCTGGCCCTTGATGCCGTGGCAGGTGCGGCAGTTGTTGGCGAAGAGCAGAGCCCCGCGTTCGACCGACTGTTCCTTAGTCCACGTCACCTGGCTGGGGGCGCGTGAGGGGAGTTCGATGATGCTGTACGCCGTGCACCCGCCGGTGAAGACGAAGAAGAGGATGACGATGAGGAAGATCTGTTTCTGAGTATTCAAACGATTCTCCGTCTAGCCGTTGTAGGAGACAGCACGGAGCGGGTTGTTGAGCCCGCCCGTCGTGATTTTGCCGGTGTTGACGTTGAGGGAACCGTCCGCATTGACGGTGAGGAGCATGGTATCCATGGGCCGCGGCGCAGGGCCGTAGACGCGGATGCCAGCGCGAGAGTAGGTGGACCCGTGGCAGGGGCAACGGAACCAGCCAGTGATGCCGGGGAAGTTCACGGTTGCGCCATCGAACGATGGGCTCCACGGGATGGTGCAGCCCAAATGCGGGCACTTCCAATAGAGCGCGAGGATGCCGCCGGTGCCACCCACGCCGAGCACATCCCCCTGCCCGCCCGAGAGGTTGGAAAGCCAAAACTTGCCCTCCGAAATTCGTGCGGGCTCAGCGCCAGGCGCCGGGACGCGGCTCTTGGTGATGGTGACCACGCCGCCGAAGCCCGTGGGCTTCAGGCGGTTGAAGAAGCCGAGGAACCCGGCCAGCATGCCAGTCACAGAGAGCGCCATGCCGGTGAACACGCTCACCCGCAGAAATGAACGGCGCGCAATTTTGCGGGACTCTACCTGCCGGGCGCGTTCGACGCGACCAGCGGTGCGACCAGCTGGGGATTGTTCGGCTTGTGCCATCTTCTTCTCTTACTCCTGGCCCGGGATGCCTTCGCTGACCTTCAGCTCCCACGGATAGACCAGCTCCTGGCCCTGTCCGCGAAACGCTGTACCGACCATCGTGAGCACTCCGTAAGCAGCAACGAATCCGCTGAACAAAGCGACGAGCGCGTCCCGCCTAGTCATCACCCACCCGAGCTTCCACATCGTATAGATCATCAAAACCGGGAGACCGACGATGACGGCGATCGGGATACCCTGCTCCACCAGCCAGGCTGGGAAGTTGAGGTGCTGGAAGCCCGCATCGAGGATCTTTAAGTTAAAGGGCAGATAGGTGATACGTGTCGACCATTCCGGCCACGGCAGCTGCGTCTGTATCGACCGCACGTTCTCAAGGAAGCGAAACGTATCGCCGCCGGTAATGGCGCCGCCGGACCACTTACCGATGAGGTAGGCGAGCTTGCCGGTGTCCCAGAAGATCAGGAGCCAGGTGCCGATGAAGCCCACCAGCGCCCCGGCAACCGTGAGCTTGACGGCTCCTTCGGTGCCGAACCATTTGCCCTGGCCTTCCGTTTCGCGGTCGAAATACGGGAATGCGCCGAGGATCACTAGCCAGACCGTGGGGATGATGATGCCCGCCATCGCGGCGTTCATATGCAGCAGCAGTTCCTGGAGGTTAAGCAGGTACCAGGGCGCTTTGGATGGGTTCGGGGTGACGTCCGCGTTTGCCTGGTCCAGCAGCGGTGCGTTCACCAGGAACGAAAGCAGGAAGAGCGTGATCGTGAAGACCATCGCGGCGATGAACTCGACGAAGACCAGATCGGGCCAGACGAGCACTTCCTCATCGCGGGCGCGGGCCTGGGGCCGGGCTACGGGGCGGGCGACTACTGCGGTTGCCATCTGTTTCTTCTCCTGCGTCCTATCTTCGGCCTAGAGTGGCCGCGCCAGGCCGCCATCGCGCCGGATCCGCCAGAAGTGGACAGCCATGAAGATGGCGGCCAACAGCGGAAGCCCGATGACATGCAGCGTGTAGAAGCGGATAAGGGAGTCCGGGCCCACTTCGAAGCCGCCGAGCAGCCAGAAGCGGGTCTTGGGGCCGAGCACTGGCGCCGAACCGGCGATGTTCGTACCCACGGTGATCGCCCAGAACGCGAGCTGGTCCCACGGCAGCAGGTAGCCGGTGAAACTCAACAGGAAGGTGAGCACCAGTAGGATCACGCCGACCACCCAGTTGAATTCGCGCGGCGGCTTGTACGCGCCGGTATAGAAGACGCGCATCATGTGGAGGAAGACGAGGATGACCATGGCGTGGGCCATCCAGCGGTGCATGTTTCGCATCAACTGGCCGAACTGGACAGTCGTCTGGATGTTCTGCATATCCAGGTAGGCCCGCTCCACGCTCGGCACGTAGTAGAACATCAGCAGGATGCCCGTCACCGTCAGGCCGAGGAACATGAAGAAGGAGAGCCCACCCAGGCAGTAGGTGTGGGTGATTTTCACGTGGGTGCGGTGGATTCGCGTGGGGTGGAGGTGGAGGAAGACGTTGGTGGCGACGACCAGCATCTGGTTGCGCGGCGTGTTCGGGTAGCCCGTGCGGAAGATCGACTTCCAGAGGTAGTTGTGGAACAGCTTGTCGTAGATCTTATCTGCGATCGTCGGTTTGGTGGGGGTCTCAACGGCCATGTTGGGGCGTTACCTCTGCCACCACTGGCCGAATACCACGAGGATGGCCAGTGACGCTACGATCGTGATGCCCACAAAGACGAGCTCAAGCGTCTCAGCAAAGTCATGTGGAAGATTTGCGAATTCCAAGGGCTCCCTTTCATTCGATGCCAGACCGGCGATGCCAGACCGGGGCACACAGCACTCCGGTTCCTACTTTGTGAATCTCTTCGCAATTCGAGTTATACATCGGGGGGTACGGCGGGTCAAACGTCCCGCCATACATTTACTAGCCGGCCAGGGCGTCCGAAATCCGTCTTCCCGGGTTAGCCACGAGCCGTCCCCCGCCGCTACCGCCGCCGAAAGCGCATTCGCAGCAGCCCGCGAATGTCCTCCATCGCCGTACTGACGATTTTGACCTTGGTGTCGCGGTCCTCCACCCAACGCACGGGCAGTTCGCGGATCGTCAGCCCGGCCTGGTGAGCAAGAATGAGCAACTCGGTATCGAAGAACCACATGCGGTTCTCGATCTTCGGCACTACCAGGTCCACGGCCTTGCGATTCAACGCTTTGAAGCCGCACTGAGCATCGGTGATCCTCAGCCGCGGGAAAGTCGCGCGGATCATTGCCACGTAACCGCGAGAGGTGACTTCTCGCTTCAACTGGCGGTCCGTCTTTGAACCGCGGGCCAGCCGCGAGCCGATCGCCACGTCGCAACTCCCGCTCGCGACCATGCCGATCAGTTGCGGGAGATGCTCCAGGTCCGTGCTCAGGTCAACATCCATGTAGGAGACGATCGCTGCATCGGAACTGGACCACGCCTCCTTGAGCGCCAACCCGCGACCCTTGATGGTGAGGATCAGGGCCTTCACCTGGCCGGGGTTGGCGGCTTCCAGTCCGCGCGCCAGTTCGCTCGTGCCGTCGTTCGAACCGTTATCCGCGATGACCAGCCGCCAGGCGTACTGGGGGTGGGCGGCGAACAGGGCCAGCGTCCGTTGGGCGCTGCCTGCGAGCACTGTCACCTCGTTGTAAACGGGGATGACGACATCCACGCGGATCAATCTCGCCGGTTCAGCAGTCATAGGTTGGGCTATTCTCAGGCGGGGACGCTAAAGGCGCCACGTCAGCGCGGGTCAGGCACGATCCGCGCCCACCGGCAATGGCGGGCGCGTGGAGGCCGTCCGTGGGCTGCGAAATAGTTAGGAAGCGGCCGTGGACTTGGCCACCAGTGCGGCCAGGCGGCGCTTGGTGCGGTCTGCCTTGCCGGTGTGGATGGTGCCCTTCTTGGCAGCCGTGTCCAGGAACGAATAGGCCTGCGAAAGTGCAGCCTTCGTGGCGGCTTCGTCACCGCTGGCGGCGACTTCGCGGAGGGTGCGGACGGCGCTGCGCGTGCCCGAGCGGGTCGCCCGGTTGCGGTCGCGACGCTTGAGGGACTGGTGCCAGCGCTTGATTGCGGACTTGCTGTTAGCCATGTGCTGTTAATTCCGGATCCGAAGGATGAACCATAACGGTAGCGCCAAGCGCCCGAAGGATCAAAGTCTATCCTGGGGACACGGACTCCGCGGTTGTTCGCCGGGCGTGGCCTGGCGGGGGCGTTTCGCCGGGTACCTTGCACAGTCAGTTGCATCAGCGCCGCAAACAGTCGTATTGTGAGCATAGCTGGTAGAAAAGGCACCGGGCCCCGGTCGCCACAGCACCCCGTAACTCGAACCCGGTACGTAACTCCAAAGAACGACAATCGAGTACATCTGAACGCGCGCCCACCTTCCCCGGGCGCCCCTACACCCCTAAGCGGTAGAACCATTGCAAGAACTTACAGAAACCCCACCCCAGACCGAATCCGATGACCAGGCTCGTGAGCCGCAAGGCCGCAGACGCCGGCAGCAGCAGCAGAACGCCGTCCCCCTAAATATCGCCGAACTGGAGACGAAGACCCGCGAGGGCCTGATCGTTATCGCCGAGGAGATGGGTGTCGAAGGCGCCAGCACGCTGCGCAAGCCAGACCTCATCTTCAGGCTCCTACAGACCCAGGCCGAAGCCCGCGGCAACGTCTTCTCCGGAGGCTTCCTGGAGATCAGTGACGACGGAAATTACGGCTTCCTGCGCGGCGAATCGATGCTCCCCGGCCCGCACGATATCTACGTCTCGCAGTCGCAACTGCGGAAATTCGCTCTTCGCGCCGGCGACTACATCACCGGCCAGGTGCGCCACCCCAAGGACAACGAGAAGTACTACGGCCTGCTCAAGGTGGAAGTGGTCAACGGCATGGACCCGGAAGTGGCGAAGCGGCGGCCGTACTTCGAAAACCTGACGGCCATCTTCCCGCGCGAGCAGTTGAAGCTCGAAAGCGGGCCTGAAAACCTGACCAACCGCACCATCGACCTGATCGCGCCGATTGGCCGCGGACAGCGCGGCCTCATTGTTTCGCCGCCGAAGGCTGGCAAGACGATGCTACTGAAGAACATCGCCAGCGGCATCGCCACCAACTACCCGGACGTCCACCTCATCGTCCTGCTGATTGGTGAACGGCCCGAAGAAGTGACCGACATGCAGCGCAGCGTGCGCGGCGAAGTGGTCAGCAGCACCTTCGATGAGCCGGTCGAGGACCACACGCGAGTCGCCGAGATGGCCCTTGAACGAGCCAAGCGGCTCGTCGAAGGCGGCAAGGATGTCGTCATCCTGCTCGACTCGATCACCCGCCTGACGCGCGCCTACAACCTCGCCCTCCCGCCCAGCGGGCGGACGCTCTCTGGCGGCGTTGACCCGGTCGCCCTCTATCCTCCCAAACGCCTCTTCGGCGCCGCCCGCAAGTGCGAAGAGGGCGGATCGCTCACCGTCCTTGCCACCTGCCTGGTTGACACGGGATCGCGCATGGACGAAGTGGTCTTTGAAGAGTTCAAGGGTACCGGCAACCTGGAACTGCGGCTGGACCGCAAACTCGCCGAGCGCCGCTTCTACCCTGCCCTCGACGTGCTGGGCAGCAGCACGCGGCGGGAAGAACTGCTGCTTGATGAGAAGACCCTTAAGGGTGTCTGGCTCGTGCGGCGGATGACGGCTATGATTTCGCAGAACTCGCCGAACCAGGCAGAAGCGACCGAACGGTTGCTCGAGCAGATAGCTCGGACGAATTCAAACGAGGAGTTCCTCGCCAGTCTGAACAAGAACCTGTAAGGGGTTCCCACTAAGGGTTTGGCGGCCAGGCTTTCAGCGGGGGCCGGGATAGCGCGCAAAGGAGGATGCGAGCAAGGTCAGGGAGGCGCTCAGCCTGCGCGTTGGATCGCATCCTCCGCGGCTCCTGGCCAACGCAGATATGGGAACGCACGGAACTCGAGCCCGATCCCACGCTCACGGTAAGCGCCATGGACGAATCACGGTCCATGTCCTCGTCGTGGTGATAGCGGTGCTTGCCGTCGCCCTCGCGGCCCAATATCCCAACGCATCCAGCGCCAGTTCCTCTGTTTCCGTCCCCAGCTTCGCCCTTTCGGGCATGACTGGAAGTTCGCAGCCACGTTCGTACGCTTACTTCCGTCCCGGGGCAAGCAACCAGACGCGCGATTCCGTCGCCATCCTCACCGCCCAATCCAACACCGCAAGTGTGCGCGCCGCGGGCGGCATCTCCCCCACGTCAGCTTTCTCCTCGGGCGTGGCCTCGGCTGCCGCCGTTTCGGGTGAAGTGGGCGCCGGGGTCAAGCCTCTAGCGGACATCGTGGACCCCCGGCAGCCGTTCGCGCTCTACGTCGTCCAGCCCGGTGACACAACGAGCGGAGTGGCTGCGAAGTTCAATATTTCGCTGCGGACATTGCTGGATAACAACCTCACTGTCGGCGGCAAGGATCTTTTGGTTCTCGGCCAGCAGCTTCTGGTGCCGCGCAAGGATGGCATCCTCTACAAGGTGGGTGGTTCTGGTGACACGACGGTCGCGGCGATCGTCAAGCAGTTCGATAACGTCACGGTGGACACGGTGCTCGACTACAAGCCGAACGCCATCGCGGATGCTTCGGCACTGAAGGCCGGCGACTTTGTCCTCCTTCCCGGTGCGACCGTGAAACCACCGCCGCCACCGCCGCCACCGCCACCACCGAAGCCCGCGTCGAGCGGTTCGGGTGCGGCGCCTCCAGGCACCGGCGCGCCGGCCCCGGGGGGCAATGGCCGCTTCAGCTTTCCGCTGGCGAAGTGGAACGGCGTAAGCGACCCGTTCGGCACCGACCGCGGCGGTGGCACGTATCACACGGGCATTGACCTGGACCTGTTCAGTTACCGGAACTCGCCGATCTACTCAGCCTGCGATGGCACGGTCATCAGGGTCGAGTATCTGACCTATAGCTACGGTTATCACGTCATCGTTGACTGCGGAGATGGTTGGACAACGCTTTACGCGCACATGAGTACGATCCTCGCATCACCCGGGCAGCGAGTGAGCGCGGGCACCCAGATCGGGGTCTCGGGTGTGACGGGCTTTACCACCGGCGAACACCTGCACTTCGAAATTCGCTTCAACGGCGGGTATGTGAACCCGGCTAACTACCTCTTCTTCCACGGCTACTAGGGCGTAGAGCAGCCGGGAGCCGGGATGCGCTACCCGCGCCGGATCGTCAATCCACCATCAACGGGCAACGCCACGCCAGTGACGAACGAGGCAGCGGGCAGCGCGAGGCTCAACGTCATCTGCGCCACTTCCTCGGGATCTCCGTAGCGGCCAAGCGCGGTCCGGCGTTTGGCGTATGCCTGCTTGGCTTCTTCCGGGATGACCTGCGTCATGCCCGTGCGAATCGGCCCCGGGCAGATGCAGTTGACCGTAATGCCCTCTCGCCCCAGCTCCACCGCGAGGCCACGTGTGAGACCGATGACACCGTGCTTTGCCGCGGTGTAGGCGCTGTTTCCCGGCGAAGCGCCGAGTCCTTCGGTCGAGGCGATGTTGATGATGCGCGGGCTCTCCGACCGCCGGAGGTGAGGCAAGGCGGCGCGGATCGTGTAAGTCATGGCCGTCAGGTTCACCGCCAGCGTCTTCGCCCAGCGCGCCTCGTAGTCGTCGCTGTCTATGGGTCCCGCCGCTGAAATGCCAGCGTTGTTGACGAGGATATCGAGACCACCAAACTCGGCTACCACTTCTGCGATGAGTTTCTCCACCGCCTGGCGGTCGGAGACATCGACCGCCCAGGGCCGGGCCACGCCACCGGCCCGCGAGATTTCGGCCGCTACGGCCTGGGCGCCGCCGGGCGTGACATCGACAGCAGCCACTCTTGCGCCTTCATCGGCGAACAGATGGGCGGTCGCTCGCCCCATCCCGCTTCCCGCACCGGTGACGATGGCGACTCGGCCCTCAATCGACCGGCTGAGCTGAGTGATTCTCGGCATTTTGACTCCTCTTTGCAGCATTGCTCGTTGGTTCGGACAATCATGCCTCTCGCCAGCCTTCGAGCGCACGGTCCCGCCGTGGGAGGAACGCCGAGGTCGCAGATTAGAGCGGCAGGAGGCCCGAGCGGACGGCGAGGGTCACGGCCTCGGTGCGGCTGGCGGCGCCCAGCTTGCCGAGAATCGACCCCACGTGGAACTTCACGGTGTGGTCGCTGATCCCGAGGCGAAGGGCGATCGTCTTGTTCGGCAGGCCCGAGGCGACGAGGGTGAGGACGTCGATTTCGCGGGTGGTGAGCGGCGTTGCTGGCCCCTCGGCGAATTCGCGCAGCGACTGCGGGTGGTCATGCGCCAGCGCCGCAGCCACTGAAGGGTCGGTGACCAGCAGGCCGTGTGAGACAGCGAGCACCGCGGCCGCTAGCTCCTCCGCTGTCGCCCCCTGTAGAAGCAGGGCACGTGGCTGCGGAGGCCGGCGTTCGAGCACCCGGAAGAGCGACGGGTCGTCCGCGAGGAAGACCACGCCGATGCCTTCCGCGAGTATCGACAGTGCGCTGATCGCCGATTCTTCCTGGACATCCGCCACGAGAATGTCAGCGGCGATGAGGTCTACTTCGCTTGTCTCGGAGGCGCTGGCGAACTCGCCGACGACCCGCAGCCCGGGGGAGCCATCGAGCATCGCGCGCAGCCCGGCCCTCAACGCCGGGTAGGCGGCGGAGACCAGGATGCGCAACGGAGCGGTGTCTGGATTCACATCAACTCCCGAGGTAATCGTAGCCCGTGCTTGCGGCGTCCGCGCGGCAACGGGAAACGCCCCCAGCCCGTCCAGGGAAGGATTGGGGGCGGGCAAGAGGGGACCCTACGAGCGGACGGCAGGGGTTGCCTCTGCTTCGAAGAGTGCGCCGCCGCGTAGCAACGCCAGCCGCAACGTGCGTCCGGCGCGCATCGATTGCAGCCCCCGCGCGGTCGAATCGAGGCCGCGCGGTTGGTCGCCGATGCTCAGCAGGACATCGCCGGGAAGGAGCCCGGCGGTCTCCGCCGGGCTGCCAGGTTCGATGTCCGTGAGCATCAACCCACCTGCTTCGGGCAGTCTGTAGGAAGCGGCGATCGCCTCCGGCAGCGGGACGGGCTGGAACTGGATACCGAGGAACCCCGGCTCCGCACCGATCGCCGATTCGAGGAAGCGCAGCACCGCGGCCGAAGGCACCGCAACGGCCATGCCGCCGACGATCATCGAATTGATGCCGACCACCCGGCCAGCGGCATCGACCATTGGCCCGCCAGAGTTTCCCGGGGCGAGTCGAAGGTCGGCGCGAATCGCGTGCTGCAACGGCACGTTGTTTTCGACCGTGGTCCCGGCGGTGCTAAGCACGATCCCGGCAGTCACCGAGCCGCGCACGCCCCAGGGGTTGCCGATGGCGAAGACAACGTTGCCTACCTTCAGCGCACCCGAGTCGCCCGGCTCCAGTGGGTCGAGCCCGGTCGCCTCGATCTGCAGCGCGGCGAGATCCTGGGAGGGGTCACGGGCGATGACCCTAGCCGCGAAGCTACGGTCGTCCCAGGTGACTACCTCGGCGGTTTCACCCGAGACGACGTGGTTGTTGGTGATGATCAGCCCGTCAGCGGACCAGATGGTGCCGGAGCCGCCGCCATCGCGGCTGTGCACGGCGACGAGGCTGCGAGAGATGCGCGACGCCAGCTCCCCTGTCGCCGAATCAAGGTGAGCGCCGCCAAGGCGTTCGAGAAGTGGTGTAGTCACGGTTTCCTCCTGCTGGGCGTTCGTTAGCTGCGTTCGCCGACGGTAACGGTGAGGTCGCGGGGTTCGCCGCCGCGGAGGACGGTGACAGGGGTGGCTTCGCCGACGCGGTTGGCGCCGAGCAGCATCTGGAGCGAATCGGTATCGGTCACTGGCGAGCCGGCGAACTTCACGAGGATATCGCCGATGCCGATGCCAGCCTTGTCGGCCGGGCTATCCGCTTCGACCGTGACGATCAGCAGTCCGGCGTCCTGACCGTCCAGGCGCGCGGCGAGGGCAGACGGGAGCTTCGCGCCCTGGCTACTGACGCCCAGGTAGGCACGGCGCACGCGTCCCTGCTTGAGCAGGTCATCGGCGACGAGCGCGGCTGCCGCGACGGGAATCGTGAGGCCCGCGCCACGCCCCAGGCGCGAGCTGTTGATGCCAACGACCCTGCCAGCAGCATCGATCAGTGGGCCACCGGAGAAGCCGGGGTAGAAGGTGGTGTCCGAACGGATGTAGCCTTCGACCTCGGTCCCGCGGAAGGTGCGCCACGATCCGCCGATTGCGCTAATCACGCCAAGCGAGGCCATCGGGCTCTCTGGCGAGGGCCGTCCGAGGGCGAGCACGATGTTGCCGATGCGGGCCGACCCTTCCGGGGAACGTTCGGCGGCGGTGAAGCCGGAGCCCTGGACCTTCAGCACGGCGAGGTCGGAGCCGGGGTCACGGCCGGCGATCGTGGCGGGGAGTTCGCGACCATCGGCGAAGATCACCTTGATCTCTTCTTCGCGTTCGATGACGTGGTCCGACGTAAGGATTGCGCCGTCGGCTGTCCAGACGATGCCGCTCGCCGGGATGCGGCGCCGGGCGCTGACGAGGACGGTGGAATTGCCGGCTTTCTCCACGGCTGCCGCCAGCGCGTCAGAAAGGTCGGTAAGGGCAGTGTTGTTGATGTCTGTCATTAATCCTGAATCCTCCGGTGGCCGGTGGCCACGTTGTTGGTGAACTCAGAATGCTCCGCGGCGGGCCGGATCGCGCCGCCCGGCTGGGGAGGAGCGGGCTAGACGAATGGGTAGGGATCCGCCGGGCTTCCCGATTGCAGAAACCTGCGCTCTCTCCGCAGCGTCAGGCCGTCTGGGCGCCGCCTACCAGGCTGTCGTGGCGGTCAGCCCGTGGCCGGGTGGCTGGTGGCGAGACGGCTCAACGTGCGTCGCCAGGGAAAAATCCACGGTCCCACGCGTTTGTGCGCGTTCTCTGCGCGTTGTTGCGCGTTGTTGCGCGTTAACGTGCGTTCCGGCGTTCAGCTACAAGGAAAGTCGCGTGGAGGAGGCGGTGCAGTTGCGGACGGCGGATGAGAGGGGCGGCCATTTGATGGAGCGTGCCGCCACCGGCGGCCGAGCGCCCAGGGTGGGTGACGCGGTACGATTGGAGCCCACGGTGACCATTTTCGTTGGCTCTCCCAGAGTAGGCCGATGGCCTTCGAAGACTAGCCCCTGGGCCTCGCGATCCTCAGCTCGCACGCCGTCATTGAGGTGGCGCGCCGTGGCGTTTCGGAGGGGGAAGTGCGAGCTGTACTGTCAGATCCGAGGCGCCAGGCGGCCGTGGTGCGTCCCGGGCGGATCATCCTAACGTCACTTCTGGTTCGGGATTTGGAGTGCGCGTGCAGTGAAGCCGCCCTGGGGCGCTTCGGTGACCACAAAAATGACCTCGTCTATTGCGACTCCCACTGCTGTCGGCGCAATCTCAGCATACGCTCCCAAGAGGCGGGGAGACCGTTGATGCGTGACCCTGACCGCCTGCCGGCCGAATGAGCTCTGGAAGTTATTGGAGTCCCCTCAAGCATACCCTCGTCGCTTTCGGCCACGAGGGTATGCTTGAGGAGCACCGTCAGTCTGACCGTTCGGGGTAGTGACTAGTCTCCTGTCACGCGGCATCCTAGACGGCGGCCTTAAATGCGGAGGACCTCGCCCTTCAGCGAGAAGAAGATGGAGAGCACTTCCTGCTGCTCCCGTTCACCGATGGCGTTCTGCTTCATCACCAGCATCAAGTCGTCCACCGATGCGATGAACTCCTGTTCGTTGATATTCATCCCTGTATGGACCGCTCGCAGGTCACGGCCGGTGTACGGTTCCGATCCGCCGCTGCCCATGCAGAAGAACTCGAAGGCGTGCTGTTTGGCGACTGCCTGGTCCATTGCACGGAATCGCGGGGCGATGAGGGGGTTGACGATGTGGGCATCGACCAGGCCGTTGGCAATCCGGCGAAGCGCTTCGGCCCCGCCAATTCTTTCGTACAGCGTTGTTGGTGGTGCTTGAGTCTCGTTCATTTCGTTCTCCTGGCGGGCCGGCCACTTTTCTGTGGAGGCTGCCCGCACGATCCCACGGCGCCGGAGGATTCTCAAGTACACGATGTGTACCACGATCAGCGTATCCTGCTCGCATGGCTACATACGGCCAGTTCTGTCCGATGGCGAAGGCTGCCGAGATCCTCTGTGAACGCTGGACCCTCGTGGTCGTGCGGGAACTGACGGCTGGGAGCCGGCACTTCAACGACCTCCGCCGCGGGGTGCCGCTGATGTCGCCCACCTTGCTTTCGCGGCGGCTCAAGCAGCTTGAGACAGCGGGAGTGATCCAGCGCATTCAAGACGACTCGGGGGTCAGTTATCAGCTCACGCCAGCGGGCGCGGAGCTGCAACCGCTAGTTGAAGCCATGGCGCAGTGGGGGTCGCGCTGGGTGAGGCGCCGGTTGAGCCAAGACGACCTCGATGCCGGCCTTTTGATGTGGGACATCCGGCGGCAAGTCGATGCTTCGCGGTTTCCCGCGCAACGAGTGGTCGTCCAATTCCGTTTTCCGGATGCCCCGGTGGCGCAGAGGCAATGGTGGCTCGTCTCTCAAGCTGGGGCCACCGACCTCTGCCTCGAAGACCCGGGGTACGAGGTTGATGTCTTCCTGGAGGCGCCGCTTCACGTGATGACCGCGGTTTGGATGCGCGACATCTCCTTTAAGGAGGCGGAACGTTCCTTCGGCCTAAGTGTGGAGGGTGAAAGGAAACTTCGAAACAGTTTGCCGAAGTGGCTCGGGGCGAGCGCGTTGGCGTTCGGATCGGCTGCTGAGGCGAGCCGGTAGCGCAGGTCCATTGGTGGCGTTTTGTCGCGAACAGTTCGCCCTGTTACCCGAGGTTCAAACGTGTCACGATGGGCAGATCAGGGCCGAACGTCCGCCGCGCACTTCGCTGCCGCGCGCACCATCGCGATCATGACGCAAACGATCTCGGCGTCGGTCACGTCTCCCGCGTCCGACAACGACTTCCAGGTTGTGAGCTGAAACGCATGCTGGACAGCCGCCTCCAGCAGGGCGCGGGAGGGTACCGGCTCGGGCCACCCACCGACGACCCCGTGAGCGGTCTCGACCAACGGGCGCATCGCGAGCGCCATAAGCTCAGCCAGCACTGGGACCTCCGGGGCGTCGCGATCGGCGAGCGACAGCAGCGGCCCACCGGCACGGAAATAGGCGTAGAGGTCTCCGAGCGCGACGGTCAGCCGCGCTTGGGGATCGGCGATTCGTTGCCACTTTTCCACATCCGGCATGGGGTACGTGGCCTGCACGTGCGCGGCACATGCCCGCACCAGGTCTGGATTGCCGCCGGGGAAGTGGCGATAAACCGTCAGCCGTTGGACTCCCGCCTCAGCCGCAACCGCGGTGACCGTTGTCTCGGCCGCGCCGATCGTGCTATGCAGCCGGACAACGGCATCGGTGATTCGCTGCCGCGTCTCGGCAGCCGATTCGGCGCGCTTGCGCTGTGTGTAATCCCTCACACTTTCAGGGTACAGCAACGTGCAGTGAATGTTGACTTTGTGGCTGGGCGGCGCGTAGGGTGACGAAGTGAACAGTGCTGTTCATCGAAAGTGAGGCGCAAACCAATGACGACGATCACCGAAATCGCCCCCGATGTCTTTCGCATCGCCACCTTCGTCCCGGAAGCGCAGATGTCGTTCAACCAATTCCTGGTGCGGGACGACGAGCCGCTGCTCTTCCACACCGGCATGAAGGGGATGTTCCCCGTCGTCCGCGAGGCCGTGGCTACGCTCATCGACCCGGCAACCCTGCGCTGGATTGGCTTCAGCCACTTCGAAGCGGACGAATGCGGATCTCTGAACGAGTGGCTCAGCGCGGCGCCCGATGCCGCCGCGATCTGCAGCCTCGTCGGAGCGATAGTCAGCGTGAACGATTTCGCCGACCGGCCAGCGCGGCCGATGATGCACGACGAAGTGCTGTCCACCGGAAAGCACCGTTTCCGCTGGCGCCAGACGCCGCAGGTCCCCCACTGCTGGGAAGCCGGGCTGCTGTTCGAAGAGACCAACGGGACGCTCTTCTGCTCGGACCTCTTCCATCAACTCGGTGACCTTGTGCCGGTGACCGAATCGGACGTGATCGAGGCGTCGAAGCAGACGCTGGTGGAGTACGAAAGCTCGCCCTTTGCAAGCTACATGCCGTACACGCCCAACACCGGGACGATCCTCCACGGCCTGGCCGACCTCAAGCCTCGCACATTGGCGACGATGCACGGTTCGACATTCGTGGGCGACGGCGAACGTGCCCTGCGCGACCTTGCCGGCGTGATGCGAGACGTGCTTGGTCAGGGCGCTG
>JBDSJC010000254.1:0-10378 GCA_039917655.1 Tepidiformaceae bacterium
CGCCTGGCTACACCGAACTGTGGCGAATGGTGGGAGAGCCGGCTGTCTGATCGGCAGCCGGCTCTCCTGGGACGTAATGATCACGCGGACCAAGTGTATTTACTTGGTCTCGACGTACTTGCCGCCCTTGACCTGGAAGAACTTCACTACCGTGCCGGCGCGGTTGCCGTTAGGGCCGAACTTGATTTTGCCGGTGGCGCCATCAGGTTCACTTGCTTTGATCGCGGCGTTCAGCTCCTTCATGTCGATCGTGAGCTTGCCACCGCTGTCCTTAGCGACCTTATCGATCGCCTTGATGATGATGTTGGCGGCGTCGTACGCCTCGGGGCCGAAGGTAGCCGTGTTGCCGTCGCCCTTGAACTTGGCCAGGTAGGCCGCGGCGTACTTGTCAAAGTCCGGGCCGTGGTCGCCGGGGAGAGCAAGGTAGGCCCCCTCAGCGGCATCTTTGGCGCCACTGATGAGCTCTTCGTTCTTGACACCATCCCCGCCCATGAACGGGGTGTTCTTGAGGTCACTTTCGGCGCGCAGCTGCTGAAGGAACGGTGTCGCCTCGCCGTAGAAACCGGCCAGATAGACGAGGTCTGGCTTGGCGGCCTTGATGCTGGAGATGACGGCTTTGAAGTCGCTCTGCTTCTTTTCATAGCCGGCCGGGCTACCGACGATCTTGCCGCCGCCGGCCTTGAAGGAATCCATGAACGAGTTGCTCAGGTCCTTGCCGTAGTCATCGGTGTCGAAAACGACGAAGGCGCTTTTGGCCTTCAGCGTGTTCTTGGCGAAGTCCGCCTGCGCTTTGGCCTCATCGGCGTTGAGGACCGGGACGCGGAAGAAGGTGACGAACGGTCCCTCGGCTCGCGTGGGGGCAGTCAGGTCACCAGCGGTGGCCGACGGGGAGATGTGCGTGATACCGGCCTTGTCGTAGGCCGCGAGAGAGGCGCGGGTACCGCCGGAGCAGATTGGGCCAACAACGGCCACGACGTTGAGCTTGATGAGGCGGTCGGCGGCGGCCGGCCCACCCTCCGGTGAGCAGAGGTCGTCTTCGCGGACGAACTCCACCTTGTGGCCCTTGATGGTCACCCCGGCGCCCGCGGATTCGGCTGAATCGGCGATCGGTACGCCAAGGCCCTTAGCATCGCCTGAGAGTGCGGTGGAGATGCCGATTTTGACGTTGCCATCGACGGTGACCGTCTTGAATCCGGCGGTCTTATAGCCGGCGTCACTGAAGCCCGTAGTCTTCGTGGTGGCGCTGGTGGCGCTGGTGGCGCTGTCATCGTCGCCGCAGGCTGCAACACCGATGGCGAGCAGCGCGACGAGCGCCAAGATCCAAATTCCCCTGTTCCTCAAATGCTTTCCTCCTGAGGGTTACCGACTGGTAGGTTCCGGATGGGATTACGCAGTCGGCGGGATACTAGGATTCAAGCCCTGTCCAGTCAAGGTGACTCAACGATCCGAGGGTTGGAAAGCAAGCAGGAGGAGTGGGAACTTAATCGCCGGTAGGGTAGCCCGCCTGGACCCAGGCGGTAGTGCCGCCTTCGACGTTGAAGAGGGGCAGGTCGTCCAGGCCGGCGGCGGTGGCGAACTCGGCGGCGAGCGCGCTGCGTTGGCCCGACTTGCAGATGAACAGCACTTCTTTGTCGCCGGCGTAGTCTCGGATCTGCTTACCTTCGCTGATCACGGTGTTGACGGGGATCAGGCGGACGCCCTTGGCGTGGACTTCGACGTACTCGTTCGGGTCGCGGACGTCCACCATCACAGCTGTACCAGAGTCGAGTTTCTCTTTCGCCTCGGCAACCGAGATGCGGGTAAATGGTTCGCGTGGGTCTTTCGTGGCCACGAAGGCCTCCTATTGTTGACTAAGCTAGTTGAGAATAGCTCAGCCCGGCGATTGGCGCGACAGCGCGTGTTGCGAAGGGGAAGCGAAAGGGCGAGACTCGGCGCAGTGGACGTGTTGCGGCCAACCGAGGATGAAGCGCTGGCCGAATGGGCCCGGCGGGTGCGCGCGAATCGCGACCAGGCGGAGCGAGTGCGCGAGGCGCCGGAGCGTCCCGATTTTTACGCTCCGGTCGCAGCCTCGTTCAAGGCAGACCCGCGACGGCCGGATGAAGAGGCGCTGAACATCCTGCTTTCGCTGGTGCAGCCTGAAGACAGATGGCTGGACATCGGTGCGGGTGGCGGGCGGTACGCACTGCCGCTGGCGCTGGCTGCCAGGGAGGTGGTGGCGCTGGACCCCTCCGAGGGGATGCTGGCGGTGTTGCGCGAGGGCATGGCCGAGCACGACATCCAGAACGTGCGCATCGTCCAATCGCGGTGGCCGGGGGCCGAGAAGGTACGTGCTGACTGCTGCCTGATGTCGCACATCGGCTATGACATTGAGGGCATCGGGCCGTTCCTGGATGCGATGGATGACGCCGCCAGCCGGTTGTGCGTGGCGGTACTGCTGGCGCGCGCGCCGGCATTCGTGGCCGAGCCGTTCTGGCCGATCGTGCACGGTGAAGAGCGAGCGCCGCTGCCGGCGCTGCGCGAGTTCCTCACGCTGCAGATGGCCCGTGGGAGAATCTGCGAGGTGCGGCTCTCACAACGTGAAGCTGGCTGGTACAGCAACGATGACGCCGCGCTCGGATTTTTGCGCCAGCAGTTGTTTGTGGAGCCAGGCGGCGAAGGCGATTCAAAGCTGCGCGCGGCGGTGGCGGCGTTGCCACACGACGCCGCCGGGCGTGTCCCGTCCTCGACGGAGGCGGTGCCGTTGGGAATCGTGAGTTGGCGCCCGCGATAGGCAGCCCGGCGGTTCATTCGCCAAGCTTTGCGTTCATCGGCCACAATGCGACTATAAGAAAAAAAGGGCATCGGCTGTCACAGGCCGAAGCGCGCTAAGGGGAAGCATGGAACTACGTTTCGGCGAAAAGGAAGACAAGCTGCGGGCGGATGTGCGCGAATTTCTGAGCATCAACCTGCCGAAGGATGCGGATACGGGCGGCGGCCAGCTTGGCAACAGGTCAGATGAAGCGTTCGCAGACGCCCAGAAGTTCAACACTGAACTCAGCAAGCGCGGCTGGATTGCGCCCGCCTGGCCGAAGGAATACGGCGGCCTGGGTGCTTCGATATACGAACAGATGGTGTTCAACGAAGAGTTCGGCTATCACGGCGCGCCGGACACCGGGACGCGCGGATTCGGAGTGGGGATGATTGGGCCAACGCTGATCATCCACGGCAACGAAGAGCAGAAGAAGCGATACCTGCCGCGGATTACCAGCGGCGAAGACATCTGGTGCCAGGGGTACAGCGAGCCGAGTGCGGGCAGCGACCTGGCCAGCCTGCAGACCCGCGCGGTGCGCGACGGCGATGACTTCATCATCAACGGTCAGAAGATCTGGACTTCTGGCGGGCACCGGGCGAACCAGATGTTCTGCCTCGTGCGTTCGGATCCAGAAGCGCCAAAACACCGCGGCATCAGCTTCCTGCTCATCGATGACATCAAAAACCAGCCGGGCCTGACAATTCGTCCGCTGGTAAACATGGCGAACCGCCACCACTTCAACGAGGTTTTCTTCGAAGATGTGCGCGTACCGGCGCGCAACCTGGTGGGCGAAGAGAACCGCGGCTGGTACGTGGGGATGACCCTGCTGGACTTCGAACGGTCAGGCATAGGCACTACCGCGGCTCAAAAGAAGACGCTCGAAAATCTCGCGAGGACGCTTCGAGAGGGGCCAGACGATAGGCGGGCGAAGTACCGCACGAAGCTCGCCGACTTCGCGGTTGCGAACGAAGTTGGCCGCTTCCTCGGATATCGGATCGGCTACATGCAGGCGAAGGGCATGGTCCCCAACTACGAAGCGTCGGTCGTGAAAGTCTACCAGTCTGAGTTGGGCCAACGAATCTACAACTTCGGGATCAGCGTGCTCGGCCTCGCGGGCCAGATGGTGCCGGAAGAATCGCGCGCGCCGCTCGGTGGGGATCTGCCGGAATCGTATCTGCAGTCCGTGCCCTCGACGATCTACAGCGGGACGAGCGAGATTCAGCGGAACATCATCGCCACACGCGGCCTCGGGCTGCCGCGCGGGTAAGCCTGAGCGTCCAAGTGCGAATTGCGAAAGCCGCCCCTCAAACGAGGAGCGGCTTTCGCTTGAAGGTAGGCGACCCGCGTCCGCGCTTCGACTACCGGCGCTAGAATGGAGGTGTGCTTGCTCCCGGCCGGTTCGAACGCCGAATTGCGGCCACGGGGACGGTCTCCCTGCTGAGTGTGTTCCTCTTCTTCGGCGGGCTGGCCTACTGGCAAGTTTGGCGGACAGACCTTGCGAGCGACGCGCACAACCCCAGGGCCCTGGCGAGCTTCGAAGACCCGCTGCGGGGCAGAATCCTGGACCGCAACGGCAACGAGTTGGCGGTGTCGCTGCCAAGCGGTAAGCGGCGCTACACCGACGCCTCGGTGGCGCACGCGGTGGGATACCTGGACGCGCGGTTCGGCTCGCAGGGGGCCGAACTCGTGTTCAACGACGCGCTCTCGGGCAAATCGGCGCCATCGTTTGGGTCCGCCGTGAACACCGAGTTTCAGCGAACGGGCCTGCGGGGTCTCGACGTGCGACTGACGCTCGACCCGGCGATCCAGCAGGCCGCGGCGAGCGCGTTGGGCGCGCGCAAGGGCGCAGTGATCGCACTGGACCCGCGCAATGGAGAGGTGCTGGCGATGGTCAGCGTCCCGACGTACGACCCGGGCGCGCTGGCGACCGCGGGGGATGCGCTCGCAAACGACGCGAACTCGCCGTTGTTGAACCGCGCCGCCCAGGGGCTCTACCCGCCGGGATCGACCTTCAAAACCGTGACCGCCTCGTCGTTGCTAGAGAACGGGGTGATCGCTCCGGATACGACAGTGACGTGCAAGGACAAAGTGGTAATCGATGGGTTTCCGGTGAGCTGTAGCAACGTTGTCCAGGGCCCGGGGACGTACCCGTTCAAGAATGCATTCACGTTTTCGGTGAACGCAATTTTCGCCGAGCAGGGCGTGAAGCTTGGTTGGGACCGGTTGCTGGCAAGCGCGGCGAAGTTCGGATTTGGCAGCAGGCTGCCGTTCACGCTGCCAACCGCAAAAACGCAGGTGCATGGGGAGGGATCAGCGGAGACCAAGGCACTGCTGGCGAGCACGGCCTTTGGGCAGGGCGAAATCCTCGCCACGCCGCTGCAGATGGCGGAGATCGCGGCGATCATCGCCAATGGCGGCGTGCTGATGAGCCCTCACCTGGGACTGGCCACCATGGACGGCGAGCGGGTAGTGGAGAAGCTTGAGAAGCCGTCTTCGAAACGCGTCTTGCCCGGCGACATCGCCAAGACAATGCGCGACTTCATGGTCTCGGTGATCGACAACGGCCAGGCTTCGGGGGTTGCGATCACGGGGGTGAAGATCGGCGGAAAGACGGGTACCGCCGAGATTTCGGATGATGGCACTTCGCATGCGTGGTTCATCGCGTTCGCCCCGGCAGAGAATCCGGTGATTGCGGTGGCCGTGGTCGTCGAGCGGGGCGGGCGCGGCGGCGAGGTGGCGGCGCCAATCGCCGGGCGGGTGATCAAGGCGGCGTTGGCGCGATGAGCGACGAGACGCCGCGCTTGGAAAGGCTTCTCGAAGGCACCGCGCGGCGAGTGAGCGGCGGAGGTTTGCATCCGCTGGAGCTGTTGCAGCGCGTGCGAGCTGCCGCCGAATCGAGTGTGACAGACTCGGTGGTGGCGAACGACTTTACGATTCGCCTGAGCGAAGCGGACTACGCGGCGTATGCCCCGACGTTCCAGAGACTCGAGGAAGAGATGCACGGCCTGCTTAACGATATGGAGCGAGGACGCGGGTGGAGGCGGATCGGAGAGCGCAAGGTGGGGTTCGCGCAGGGCAAAGCGATCCAGAACGGCGTGCCGGTGGTGGAAGCGCGGTTTTCGGACCCTCGCCACCGCGATTTCGTTGCTCCAGTGGGTGCGACGCGGCGCATCAGCCGACATCGCGACCTTGTGCTGCGATTTGTGGATGGCTCTTCGGTTGCGCTTTCACACACGCCGTTCAGCATCGGGCGTGGACCAGGAAACGACCTGGTGCTGCCCGTGTTTTCGGTGTCCCGCCAACACGCGGAGATCGTGCAGACTGCGGGTGGAGTTATCATCCGCGATCTCAGTAGCCGGAACGGGATCGTTGTTAACGGCGAGCGCGTTTCGGAGTGCACATTGGATAATGGAGAGCACGTGACGCTCGGCGACATTGAGGTCTGGTTGGAGGCGCAGTGAGCGGCTCGAACGAACTGCTGTTGCTGCGGCTGGCGCTCATCGCGATCGTGTTCGTGTTCGTGCTCGTGACCGCCTTAACTCTGCGGTCGGGCGTGCGGACGACAGTGATCGCCGCGAGGCCACGGCAAGCGGCGACGCGCGTTGCGGGGATGCGGCTGGTGGTCACCTCTCCCGGTGAGACGGGATTAGCGCCCGGGACAGAGTTCACGGTGGCCGGGACGATGACTCTGGGGCGGGACTCGGACAACGGGATTGTGCTTGGCGATGCCTCGATCTCGAACCAGCATGCACGAATGGAACGGGTGCGGGACGGCTGGCGGATCGTGGATTTGGGGAGCACCAACGGGACGTTCGTGAACGGTCGGGGGGTGGACGGGCGCGGTGTGGTGTTGCGGGGCGGCGAGCAGATTTCGGTTGGCGCGGTGACGCTGCGCTTCGGCGGGTAGGGCAAAGTTGAGAAATAAAGCGGTTGTTCGGCGACGCGCGGGCCCTCACCCCCACCCCCTCTCCTACTGAAGTAAGAGTTTCGAAGGTCACCTTTGTCTGCCTCCGTCGACGGTCCCGCACGGAGACGAGTCGTAGACTCCTCGCTCCGTTTCCCGGTCACCGCACGCGTGAGGGTATCACTGGAAGTGCAAAACGTTGCGACCGGCAGTTCCACAGCGTCTCCACGCTGGTAAGACAGACGGCATCGACACCCAAAAGGACCGCCGCTGTCGCTAGAAGCAGCGAGACTTGTATTTTCCACCCCTTGCTTCTCGGCACGCAGCGCCGCCGGCAGACCAACACGTCCAAGGAAAACCGGATCTTGATCGGCTTTGAAGCTTACTTTCGGAATGATACTGGGACTGAGATTGTCCCGGAAGACAAAGCCGACTGGCGCGACTGGGTGTCCGCCTCCAAGACCCGCAACTGGTGACTTGCCACTCCTCGACTGGCTCAAGCTTTTCGGAGGTGAGAAGGGCTACGAGCAGGATGCCGTTGCAGACCCGCGCACCGACTTTCAGGAGTTCGTCTTCAGGAAAGGCCGTGAGTTCGAGGCGGCGGTCATTGAACACCTCGCCACCATCGAACCTGTGTTCGCGATAACCTCGGGCGTTGAGGCGGTGACCTCTCTCGATGCCTGCCGGGAGACCTTCGAGGCGATGCGTCGTGGTGAGCCCATCATTCACCAGGGAGTCCTCCGCAACCCCGAGAACCGCACGTACGGCGCGGCTGACATCCTGGTCCGCAGCGATGTCCTCCATCGGATCTTCCCAAAACGCTCTCAGCGCCGCTGAGGCGACGGTTGGCGCGCCCGGTCTCCTCGCTACACGCTGGCACTACCGGGTAATCGATGTGAAGTTCACCGGCCTGAAGCTGGACAAGCACTGGCATGCAGCCAGCGACCATCTCGCCTACATGGTCCAGACGTTCATCTACAACGAAGCACTGGGGCGGATCCAGGGTTATCTCCCGCCCAGTTCCTACCTGCTCGGCCGCGGCTGGACGAAAGGGGCGAATGATTGCGGCAGTACCAACTGCATGGACAGGCTCGCAAGCGTGCCGCACAGCCACCAGGTCCACGACAGGCTCCTGAGCACCGTTGCGAGCGAGGCGGTGGACTGGATGCGGAAGGTGTGCAGCGAGGGGAGCGGCTGGGATCCCCGAAACGCTGCAGGAGTGTCAGAGCTTCGTCCGAGCCCGAAGAATCTGCAGAACTACCCCTGGCACGCAGCTGTCGCCGAACTGGCGGGCGAGCATGCCGACATCACGCTCGCCTGGCAGCTGAGCTTCATGATCGGTTGCGGACATATCGAGGGGGGCGAGTGGCAGTTCTCGTCTTTCATCGCGAACCGCCTCGACACGAGCTGTGAAGCGGACATCATCGAGCATTGGCTGGCGCACATGGAGTCCGTCCGTGAGCGCGTTGCTAGCGAAGTGGCGCGACCGCTGGTCTTCCACTGGTCGCCCGCTGAGACCAGCAGTATGAGTGGCGCGCAGGCCCTCCGCCGATACCTCGAATACGCTGCCGCTCCAGCCACCGCAATTCAGGTGCAGCAGGCGTTCGACCCGGATGCCGAAACCGAGACTCCATTTGAGGACGCCGTGGCTGCGGGGCTACGCGCTCGGGGGCACCGAGTTCAGCCCCAAGTGGGTGTCGCGGGTTACCGGATCGACCTCGGAATCTATTCGATCGACGGTACGCGTTTCGACGTCGGAGTTGAATGCGACGGCGCGACGTACCACAGTTCGCCAGCCGCCCGCGACCGTGACTGGCTTCGCCAATCCGTGCTCGAGGACCTCGGCTGGGTGATCCATCGCGTCTGGTCGACATCCTGGCTCCAGAACCCGGCCGCTGAGCTCGTTCTAATCGAGAACGCTCTCGCTGAGGCCCGCTTACGACAACCCGGCGCGGTTGGTTGGAGACCTTCGTCGCCCGCGCAGGCCGCCGACGCCGGCGAAGACCAGGACTTCGATCCTGGCGACCCCTCCCAGCCTGAATCGACCGGGCACTTGTTTGTGGAATATGTGGAGGCCTCAATTTCTCGACTCCCCATTGGCGCCGATCTACGCCTCGAGACCGACCGCACCTTGGCGCCCCTGATCCTGGCCGTGGTCGGCACCGAAGGACCCGTCCACTTCGAACTGATCGTTGAGCGCCTGCGATTGCGATATCGCCTCAGCAGAGTGCGGGAGGAAGCGCGAACGACGATCAGATTGGCGCTTGATAAGTTGGAGAACAAGGGGGGTCTGCTCTCGGGAGAGGAGGACTTCTACCACATTGCCGGACAGGAGGTTCGCCCCCGGCGGCCCGGTCGAGCCGCCCGCCGTCATGTCGCGCACATTTCGTTGGCAGAGCTTGAGGCCGGCACGCTGGCCGTTCTTGGAGTAGTCACCGGCCCCACTTCCAACGACTTGGTGAGGGAGACGGCGCGGCATTTCGGCTACGGTCGAACCGGGTCAGAGATCAAGATCTCGCTCGACCAGGCCCTGGAACTAATGGTTGAGGCAGGGGAGGTGCACATAGCTACCGACGGCACCGTCAGGCCGGGGAAGCAAACTTGACCGACCTATGGTCCTGAGCGGCTCGTCGCTTGGCGCAGCGGTGACGTTGGCTACCTGCGCTAGGTGTCCATTTGCGTCGCGAGTAGAACCGGGAGGCGGGCATCGACGGCCGCGACTCGATACTCGGCCTGCCACGAACGTCGCCCGAGACGCGAGGCTAAGGCGAGCGACACTACGCAGCCATAGTGCAAAGCCGAATCGTGGCTCTCGACGTGGCCTCGGGGAGTGAGTTGTGCCCACCGACGCCGCGAACACCGGTGAAGGAGAAGACCGTTCCCGCGAGGGAAGGGCGGTGGCGAAGAACAAGCGGGCCGTAGCGGACAGCGCACCTGACTGCTAGTCTCCGCACTTAAGTTAGCCGGGTTATCGGGAGATTAACGCCACGGCGGAGCGAGAAGGAAAGGCTCAACACAATGACCACGACAGAGACTCTGCCACCCACGAGTGACTTCCCAATCCGTTGGGACGACCCCGCCGACGAGCAGGCGTTCTGGTTCCAGGACGTGATGCACAGCCCGCAGCCCTTCACGCCCATGACGGCCACCCTGTTCCAGCCAGCGTTCTCGGAGGGCGCGAGCCGGGCGATCGCGAAGCTCTCTATGCCGATCTCGGGCCTGAGAGTCTCGATCCAGAACGGCTATCTCTATCTCGGCCCGGTTGTTGTGATGGGGACGCCCGAGGAGTTGGGCGCGCGCTTCGCCGAAATGCAACGGCTGATCATGCAGTTGGCCCCCACCGCGCATAAGGATTGGCTCGAGACATTCGAACCAAAAGTTCGTGCGAAAGCGGAGCAGATCCTGTCATTCGATTACGAGAACAGCTCGACGGCCGAGGTGGCGCGCTTCGCACGGACGCTATATGCAGAGCTTGCCGACGTCTGGGAAGTTCATATGCGCGTGAACATCCCGACCATGAACGTGGTGTTCGGCTTCGAAGAGTTCCTGACGGCGACCATCGGCGCCGATGCCGTCGCCGATTCGCGACTCCTTCTCCAGGGCTTCGATAACAAGTCGATCCAGACAGCACGAGCGATGTGGGAGATCAGCCGCTGGACTCGAAGCATCGATGGGCTGGCCGA
>JBDSJC010000255.1:0-7986 GCA_039917655.1 Tepidiformaceae bacterium
ATCTGGGGACGAAAGGATTCGACAGGAAGCTAGGTAGCCGGATAGCAGGCCGAGGTTGGGTTGTCACCCTCGTTAATCAGGCGACCCAAAAATAGTTGGCAATCGTCAACTCGCTCTCGCTGCCTAATACGCAGTGACGTTCGCTAGTTCCCTCGCCCTGGTGGGGTTTTAGCGAGCGACGCAATGCCAGGGTGCTGCGGTACCACGCCGATGCGTACCGCTCAAGATTATCGGCTGGCCGGTCAGCATGGGGACCACCACTGTAGCTGCCGGCGAGATCCCAATCGGTGGGAAAGCTTGTAGGATAATCCGGAGCTGAACTTGTCTGGACCGGGAGTTCAACTCTCCCGCGTCTCCACCATATTCCGAATCTGGGGCCCGAGAAATCGGGCCCTTTTGGCCACATTCTGTAACTGGCGCCATCGGCAAAGAGATAGCCTGAGTAGTCCTGATCCCACAAAGCGCGGATTACACTCTCCCAGTGGTCTAGATTCCCGATGTCCCAGTCCTGTTTCGGAAATAAACGTCGACTGTAGCGGCTCCCGCGAAGATCGCTCGGGAAGGATACTGGACGCATGGACTACCAATCGGTTGACTTCGAGTCGGAAGGAGCGAGGCTTGGGGGTCGGCTATACCTTCCCGCGGGTGAGCCACCCTTTCCCGCCGTGGCCATGGCGCACGGTACCAGCGCCACGATCACGATGTGTGCCGACCGCTACGCCGAAGCGATCGCGAGTGCTGGAATCGCCGCGCTGCTCTATGACCACAGGAATTTCGGTATCAGCGAAGGCGAGCCGAGGCAAGAAATCAACCCATGGGTCCAAGCACGCGGCTACCTTCACGCGTTGGACTTCCTCTCCGGCCGCCCAGACATTGATGAAGACCGGCTCGGTGTATGGGGCGACAGTTACACCGGCGGACTTGTGCTCCTGGTCGCAGCCACCGACGACCGCGTGCGAGCCGTCGTTGCTCAGATCCCCGCTTGTGGGCCAGCGCTCCCCCCGCCCGATCCAATCGGCGAGCGCTTCGCCCGGATCAGGAATACGTTTCTCAGCGGAGACATCATCGGGTCAAACGGCACGGTCGAGGGGCCCATGCCTGTCGTCTCCGCTGATCAGGTGCACCATGAGTCACTCCTGAAGCCTGTATCAGCGTTCCGCTGGTTCATCGAATACGGTGGGCGTCATGGCAGCGGCTGGCGAAACGTCGTCACCAGGCGGTCGCCGCCCGTACCCGAGCCATATCACGCAGGCCTGTGCGCGCCGCACGTGAACGTGCCAGTCCTCGCGATCATCTCGCCGGACGACGAAATGGAAGGCGCGAATCCGGTCGTAGCGCGGGCGGTGTTCGAGGCGATTCGGGGGCCGGTAGACTTTGAGGATCTCGCAGGCGGGCACTTCGGCCTCCTCCATCATCCGTCGCCGGAGTTCGACGTTGCATCCAGGCGGCAAACGAGTTTTCTGCGGGCGCACCTTTGATTCGGGTGCACGCATCGAGCCTGCCCGCCGGGCAAGCGGCCTAACCTACGTGACTCGGTCTTTGGCGTACCGGAGAGCCGCCGCCCGCTTTCCCGTCTCCACCAATACCAATCCAAGAGGGGCCCGACTTTTCCGGTCCCCTCTTTCGTTTCGGGTGGGAGAGCCGGGAATCAGACGGCCGCGAGCTTCTTCTGCTCGATGATGACGTCGAGTTCGACCTTCAGGCGGTCGAGCACAGTGTCATAGGGGAACGCTCCGAGCTCCTCTTCGCCGCGCTTCAGGTTGACGAAGTTCGGGGCGCACCAGAGGCCGAGGTCCGCGTCGTCGGTCTCGCCGGGGCCGTTTACTCGGCAGCCCATCACGGCGATCGTTATGTCGTATGGCTTGGCGTAGGCGGACATCTCTTTGACCGCGAAGGCGAGGTCCACGAAGGCTTCGTTCTCTACACGGCTGCAACTGGGGCAGCTGATGATGTTCAGGCCGTGGTCCTGGAACACCGGGACTGAACGAAAGCGGCCTGCTTCGATGTCCGCGATGATCTGCTGGCCCGCTTCCACTTCCTTCCACTTGTCCGCAAACGGCAGGGTGAGTGAGACCCGCAGGGTGTCGCCGATGCCACGGCTGAGGAGCTGTTCGAAGGCGATGCGCGTCTTAATCACACCGTCTGGCATGAGGCCGGCTTCGGTAACGCCGAGGTGCAGCGGGACATCCGGGCGCGCCTCGGCGAAGCGGGTGTTACCCGCGATCACTTTGCGCGGGTCACTGTCCTTCATCGAGACCACGTAGCGCGTGAATCCGAGGTCATCGAGGAAGCGGCAGTGTTCGAGCGCGCTTTCGACCATGGCCGAAACACCGCGCAATTCCGGCGGGTCTGCGCCGTCGAACTTTTCTTGCATTGCGGGGTCCACCGAACCACAGTTCACCCCTATCCGAAGCGCACAATCGTGGCGGGCCGCGGTCTCGGCGATGAATGCCACCTTGTCTCTGGCTGGCTTCTCTTTTTCGTGGTGGTAGAGGTGGCCGGGGTTGTAGCGCACTTTGCTGACGTGTGGCGCCACCTGGGTGACCAACCGGTAGTTCTCCTGTAGGTCGACCACCAGGTTCGCTTCGGGGACCATCCCATGCACCGTAGCAAGGCACTCGACGTCCTTGACGTTGTCCACGGCGATGCGCACGAGCCCAGCACCGGCCTCGTGGAGCATGCGCGTCTGCGCGGCGGTCGCCTCAACGTCCTGGGTGCGAGTGGCGCACATTGATTGGACAACGATCGGGTGCCCGCCGCCGATGGTGACGGTGCCCGCGCGGACGGTCCTGGTGTTGGCTCGTTTCATGGGGGAAGTGTACCAAGCCAGGTGAAGCTGGTCGCTGTCGCGGCTCACAGGGTGCGGGGCGGGGGTTCCGCCGGTATCTTCCTCGCATGACAGAACTGCCCAGCCTGCTTTCTCGCGAGGCCGTGTACCGCGGCCACCTGTTTGACGTGAATCTCGACCGTATCCAGTTGCCGGGCGGTGTCGTGGCCTTTCGGGAGACGTTGCTGCACCCCGGAGCGGTCTGCATGGTCCCGGTGACAGCCGAAGGGAAGCTGCTGCTGGTGACGCAATATCGCCACGCGGCGGGCAAGCGCCTGCTTGAACTGCCGGCCGGCACGCTGGAGCCGGGCGAAGCGCCGCTCGCCGCAGTCGCGCGCGAACTACAGGAAGAGGTCGGCCACTTTCCGGACGAGATCGCACCGCTAGGTGGGTTTTATGTCGCGCCGGGATACACGACCGAGTACATCCATCTGTTCGTCTGCACAAAGCTGCGCGAAAGCCGGCTGGAGGGCGACGAGGACGAGGACATCGAGGTCGAACTGCGGACCGCGGCGGAATCGCTGGCGGCGATCGAGTCAGGCGAGATCTGCGACGCGAAGTCGGTCATCGGGATCTTGCGCTGGGCGCGTTCGCAGGGGCAGTAGACCACTGTCACTTAATCGACACGCTGTCGCGTCTATGGGTGTGATCACAATCTATAGCTGTTATCTATGCCACGCGATTGATGGCCCCTGCCTACCAGCGTAGGATTTGCTTGGATTGGGACGCGCTCATCGGCTGCGCCGGCCGCACGTTTCGAGGGGATTTCTTCGCGCGAATCCAAGGGGGTCAGGATTGTCAATCGGTAGCACAGGCGGGCCCGGGTCGCCGCGGCCGATCCCGGTGGTCCGCGAACGGCGAAAGCCGAGCTTCTGGATCCTCGATCTCTACGGCTCCGCAGTCGGCAAGAAGGCCGTGATGGCAGTCACGGGCATCGTCCTTCTCAGCTTTGTGCTCATCCACATGATCGGCAACCTCAAGGTCTTCGTGCCGGACGCAGAGTTGCACCTGAACGAGTACGGGCTCTACCTGCGGACGATCGGCGAGCCGATCCTGCCGCACACCGGCTTCCTCTGGATCCTGCGGACGGGGCTGATCCTTTCGTTCATCTTCCACATCCACGCCGCCACCACCCTGACCCTCCTGAACCGCAAGGCCAGGCCGATCGGCTACCAGGGTGGGCGCAGCTACTCAGCGGCGACGTATGCGGCAAGAACGATGCGTTGGAGCGGCGTCATCGTCGGTCTGTTCGTGATCTTCCATCTGATGGACATCACCTGGGGATGGCACGTTGTGCACCAGGATTTCGTGGACGAACAGCCGTACCGCAACCTCTGGCATAGCTTCTCGCCGGAGCGCTGGCCGGTGGCCGCAATCTACATCGTGGCGAACATTTTGCTCGGGATTCACATCTATCACGGCGCGTGGAGCATGTTCCAGTCGTTGGGGCTTAACAACCCGCGCTTCAACGTGTGGCGCAAGCGCTTCGCGCAGGGGTTCGCGGCGATCATCGTGCTCGGCAACGTTTCGATCCCGGTGGCTATCATTAGCGGCGCGATCGACGAGCCGGTGCAACCGAAAGACGAAGCGGTCAGCGCGCAGGCAGCGCCGGCGGCGTTCATTGGCGCCGTTGTCAGCTTTGACGGCACACCGGCGGGGGGGAGATAGTCCATGGAACTCGATGCAAAGATTCCAGAAGGCCCCCTGGCGGAGAAGTGGGACAACCACAAGTTCAGCACCAAGCTCGTCGCCCCGCAGAACCGGCGCAAGTTCTCGGTGATCGTCATTGGCACGGGGTTGGCGGGCGGGGCGGCGGCCGCGACGCTCGGTGAGATGGGCTACAACGTCAAGTCGTTCTGCTTCCAGGACAGTGCGCGGCGGGCGCACAGCATCGCCGCGCAGGGCGGCATCAACGCAGCGAAGAACTACAAGAACGACGGCGACAGCGTTTACCGGCTGTTCTACGACACGATCAAGGGCGGCGACTACCGTTCGCGCGAGGCGAACGTCTACCGGCTGGCGCAGATCAGCCAAAACATCATCGACCAGTGCGCGGCGCAGGGCGTGCCCTTCGCGCGGGAGTACGGCGGGCTGCTGGACAACCGTTCGTTCGGTGGCGCGCAGGTTTCGCGGACGTTCTACGCGCGCGGCCAGACCGGCCAGCAGCTCGAGCTCGGCGCCTACCAGGCCTTGATGCGACAGGTGGAACTCGGGTCGGTTGAGCTTCACACCCGCCACGAAATGCTCGACCTTGTGGTCGTAAACGGGCGAGCAGTTGGCGTAGTCGTGCGAGACCTGGTGACGGGCGAGATCCAATCCCATTCCGCGCACGCCGTGGTGCTCGCAAGCGGCGGCTACAACAACGCCTACTATCTTTCGACCGGCGCGAAGGGCTGCAATGTGACGGCCACCTGGCGGGCGCATCGCAAAGGCGCCTACTTCGCCAACCCGTGCTTCACGCAGATCCACCCGACGTGCATCCCGGTGAGCGGCGACTACCAGTCCAAGCTCACGCTGATGAGCGAGTCCCTGCGCAACGACGGCCGCGTGTGGACGGCCTCGGTCAAAGGTGAGACGCGCGCACCGGGAGATATCCCGGAAGCGGAGCGCGACTATTTCCTCGAACGCCGATACCCGTCGTTCGGCAACCTGGTGCCGCGAGACGTCGCCTCGCGGGCGGCGAAGAAGGTGGTGGACGACGGTTTCGGAGTCGGGGATATCCACAATGGCGTCTATCTTGACTTCGCGGACGCGATCAACCGGCTTGGGCGGGCAACGATCGAACAGCGTTATGGCAACCTGTTCGACATGTACGCGAAGATCTCCGGCGACGACCCGTACAAGGCTCCGATGCGCATCTACCCGGCGGTCCACTACACCATGGGCGGGCTGTGGGTGGACTACAACCTGATGAGCAACCTGCCGGGGCTTTTTGTGGCGGGCGAAGCGAACTTCTCTGACCACGGCGCGAACCGGCTTGGGGCGAGTGCCCTGATGCAGGGCCTGGCCGATGGCTACTTCGTGCTGCCGACGACGATTGCGGGCGAGCTCGCGAACCAGCTCGGTTCTGCACCGGTTTCGACGAGCGACCCGGCGTTCCGCGAGGCGGAGGAGGGCGTACGAGAGCGGGTAAGCCGCTTGCTGGGGATCAAGGGAGAACACAGCGCGAACTACTATCACCGGAAGTTCGGACGGATCCTTTGGGACTACTGCGGGATGGCGCGCACGGCCGAGGGGCTAACCAAAGCGATCGGTGAGATCGGCGAACTGCGCGAGGACTTCGACAAGAACCTGAAGATCGTCGGTGACGGCGCGAGCTTCAACCAATCCCTGGAACGCGCTGGCCGGGTGGCCGACTTCTTCGAACTCGGCGAGCTGATGTGTCAGGACGCGCTCAACCGGGAGGAATCGTGCGGCGGCCACTTCCGCGAAGAGCACCAGACGCCCGAGGGCGAGGCACTCCGCGACGACGAGAACTTCGCGCACGTCTCCGCATGGGAGTTCGCCGGGTCCGGCAAGCCGGAAACGTTGCACAAAGAGCAACTTGAGTTCGAATATGCGCACCCGACTCAGAGGAGCTACAAGTGAACCTCTCGCTGACACTGAAAGTCTGGCGCCAGGATGGGCCGAACGCCGAGGGCCGGTTCGAAACGTACCAGGCGCAGGAAATCAACGATCACATGTCGTTCCTAGAGATGCTGGACGTGGTCAACGAGCAGCTCCTGGCCGAGAACAAAGAGCCGATCGCGTTCGACCACGATTGCCGCGAAGGCATCTGCGGTTCGTGCGGGGTGGTTATCAACGGGACGCCACACGGCCCGAACGCGGCGACCACGACCTGTCAGTTGCACATGCGTTACTTCAACACCGGCGACACGATCACCGTGGAGCCCTGGCGGGCTCGGGCCTTCCCGATCATCAAGGACCTGGTGGTGGACCGCAGTGCCTTCGACAAGATCATCCAGTCCGGTGGCTACATCACAGCGCCGACGGGCGGCGCGCAGGAAGCGAACAGCACGCTGGTGCCGAAGTCGGTGGCCGACATCGCCATGGACGCTGCCGCCTGCATCGGCTGTGGAGCGTGTGTTGCCGCATGTCCGAACGGGGCGGCACAGCTATTCACATCGGCAAAAGTATCCCATCTGAACGTGCTGCCGCAGGGACAGCCCGAACGGTGGGCGCGAGTGACTTCCATGGTGGACACGATGGAGATGTACTTTGGCAGCTGCACCAATTACGGCGAGTGTGAGGCTGTCTGCCCGGCTGGGATCAGCCTCGACTTCATCGCATCGATGAACCGGGACTATCTGAAGGCGAAGTTCAAGGACCGCCGCGGCCAGATTCGCCAGGTGGATGTGGCTGACGAGGCGTGAGGGCGCGGCCCGTTGGCGGCCACCGGTGGCGATCATCGGCGGGCGGCGGTAGGCTCAGGAGATGGGCCATCGCAAGAATCGCAAGCGTCAGCGGCAGTCCAACGATTGGGCGGCGCCGGTCGCGAAGCTTCCAAAGGGTGACTGGGACGTGGCGGAGCCGGACTCCGACTACCTCTTCCTCCTCGGCGACAACATTCGGGAGCGCGCTCCGGCGGTTTCGCTCTGTGGCGGCTGCCGCGAGTTTGTCGAAGACCAGGAGGGCGGACGCGGCACCTGCTTGCACCCGGGCAGCGGCATTCTTTCGCCCTGGACCGACACGCCGGGCTGCGAATTCTTCCTTGCGCTGCGTAACCCCGTGACGCGCCGCGGATAGCGCCCCGGTGAGGCCTTTTCGGCGGCTTCTTGGTCTATCAGTTTTCGGAACGAAAGCGGCTTGCGGCCAGCGCCAGATTCGCACGAGACGTAACGCCGCACCACATGTTGTGCCTTAGGGGGTTGACAGCCACAACATGTAGGGTGAATACTGCGCGAGCCGCGAAGGAATTGTTCACTCGCGTACACTCTTAGAGGATTATGCAAACACCGTGCGCTGCCCGTTTTGCAACTTCCGCGACTCAAAAGTAACCGACAGCCGGGCGAACGACGACGGCATCCGGCGGCGGCGGCAGTGCATCGCCTGCGGAGAACGGTTCACGACTGTCGAAACAGTACAGCTCTCCACGGTCCTCGTAGTGAAGAAGGACGGCCGCCGTGAAGACTTCAACCGCGAAAAGCTGCTGGCCGGCC
>JBDSJC010000256.1:0-6643 GCA_039917655.1 Tepidiformaceae bacterium
GAGGGTTCCGCCGCGGTTCACGGTCGCGGCACTCGCCGCGGCGCTCGGGCTGCTGCCAGCCGGCGCCGGCGTGGCGGTGGACTTGGAGGTCGAATCGTCGTCGCCGCAGCCCACCAGGCCGAGGCCCGCAACACCAACGCCGGCAAGGGCCGTTCCCCCGACGAAACGGCGGCGAGTAAGTCTCCCTGATTGCAAACGGCGAGACCAGTAGCTGTCCTGGTTACTCATGGCTTCCCCTTCCAATCCAGCGTCACGTCCTCAAAAGCCCCCGTGTGCGGATGTCCGTAGTCTAGGGCCAGGTAGGGGTAAGTCAATCTTAACTATCGAACAATTTGATAGCGTCTAACCAACGCCGTAAGCAGCCTTAACTGTGCCGGTCGTGTGCATAATCGACAGTAGTCAAGTCCAGACTCCTGAGTGGGTGCTTAGTCCGGCTTATTCGCTCGAAGCCAGATGTGCGCTTCTTCGAACCCCACCAACTGGCCCCAGAAACGTTCCGCCGCGTACTGGCTGCGCTGATCGCGGTTCGCGATGCCATCGAACACCCGCGCCAGCATCCGCCGCGCCTTCCTGAGCCGAAGCGTGTCCGCGTTCATATTGAAGTTCAGCCGCCTGCCCATGATCCGAAATTTGGCCGGGTGGTAGTAGCCAAACGCCGCGCCATCGAAGGTGTTGGGGTCGAAGTACTCGAACGTCGCGAGAAAGACGGCGCGTTTGTGCGTGGGGTCCTTCCAGGTCATAAACTTCGTGCTGCCGTGCGGGAAGCGAAAGTAGACCAGCGTTTCCGGTTTGCAGATTCGCCAGACTTCGCCCATGAAGCTCATCAGGTCATCCACATGCTCGACGATGTGTGAGGCGTGGATTTCGTCCACTCAGCCGTCCCGCGGGGGCAGCCCGCGCATCACATCGGCGATCACATCGACCCCGGGGATCGGCGCAATATCGAGGCCAATGGCGCCCGGCCCCTTGCGCGCCCCGCATCCCAGGTCGATCACCACCCGTGGGGTGGCCTCGGTCACGACACCGCCTGGGCGTTCGCCACCCGCGCTCCGAGCCACTGGTTGATGGTCGTGTGCGCACGCCGCGCGAGTCCAATCGGGTAACCGGTGAAGCCGTGAAAGCCATCCACGTACTCGTGCACTTCGCACTCGTTGCCCGCCCGCTTCCAGGCTTCGGACATCAACACGGTATCCGAATAGAGGTGGTCCAGTGTGCCAACCGAGAAGATCGCCGGCGGCATCCCCTTCAGGTCGGCGTAGAGCGGCGAAATGTAGGGGTGCTTCAGGTCTCGGCCGGGCGCGTAGGAATCGGAAAAGTGCTGCATGATCGGCCCGCTGAGCACCAGCTCGCGGTCCCACATCGCCTTCATTGAGGGCAGGTCGTAGACCGCGGAGAAGACCCCGAAGGTCAGCACGGCCCCTCGCAGCGGCGCTTCGCCCTGGTCGCGCCGCTTGAGCAGCGTAGCGGCCGCGAGGTTCGCTCCGGCGGACTCTCCACCGATGTAGATCGCACCAGGGTCGTCCACGCCCAGTTCGGCGAGGTGCTCTTCGAGCCAGAGCGACGCGGCGAAGCAGTCATCGAGCCCCGCCGGGTACGGGTCCTCTGGCGCCAGCCGGTAACCGACCGAGACGACGGCCACGTGAGCCTCGCTGGCGATGCGCCTCAGCATCGGGTCCCCGTTCATCTCGGAGCCGAGCACCCAGCCGCCTCCGTGAATGTGCAGGTACGCCGCGCGCGCACTCTCGGGGACAATGATGTGCAGATTGAGCGGCCCGCTGGGCCCCTCAATTTTTCGGTCCTCCTGAAGGCGGACGGCGGGGCCTGTGCCGCGCAGCGGGGCGGACATCTCGTCGCGTCGCTGGCGCAGGCCTGCGACGTCGCTGCGCAGCAACTCCAGCGTGCGGCCGGTTTCCGATTCCAGGGCGGGCAGGAGAGCGGCGACTTCGAGGTCCATGCGGCGGTTCCCTTAGCGAAAGTGGGTGGAGCGGCAGTGTAACGCAGTGGCCGGTGCCGAGTCCCGAGTGCCAGGGCCCGGGTCCCAGCAAGCCGCTACGTCCCCGTGAGCTTGTAGACCCGTGCCGCGGTGTCGTGGAATAGCGCGGACTTGTCAGCCTCGGAGAATCCGGCCGTCAGGCGCTTGAACGAGTTCCACAGCACTGAGTACGAAACGCTCACCTTGTCCACCGGGAAGTTGCTTTCGAACATGCAGCGCTGCGGCCCGAAGCGCTCGATGGTGTGCAGGTAGTAACGCTTCGTCGCCTCAGCCAGCTCTTCCGAGCCTGGCGGCTGTTCGCGCAGCTCCCAGCCGAACCCGTTGATTTCCATATTGATGCCGCCCAGCTTAGCGACCACGTTTGGGCAAGACGCCAGGTCGTCGATGCTCCGCTGCCAGCCTTCGAACACCTCATCGGCGCGCCCCGCGTAAGGCCCGATGCCGAGCGGCCCGCCGAAGTGGTCGAGCACGATCGTCAACTCCGGGAACGCCCGCGCCAGGTCAGTCAACTCCGGGATCTGAGAGTGGTAGAGCCACGCCTCAAAGACCAGTCCACGGCGGCTCAGTTCGCCCGCCCCGCGACGGTACTTCTCGTCAAGCAGGAGATTCTCGGGCGGGCGAGTGTGCGAGTTGCGGACGTCGGCGCTGGCGTCCCAGCCGACCGCGTGACGGATCCCGCGGAAACGCGTGGGGCTGGCCGCGAGGTGCGCATCGAGCACCGCGCCGACGGCTTCGCCGAGGGTCAGGTCAGCGTAGCTGATGATCCCGTCGGCCACGCGCGTGGTGCCGAATCCGCCGCTGGCGCTCATCGCCGCCACACCATGCACGAATTCGGTTTCGCCGACCGGGCGCAACGCCGCGGGGCCGCCCGCGCGGTACATCGAAAGGCACTCGATAAACACCGTGCTGACGATGTTGTGGCCGCTGCCCGTATCCGCCACCAGTTCATCTATAAGGTAGCGGTTGCCACCGCGGTCCCAGAGATGGTGGTGAGGGTCGATGATCGGCCGCTCCGGTTCGATGATCTCTTCCTGGACAAGGTCCAGCCAGTTTGTTGCCTCTGCCATTTTGCGCCTCCTGAACGCGCAACAATACGGGAAGAAGGGGCATTTTGGGATGGGCTTTGCGTGTCCCCAATCCGAAACCCGAAGGTAAACGAATCGAAAAGCTGATGGCAATCGGCGGAGTGGGCAACGACAATGGATTTATGACTACTCACGATCCCCTCACGATCCACGTCGTCGGGCGCGCCCCCGGCCCCTCGCCGGTGCGCGTCGCTGGCTGGCTGCTCGTCCTTGCTGCCCTCGTCGTCCTCCTCTTTGGCGGTTGGGTCGGTTGGCGCTGGGTAAACTCGAACCTCTTCAGCCTCGGTGTCGAAGACGCCGGCCAGGTGACCGTCGACCGCGCGCAACTGCTCTCCAGCGTCCAGGCGTTCGAACTGGTGACCGTCAAGAACAGCTATGACAGCAACAGCCACACGGAGTTCAAAAAACGTTTGAACGCTGGCTTCACGAAGCTGCCGCTCCCCGGGTGGATAGCTGGCGAAGAGTTGAACGTGAAGGCCAAGGTTACGGTCGCCGCCGGAGTTAACCTGCGACAAGTCTCCGCGAGCGACATTGAGGTGCTGCGCGAGGGCGCGGAGCCGGTCGTGGTCATCCGCATCCCCGAGGCCACGATCCTGAGCACCGAGATCGATGCCCAGTCGTTTAACCTCTCAACGAGCGCCGGATTGCTCACGAAGGTCGGCCAGACAGTCGGCATCGGCGGTGGAGACGTGCGCGATGGCTCGGTCGCTGGCGTCACCAGCGCCGCTCAGAAACAGGCGATCAACGATGGCATCCTCGCGCACGCAACTCAGGAAGCGCGGACTCAGCTCCAAGCGTTCCTCCAGGCGCTGCCGCAGGCCGGCGGCGGTGCGCACGTGCTGTACCTGGTCGAGGTGCAGCAAGCGCCCGCGCGGTAAGCGTACGGCGGGAGAGAAGCGAAAGGCCCTCCACGTGGAGGGCCTTTCGGTGCTGTGCCCAAGGGCTGTACCGGATGTTCGGGAGTCTCCCGCGAACCGGCGGCACGCCACTTGGCTGGTCGGGGTGACAGGATTTGAACCTGTGGCCTCTACGTCCCGAACGTAGCGCTCTACCAGGCTGAGCTACACCCCGAGGCAGAGAAGGCAATCCTAGCAGGCGCTGCCCTGCAAGGGAATCGCCAGAGCACAGCGCCGGGAGCCCGCACCCTCCCCGTTCGTCCTGACCCTGACCCTGAGCCCGTCGAAGGGTCGAAGGGTCGAAGGACGCACGGGTCGCCCCCAGAAAACGCCAAATTCCCACGGTGATTCGCATTCTCCGCTGAATCCCATATCATGCGTGGCATCACGAAACGCGGGCGTAACAACAAGCCCGCCAGAAGGAATCTCTTTGGAACTGCAGAACGCCGTCATCGTCGATGGGGCACGCTCGGCCTTTGGCCGTGGTGGCCGTGGCAAACTCGTCGCAACCCGCCTGGATGAAGCAGGCGCCCAGGTCCTTCGCGCGCTCCTTGAGCGCAATCCCAAGGTTCGCCCAGAGATGATCGAAGACATCGGCCTCGGCAACGTTGGCCACGCGGCTGAACTCGGCGGTTACGGCGCCGATGTCGTCTCCCGCCTCGCCGGCCTGCCTGCCGAAGTTTCCGCCTACGACTGCAACCGCCAGTGCGGCTCCTCCATGGAGACGTTGCACCGCGTCGCCCAGTCGATCATGGTCGGCGCCACTGACTGCGGAGTCGCGCTCGGCATCGAGCGCATGGGCCGCGCACTTGGCGGCGGCGCCCGTGGCGAGACCACCCGCCTCACCGAATTCAACCCCAACCGCCTGAAGCAGAACGACCTCCAGCGCAACATGGCCGCCAACCACTTCGAAGACTTCGGCGTCCCCTTCCAGGACGAAATCCTCGATTACTCGCCCGTCCTTTCGATGACCCAAACCGCCCAGAACGCCGCCGAAGTCTATGGTCTGACTCGCGAAGAGATGGACCAGTTCGCCGTCGATAGTCACCGGAAGGCTGTCGCTGCCTACGAGAACGGCTTTTACAAGCACGAAATCATCCCCCTCGAAGTAGAAGAGCCGGTCTTCGATGAGAACGGCAACTGGGTCGAATCCGAACGCGGCAAGACCATCACGTTCGAACGCGACGAGTGCATTCGCCCTGGCACGAACATGGAAACACTCGGCCAGCTGCCGGGTATCAAAGGTGTCGTCAGCCCCCGCGGCGAAGAGATTCGCATCACCGCTGGCAACAGCTGCCCGACGAACGACGGCATCACCGCCGCCATCATCATGAGCGAAAAAATGGCCCTCCAGCTCGGCCTCGAACCGCTGGCCCGCATCGTCGGCTTCGGCGTCGCTGGCGTAAAGCCGCAGGTCATGGGCCTCGGCCCCATCCCTTCGACCCGCAAGGCCCTGCGCAAGGCCGGCATCACCGCTGACCAGATCGACCGCGTCGAGTTCAACGAAGCGTTCGCTGCCCAGGTCATCCCGTCCTGCCGTGAACTCGGCATTCCCATGGACCGTGTGAACGTCAACGGCGGCTCCATCGCCATCGGCCACCCGCTCGGCGCTACCGGTGCCCGGCTCGTGCTGTCCGTCGCCCACGAACTGCGCCACAGCGGCGGGCGTTACGGCCTCGCCACCCAGTGCATCGGCGCCGGGATGGGCATCAGCACCATCATCGAGCGCATCTAAAAACCCGGCTTCTAGTACTACGCTAAGAAAGAAGGCGTTAGTTGAGGGCCATTGTCGAACTGCCTTTTCTCCCCTCTCCCTCCGCAGTGGGAGAGGGGACGGGGGTGAGGGTCCGCGCGTTGCCGAACAACCGCGCTATTTCTCAACTTGATGCTAGCGGCTCTCGCCCGTTTCGCGGCCGCTCTCTACGCTGTAGCCATGCCCGTTGACCAGGCCGCTCTCGATTCCGTCGCCCTCAGCCTCCCCGAATACGAACTCCTCGTCGAACAGCTCGGCCGCGAACCGAACGTCGTCGAGCTCGGCATGTTTGGCTCGCTGTGGAGCGAACACTGCGGCTACAAGAACTCCAAGCCCCTCCTGAAACTGTTCCCCAGTGGCGGAGACCTCGTGCTCACCAAGGCCGGGGCGGAGAACGCGGGTGCGATCGATATTGGGGGCGGCCTCTGCGTCGTCATGAAGGTCGAATCGCACAATCACCCCTCGGCGATTGAGCCGTACGAGGGCGCCGCGACGGGCGTCGGCGGCATTGTGCGCGACATCTTCGCGATGGGCGCTTACCCCGTCGCGATCCTCAATTCGCTGCGTTTCGGCCCCCCAAGCGTCCCACAGAACCGCTTCCTCTTCGAAGGCGTAGTCGGCGGCATCGGCGGCTATGGGAACTGCCTGGGCATCCCAAACGTCGGCGGCGAAGTCGTGTTCTCGGAGTCGTACAGCGGCAACCCGCTGGTCAACGCAATGTGCGTCGGCATCGCCGAGACGAGCAAGCTGCAGAGCGCGAAGGCGCGCGGCGAAGGCAACGTTTTTCTGCTCGTGGGAGCGGATACGGGTCGCGATGGGATCCACGGCGCGACGTTCAGCTCGATCGAGCTGCACGACGAATCGAACGTGGTTTCCAGCGCCGCGGTGCAGATCGGCGATCCGATCACCGAGAAGC